>JASJAZ010000061.1 GCA_030066785.1 Desulfobacterales bacterium | reverse complement strand
ATGAAACAACAGAATTTTTCCGAGGCCGAAACGAAATTAAAACAAGCTTTAGAATTGTCTTCGCCGGATAATAAAATACAGATTGCCGCGATTCATTTCGCCCTGGGCAAATTAATGCGTGCTACGGGCCGGCCCGCGCAAGCCGTTGATCAGTTTCACTTAGCCTTAGCCGCCGATCAAGGTGCGGGCTTTAACAAAGGGCTGGCCGACGATCTGGCCGCCTTGGGCGAGGCTCACAGCCACTTGAACCGACATGAGGCTGCGGTTGGATACTATAAACGGAGTATCAAGATTTATGCTTTGTTGGGAAGACCCGCTAGAGTGTCGGAAGTTTTAGAAAAATTAGATCAGTCCGCTCAAAAAGCCAATATGGATATTACGGTTACCGGCTATTTTGTAAAACAGTGGTTAGAGGGTAAATATCTTCTGGGGCCTTGTGAATAGATATATGGTATTCGATTGTTGGTAAGCTTTAAGGATAACGCTACTTTTTACTGGAAGGGTTTGTAGCGTTTAGCGGCACAATTGCAGGTGCATCATTATGAAAATATTTAAAAAGCTACTTTCTAAAAATGGCAAGAAGGATGCTTCTGATGATATTATGAAAATCTGCGCAGAAATCGGATTGCACAAGTCGGCCATGAAACCTTGGCTAGTATAGAGCCTTTGGGCAATGCCCGGCATTAGATCCGTTCTTACTTAGATTCTTCACCAGCAATTAACGCTTTGACAATCGAGCGCATCGGGGTTTTGAGTGGCCGCCATGTGGGTTTAATTGCTTTGTTATCAAGCCAAGTAAATTCGACTTGTTCAATCCGTTCTGGTATGATGTGCTCATTTTTAGTACCATAAGTTTTTTCAGGATAATATTCCAACCACAGCACACGGTGGTAATCTAAACTAAAGTCTTTTGAGATCGAGGTGGCAATATGGCTGACACAGCTTTTGACGGACATGCCCGATTCGGGAACATCTGAAAGGACTGCCACAGTCGGCCGTAAAACGGTTAAGCTATCCGAGTGATCCTCAGTTACTCTAAAAAGCCGTAGGCGGCATTTGCCACTGGCAAGCTGTAACTCACCGCCCCATCCCTCCCACGCGTAAATATCATCATGAATCAGCATATATTCATTTCCTTATTTTATAGCATGGCGTCATGAGCCTTTGTATATGGACCTTTTGCATTGAATAAATCCCCATTAATTTTAAAATGGAATCTTCATTTTGCATATAAATTATTTCGCTGTTACCGTGTCAAACTGCTGTATATATGCACAAGTTTATCGGGAAGCTGTTGGATGTCTGAAATTGCCGAATGATTTTTCTCGCCATACAAATCTTTTAAACGTGAATCGCCCGCGATGTCTACCGTGACGCCTTTTACATGGATGGTCTTTGATCGGGCCTCAAGGACAGCTTTGCGGGTATCTTCCACCGCATATTTTTTTTTATAGCCCAAGTCGTTGGGAAAGCCGTCGCTTAAAATCAACAGCAGCCGAAATTTGGCTGGAAAGGATTCTAGCTCAGCTGTGGCATGGCGAATCGCCGCTCCCAAACGTGTATTGCGCTGTGGTTGCATGCCTGTAATGCGGGCATGAACCTCCGTCGTCAATGGTTCCCCGAAATCTTTGATGCGATAATAATCAACACCCAAGCGGCTGTTTCCTGAAAAACCGGCGATGGCAAAAGCATCCCCCACAACACGCAGCGCTTCGCAAAACAATACAATGGCCTCTTTTTCCACCTCTAAAACGCTTTCCCGGGCACCATGGACGATGTTACGCGTGGACCGGGAAATATCTACCAACAAAAGTACGGCGACATCGCGTTGTTTTTTGATTCGTTTGATATATAAGCGATCAGAAGGAATGATACCGGCCCGACGATCCACGGCAAAATCCAGCAACGCACGGTAATCAAATGCATCACCTTCCACCCACTGCCGAAGCAGCTTTAGGCCTTCCGGTCGCAGTAATTCAAACAGGTAACGTATGTGACGAATTAGATTAGAGTGTTTTTGCAGCGTTTGTTCAAAGAAATCTCCTTCAGAGCCTGGCATTACTTGATCGGATACTTTGACATGCCGATTCAAATAGTCTCCTAAATTAAAATCCCATTCTTTATACCAAAAAAAACTTCCTGAGCCAGATTGAGGATCAGATGTAATGATTTGGGTTTGGTCAGCTAATATCGTTGCGATTTCATTGTTTATATCGATAGGCTTTATTGCTTTTTCGATGGGGTGTGAGGCGGTTTCGTGAGAATGTTTGTTGATGGCCGCAAGGACATCGTCTGATGCTAACCTGCCGTCATTTTTTGCCAAATTTTGCGTTAAGTCTGATTTATAGACGTGAATGCCCTTGGCCGCAAGACGGTGCTTCAGGGTTTGGGCCATTTTTTCCCATCGACTGCGGTGGCAAAATATGAGATCGGGCCTTAATCGGCAATCAAATGGAAACGCCAACGATTGATAGCCATCCGGCGGGGCATCGACGTTTTCTGAATTGTTTAATTTTGAAACTATCGATTGATAATGACAAAATGTCAAAAGTGCACACGTTTCCACGGAATCAGCTTGGGCCAACAATTGTCGTGTATGGCCAATGATGGATGCGATCCATTGATCGGCATGATTACGTGCCGATTTCGCCGCAGCCCGATTGCCCAGCAGAAGTCGTGTATACATCGTGACGAGGGGATGTTGGTCGTTCTCTGTGGGGTGCCGGTTAAGAAGCTCCTGTTTAAGAAATGGGGCAATTTGTCGAAGAATGCCGGGATAGATTCGCTTTAGTCGGTGCGCAATCCGCCCATGTTCGAATATGGTAAAGAGGTCCTGAGCTAAAGATGGATTGGCAAATGCGTTGAAGAATGACACCAGATCCGAAAAATTGGGATTGGATAATTTCGTTTGAGGGAGTAAAAAATCAGGGTTAATTTTGGCTTTTTTAATGCGGTGCTGGGCCTTTTCCAAGTCGAAATTATAGGTGCCAAATTCGTAAAAACAGGCCTCCATTTTTGTCAGGCATTTATAAAGCGCCTCATTTTTTGAACGGGTCGCGAACTGGCTGATTTCTGCCGGCAAATAAATGAACCGACCATCAGAGTATACCGTTGGCTGCGTTTGGGGGTTTAAATTTAATGGCTCAGGACCATTTGGTTGCGGCGACACGCTCAAGCTTAAACCCGTTCGTGCCTGCAAATATCGGTTTAAACGAGACTGTATTTGATTCAATGGGACCGCAACTTGTAATCCGCTGAAGGTGCTTGAGCCGATTTGGGAATCCAAGGCTAAAAAGCGTTGTGCTTTTTTAAGATTTTGGCGGACCAACCCGCTAACGGTTGACAAAAACTGCGTTAATGCTTTTCGTGACAACGTATGCAAGCCCTTCTGCATGCCATCGATAAACGCATCAACCAGTTGAATATCGGTTTGAACCACCTGGGTAAAAAGTTGTGTTTGCCACCAGCGCTTATGGGTTGGAAACTGACGGATGGCGCGCGGCAAATTGATAGCCATCGATTGGCATTGGCGATAGGAGAGATTTAGGCTAAATACGGCATTTAATAATTCTAAAAATGCCTTGCATGTGCGGTAATGATTACGATTCAATGATTCGGCGAGAAAATCCAGGGGACTTTTAAGGGTATACAATCCCTTCTGCAGCATTATATGAACGGTGTTTAAGAATTGATCCAAAAGGACCTGATCACCCGTCGCAATGACTGGTGCGATATAGATAGCGATATATTTACCTTGATTTGGACCCTGCCGGCCTGCATCTTTTATCTGTATGTGATAAGAATGAAGCTGTTCAGGACGACAACAGTTGATCAGTGATTGGTATCCATGTGTAATCGCCTCACCAAATGATTGCTCCTGTGAAAACCCCCAAAGGATATCCTTGCAGATCAGATCCAACATCGACTTTGAAAGGATTTTGGGGTGGCGGGTAACCCAACCGATGACCTCCTTGGCTAGATACGGATAAGTCTTTTGCAGACGTTTTACTTGGGGGGGGTAATTGTTTTTATCCATGAAGTATTTACACTGATCTGCCCAGACACTTTACTTGAAATTAAAAAATATCATCAATCAGTTCGGCCAAAGTGTCCTGCAGCCGATCGTCATCGGTGAGCGGCAAGCAGATAGCGGTGCGGCAGGCCTCGTTGATGGGTATGTCTCTTTTGATTAGACGAGCTGCATAGATCAGCAGGCGGGTGCTGGCGCCCTCGGTAAGGCCATGTTCACGAATATTGCGAATTTTGTTGGCCAGTGTAACCAATTGACGCGCGATTGTGATGGCCACACCACTTTCATGAGCAACGATTTTGGCCTCTTTATTGGCTTCCGGGTAGGTAAAATCAATGGAAATAAAACGTTGGCGGGTACTTTGCTTTAAGTCCTTTAAAACCGACTGGTAGCCTGGATTATAAGATATGACCAAAAGAAAAGCAGGATGCGCTTTAACGGTTTCTCCTTTTTTATCGATAAATAACGTTCGGCGATCATCGGTTAGCGGGTGAATGACTACCGTTGTATCTTTGCGGGCTTCAACAATTTCATCTAGATAGCAGATCGCACCTTGACGCACAGCTTGGGTTAAGGGGCCGTCATTCCAAATTGTTTCATTATGTTTAAGTAAGAAGCGACCGATTAGATCAGATGCAAATAGGTCTTCATGGCAGGCAACTGTTATGAGCGGACGATTGAATCGATATGCTATATATTCCACAAATCGGGTTTTACCGCATCCGGTAGGTCCTTTAAGCATGACCGGCAACCTTTCCTCATAGGCAGCTTCGAACAGTTGAATTTCATCTTTGGTTTTAAGATAATAGGGTTTAGCAGCAATTAAATGGGGTTTTATCGACGATTTTGGGTTTGCGGTCATCAACCCAGTCCCTTCTAAAATAAATCGATTTTAGTTTTCGAATCAACGCAATGCGAATTGCCGTTCCGGTTCGAAATATTTTAAAGTGATTTATCTTGGCCGATTATAGCGAGTATCTCAAAAAAGCTATAATGTTAACAGACCAGTACAGCCCGGTGTATCACCCTTTTTAGGTCTTTCTACTTGCCAAACAGCCAAGGTGTCATTAAAATAACTTGTCTTGAAACCGTATTTTCTGAAACATTAACGCTAAGATAAATGATCATATACATATTATGGATACGTTAGACAACCACAACATGGTTCATAAACTTGCATCCACAGACCGCGATATCATTTTGATCGGAACGGCACATGTGTCCCCCCAAAGCACCGCACTAGTGATGCAGGTCATACAGGATGAAAGGCCGGATACAGTTTGTGTGGAGTTATGCGAATCGCGTTACCAAACCATCCTTCAAAAAAATCGATGGCAACAGACGGATATCATTAAAGTAATTAAAGAAAAAAAAGCCTTTCTGTTGCTGTCTAATTTATTATTAACCGCTTTCCAAAAACGAATAGCTGCCAAGCTGGGTGTGAAACCGGGCGAGGAAATGATCAAAGCCATTGAGATGGGCCAAGCGCAAGGCGCGCATATTCAACTTGCCGATCGAGATATTCGAATCACATTGTCGCGGGCCTGGCGCCGAATGAAATGGTGGGATAAGCTTAAAATATTGTTTCAACTGATATTTTCGTTAGGCGATATTAAGGAAATCGATGAAAAAGATATCGAAGCCATGAAAAAACAGGATGTGTTGCAATCCTTGCTCGCCGATGTCGGCGATAAGCTGCCGGTGCTTCGAGACATTTTAATTGATGAACGCGATCAGTATCTGGCGCATCGGATCAATACGGCTCCTGGAAAGAAAATTGTCGCTGTTGTAGGGGCGGGGCATATTCCTGGAATTAAAGCCTATTGGCAAAGTAACTGCGACCTGCAAGTCTTGGAAGAAATTCCACCCAAAGCACAAATCGGTACCGTGTTCAAATACTTAATACCGGTGGCTATTATCGCATTAATTATTTATGGCTTTTTCCATGGTGGTAAAGATGCTGGTACTGATATGATTAAATGGTGGATTGGTGTGAATGCTTTTTTAGCTGGCATTGGCGCCATTATTGCTCTGGCCCATCCGTTTACCATTTTATCGTCGATGCTGGCTGCGCCACTCACCTCACTTAACCCTATGATTGCTGCGGGGTGGGTATCGGGTCTTGTTGAGGCATTTTTACGTAAGCCGAAGGTTATAGATTTCGAACGCCTTCAGGAAGACATAACTTCCATGCAAGGGTTTTGGCGAAATAAGATTACGCGTATTCTTTTGGTCGTTGTGTTTACCAATTTAGGGAGTGCTGTGGGAACCTTTGTGGCTTTTCCTTTAATGGCCAAAGTCTTAAGTTAAAATGCCTAAACTTCCTGGATCTTAACAACTTTACGGCGATATCTTTTACCATTTGCTTGGTGAAATTCCTGTTCAATAGCCTTCAATCGACCCTCCGCAAAAAGCTGGATACACTGCGGATAAAGGCGCCATTCCAACTCAAGACCTTTTTTTTTGACCGACTCAAGCGTATCATTTGGCTGAATTTGAAAAGCCGTTTGTCCGATTATGGGCCCCGTATCTTCACCATAATCAACGAAATGGACCGTGCATCCCCCTACTTTACATCCATACCGAAATGTATCGCCATAACCATCAATACCGGGAAATGAGGGCAACAAAGCCGGATGAATATTCATGATCCGCGGTTCAGCAGGATTTGGAACGATATGATCTATGAAATACGGACTCAGCGTACGCATAAAGCCAGCCAACACCAAAAGATCAAATGGATGCGCTTGAATTTGTTCCAGCAAGCCCGTTTCAGCAATGGCACGTGTCAGAAAAAAAGCTTCGAGATGTTGTTTATGTTCGCCATGCTTAAAAATGTGTTGTTTGGACAATACATCTTCAAGGTCAAAGTCTTCCGGTAGTTGCAAGGCGGCCGTTGCCGGGTGATATCCACTTATGATGGCGTTGTAATCCACTGCAAAAGTGGGAATATCATACTTGGCTGCCCAGCGCAGTCCTTTTGCGGACGGATTATCGGTTCCGACAAAAACCACTTTCCCGCTAATGGTAGTCTTTGCGCAAGCTTCCAGGATTGCTTGCAGATTGGAGCCGCCCCCCGATATCAGCACGCCAATTCGAATGAAAGGCGCCATATTTAACCTCCAGGTGCAATTTAAGCTGTATGTTTCCACTAAACGATCTGTGCTTTAACCCAGCCGAGGCAGAAGCCCTATGACCCCGTCCGCGCAGTGGTTGACAATCATTATCCAAATTACTATTATTTTGCAAATTATATCGTTATTAGAGAAAGGATACAAATTATGGCAGAAGGTGTTTTAGAAATTAATGATGAGAGTTTTGAAAATGAAGTCCTTCAGGCGGACCTGCCGGTCCTTGTAGATTTTTGGGCGCCCTGGTGCGGCCCCTGCCGTGCAATTGCACCGATTATCGACGAATTAAAGGGTACCTATGGCGACCAGGTTATATTTGCGAAATGCAATGTAGACGACAGTCCGGTAACACCGAGCAAATACGGTATTAAAGCGATCCCAACATTGATTTTTTTCAAAGAAGGAAATGTTGTTGATCAAATTACGGGTATGGTAGCAAAATCCAAGCTGGAAGAAACTCTTAAAAGTTTATTATAGTTCTTGCACCATTCGGCCTGGCAATAATTTACGATCGGCGGCAAACTAACCAGTTTACCGCCAGTTTTTTTGTGAAAAAACTTTTTCAATCCCCTTGCGGCTAAATACTTATATCAAAATGTTGGCGTCCCTTCCAATCCAGCGCGCTATGCTAGGATTTTTTTTGGTAAGCGTTTGCATGTTTACCGTTATTGGTTGTGCCCTTTTTGAAGTACAAGAGGAAAAATCAGCGCCAGAGTTAGCGGCCGATGGCATGGATGCTTACGAGAGCGGCGATTATCGCGGTGCCATCGATAATTTTGAAAAGCTCAAAGATTGGTATCCGTTTAGTAAATATGCGATACTAGCCGAGTTAAAAATCGCTGATGCCCACTATATGCGCCAAGAATACGAAGAGGCCATTTTTGCCTATGAGGAATTTGAAAACTTACATCCGCGCAACGAAGCAATTCCTTATGTAGTCTACCAAATTGGTCTATGTTACTTTGAGCGTATCGATACCGTCGACCGTGATCAATCTACCGCTGCCAAGGCACTGGAAACTTTTCGGCGGTTACGCAAGCAATTTCCCAAGGATGAGTTTTCCCGCAAAGCGCGGGAAAAAGTAACGCGCTGCCTACAGAGTATGGCCGGCCATGATTTATATGTGGGCCGGTTTTACTACAAATCCAAGCATTACAAATCGGCCTTGTATCGTTTTCAAACGGTCATCAAAGATTATCCCGACGTTGGAATTCATCATGAAGCCTTGCATTACATCGCTTTGTGTCAGGATCGACTGAGAAACGAAGCAGACTCAAAATAAGCCTTTACATATGATTGTTTTTCTTGTAAATAGCTTCGCTCTGTTTTCAGCGAAATGGGATATAACCAATATGGATCGATTTAAAGGAGCAAACAATGTCTCGAGTATGTGAAATATGTGGCAAAAAGCCGATGGTGGGAAGCAATGTGAGTCACGCCCATAATATTACCAAGCGCCGATTTAAACCTAATTTGCAAAATGTGCGGGCACTGCATAACGGTCAGACGAAAAAGATGGTTGTCTGTACCACCTGCATCAAAACCGGTCATGTTACCAAAGCGCCCTAGTTTGTCAAAGGGCATCATAGCTAATTTTCAATTCGCTTTACTTCCTGCACTAATTTTACCTTTTTCAGGGCTGCTACGGTACGTTTCAATTGCCCGGTGTTTTCAACTACAATCGTAAAAAAACTGTCCACGGTTTTATTTTCCCGTGTTTGTGTATCGGCGCTGACAATATTGGCGCCTTCTTTGTTGATAGTGGCGGCAATATCAGCCAGTAGCCCCACCCGATCAATGGATAGAACCCGAATTTTAACCGGATAACTTTCAGCAACCTCCGCATTCCACTCGACGTCGATACGCCGCTCTGGATTCATACCGAGAGCATTTTTGCAATTTTTGCGATGAACCGTTACGCCATATCCACGTGTGATGTAGCCCACAATCAGATCTCCCGGTACCGGTTGGCAGCATTTGCCGAAGCGAACCAAAATATCATCGATGCCATGGACCACCACTCCGGTTTTGGGTTTCTTTTTGCGAACACGACCGATTAGTCGGTTGAATATGGAATCTTGTTCGTCTTCATCTGTTTTGGTAACAAATTTGCGTACTACCTGCAGCGGCGTAATCTTGCCATAACCGACGCTGGCAATCAGATCATCCGTTGTTTTGAATCCGAAGTGTTCAACAACCTTGTTTATTTCGGCCGACTTTATCATCGTATTAAAATTTGACCGATATTTGCGAAACGCTTTTTCCAGCATTTCACGGCCAAGGCTGAGACTCCTTTCCTTTTCCTGGGTTTTAATCCAATGTCGAATTTTTGAACGCGCCTTAACGGTTTTTACGAAGGTAAGCCAATCCTTACTGGGATGATGATTCTTGGTGGTAACGATTTCGATAATATCACCAGTCTTCAGCTCATGACTCAACGGAACCATTCGACCGTTGACTTTACCACCCGTGCATTGATTGCCCACTTCGGTATGAATCATGTACGCAAAATCAACCGGAGTGGCGCCTTTGGGAAGGGTTTTGATTTCGCCTTGGGGTGTAAAAACGTAAACTTCATCCGGAAATAAGTCAATACGCACATTCTCAAGAAATTCATCGGGGTCTTGAACCGTGGCTTGGTTTTCGACCAGATTTTGGATCCAGGCAAATGCTTGGCTGACTTTTTCATCAACATGTTGGCCCTCTTTATAGCTCCAATGGGCCGCGATTCCAGATTGGGCGACACGGTCCATTTCGTGGGTGCGAATCTGAATCTCAACCCGCTCGCCTGAAAATCCGATGAGAGTGGTATGCAACGATTGATACATATTCGGTTTAGGAAAACCAATATAGTCTTTAAATTTTTTGGCAATCGGTTTCCATAGCGAGTGCATAATGCCTAACGCCTCGTAGCACTGCGGAATGGAGTCTAAAATGATACGAAATGCGATGACATCATAGATATCTTCAAATTTTAGGTTTTGATTTAGCATTTTTTGATAGATGCTATAAAAGTTTTTGTAACGGCCCAGCACCTCACATTTGAGATGGTTTTCTTCCATTTTACGTTTAATAAATTGTTGTACCGAATCGATGAAATTTTCCCTTTCGACACGGTCTTTTTGAACAAGCTGTTCGATTTCAGCGCAGATATCCGGCTGCAAATATCTGAATGAGATTTCTTCCAGTTCATTTTTAATCCAATAAATACCAAGCCGTGCCGCAATCGGCGCGTATATATCCAATGTTTCCTGGGCAATTTCCGTTCGCTTGGATCTGCTATGATATTCTAGTGTTCGCATGTTGTGCAGACGATCAGCAAGCTTGATCATGATGACACGAATATCATTGGCCATGGCCAAAATCATTTTGCGGATACTTTCCGCTTGCCGGGCTTGGGCGCCCTTTAATGGCAGCCCACTTAACTTCGAAACTCCGGAAACAATATGGTAGATATCAGAGCCGAAGATCTCCTTAATTTCTTTTGGTGAGGCATCCGTGTCTTCTATCACATCATGCAGCAGGCCGGCGGCCACACTGGTGACATCCAACTTCATGCCAGCAAGGATATCGGCAACCTCCAGGGGATGGGATAGATAAGGCTCTCCGGATAGACGAATTTGGCCCTCATGTACACGGGCTGAGTATATGTAAGCCCTGTCAATAATATCCACGTCAACGGAGGGATTGTAGGCAGTTATTTTTTCAATTATGTCATTAATACGAATCATTTATGCTTTAAATCAGACCAATTTCTGAGTGCGGCTGGTTCGTCGGTAACGAGGCATTTTGATGTGTTTGCCATGTGGCAACCTCACACCAATGTTAATTGCACCTAAATTTGGTTTTGCCCATTGCGAAAGTGTGCTCAACCTATTCAGCTTGCGACAATGCATGTCGTCTAATACGCTTTGGCATATACTACCCTTTGAGTGCTCGGTTGATTGCAATATATGCATGTTCCTTTTTCCTGGTCAGCCTCAATGGGGATGCATCGAATAGTCACTTTCAAATCGTTTTTGATTTGAGCTTCGCACGTTTCCGCACCACACCAATGCGAATAAGCAAATCCACCGTGAATTTCTGGTTTTTCTTGATTGCGAGGGGTAAAGAAGTCAATAAACTGGCGTTTATCATCGATGTGCTGAGTGTGGGCCTTGCGTAAAGCCAATGCACGCTCAAAAAGAGAGATTTGAATATCATCCAAAACAGTGGTCAATTCCCGTACAAACTGGTTGCGGGAAATCGATTGGCGATCTTTGGGGTCTTTGTCTCGACGACCGATATAAACCGATTCGGCGTCAATATCCCGGGGCCCGATTTCAACCCGCAATGGGATACCTTTTTTAATCCAATCCCATCCTCTAGCGCCACCAATATCTCGGTTGTCAATTTCCACTTGAATAGCATGGCCATGATAGTTAATCGATTTTAATTCTTGGGCTAAGCTTTCCGTGTAGTGCATCACGGCGTCACGTTCTTTGGGTTTGCGAATGATCGGCAATAGTACCACCTGTGACGGTGCAATTTTAGGTGGTAGGATAATGCCATTGTCATCGCCATGCGTCATAATCACGCCGCCAATTAATCGGGTTGAAGAACCCCAGGAAGTTGTCCAGACGTATTCTTCTGATTCTGCAGCGGTTTGATAGGTAATTTGGGAGGCTTTAGCGAAATTTTGGCCCAAAAAATGGGATGTGCCGGATTGAAGTGCTTTGTAATCCTGCATCATGGCTTCCACACTTAAGGTGTCCACCGCTCCCGGAAAACGTTCCGAAGGGGTTTTATGTCCTTTGATCACCGGCATTGCCAGGTATTCTTCGGCCGTTTGGGCATATATATCCAACATCAAGCGAGTGCGTTCTTCGGCTTCTTCCCGGGTGGCATGCGCGGTGTGGCCTTCTTGCCACAAAAATTCACTGGTTCGTAAAAAGATGCGTGTGCGCATTTCCCAACGGACGACATTGGCCCATTGATTGATCAACAAGGGAAGATCTCGGTAGCTTGTAATCCATTTAGCAAAGGAATCACCAATGATGGTTTCCGATGTTGGTCGCACAATTAATGGTTCCGTCAGGGGGCCCGCCGGCACCAGATTACCCTCAGGTCCTTTTTCAAGCCGATGATGGGATACAACGGCACACTCTTTGGCAAAGCCTTCCACATGTTCCGCTTCTTTTTCTAAAAAACTCAAAGGAATAAAGAGGGGAAAGTAGGCGTTTTTGACACCGGTGGTTTTAAACAGTGAATCCATTACCCGCATAATATTTTCCCACAGACCGTATCCCCAGGGTTTAATTACCATGCAGCCCCTAACTGAAGACCGTTCGGCTAGATCTGAAGCTTTAATAACTTGCTGGTACCATTCCGGATAATCATCTGCCCGGCATGGACTGATGGCAGTCTGTTTTGATTGTTTGCTCATTATTCTCCTTTCGCCTTTAAAATTAGCCGTGTTCCCAATTTGATATAACGATCTATAGATCCGTTGTTTTTGTTATACTCCCAAATGGATAGAGCCCAGCCATAAGATTGGTTAAAGTATGCAATGGAATGCCATATCGATATTTAATCTCTTTCAAACTTTTCAATTTCTGCTAAAAGTACTTCAATAAGTTGGTTTTCTGGTACCTTTTTGATGACCTTGCCTTTTTTAAACAAAATGCCGGTGCCGTCCCCGCCGGCTATACCAATATCAGCCTCTTTGGCTTCACCCGGGCCATTGACCACACACCCCATGATGGCCAGTTTTACCGGCACAGATTTGGTTAGTAACGCTTTCTCAATTTCATCAGCAATTTCAAAAAGATTGATGTTACATCGACCACAGGTAGGACAAGAAATGATATCAGGGCCGTGGTGACGAATATTTAAGGCTTTGAGGATTTCGAATCCTACCCGAACCTCCTCCACAGGATCACGCGTCAAAGAAACGCGAATGGTATCCCCAATCCCCTCATTTAACAGCATGCCGATTCCCAGAGCAGATTTTACAATGCCTGAATAAAGCCCCCCGGCTTCGGTAACACCGACGTGCAGCGGTATATCGCTACGGGCGGCAAATATTTGATAGGCCTGCACCGTTCGAGCGACATCGGATGCTTTTAATGAGATTTTAATCGAATGAAAATCCATTGCATGCAATAATTCAATATGGCGCAAGGCGCTTGCTACCATAGCCTCTGCGCTGGCCTTCTGATATTTTTTGAGTAGGTCTTTTTCCAGGGAACCTGAATTAACGCCGATACGAATCGGAATATTCATATCTCTAGCACAATGGACGATTTCGGCCACCTTCGTTTTATTTCCGATATTTCCTGGATTTATCCTAAGTGCATCGGCGCCCGCTTTGGCTGCGGCGATGGCCAGTCGATGATCAAAATGAATATCTGCTACCAGTGGTATCTTAATTTGCTTTTTGATGGCGGCAATGGCTTGAGCAGATTCCAGATCGGGAATAGCCACTCGGATGATTTCACAACCGGCGTTTTCCAGTCGTTTGATTTGAGTGACAGTGGACGCTACATCTTGGGTGAACGTAGTGGTCATTGATTGCACCGAAATAGGTGCATTTCCGCCGACTGGTACCGATCCAATAAATAGTTGTTTGGTTTTTTTCCGAATAATTGAATTAGACATGGCAAAAAAAATAAAAAAAGAGATTAAAACGGTCGATATGACAAATATAGGCTAGCTAATTACCCGCAAGAGGCTCTTTGTATAAAAACCAAATTTGTAGTCGGCCTTTTATGACAATTTATTATCGAGACTATGTCTAACCATAAGATACGATTAAGATGGATCAAGTGCATCTGTTTGCATACCACAGGCACTTTGAGACCGGCTGTGCACTTAAAATAGCGGTCTTATGATAACTCATCATACATCTTGAAGAGCTGCGCTATTCTGTTTTCCATTAACAGACCGCCCCCAGGCTATTCAAGTAAAATAAGAACTGAGAATGGCATTTGTTTTTGTATACGTTTCCTTTATAATACGATTTTAGTGCCATTATTGTAAAACTTTGGAAACCATCGATGCGTCGAAAAACCATCCATACCATTGTGACTATTCGTATAACAACATGTGTACTAGTTTTTTTCCTAACAGCCTTTGTGGTCGCGGGTTGCCGCCAAAAAAATCGGGTGATTTCCCTAGACCAAATCCGCAAAACCGGTCACATAACCCTCATCACCCGCAATGACGCGCATAGCTATTATCTTTATCGCGACCAGGCCATGGGGTTTGAGTTTGAACTGGCCAGTGCTTTTGCTGATTCTTTAGGGTTAGAACTGAAAGTTCAGTTGGTCGACACGTGGGATGACCTATTGTCGGTATTAGATCAGAATCCCGGTGCGTTTGCAGCCGCCAATTTGGCGATTACGCCCACAAGACGCCAGCAGGCAGCTTTTTCAAATGGCTATATGACTACTCGGCAAAGACTTATCGTTAATCGCGCAAACACGAATGTGTTTTGGGCTGAAGATTTGACCGGAAAAACGGTCCACATTAGAAAAGGATCCACTTATCATGAACGCCTGGAAAAACTGCGGCAGGATGGCATCTATTTTACGCTTAAAGCCCACGATGATCTGCCAACTGAGGAACTTATTCGGCGTGTCGCCGTGGATGAAATTAGCATAACCGTTGCCGATAGTCACGTGGCCAAACTTAATCGACGCTATTATCCTCAAGTATTTATTGCCGGACCAATCAATGTGGAACAACAGTTGGGTTGGGCCACGCATCCCAACGCCCCCGAGTTATTGGCCGAAATAAATGAATTTCTGCTGGTCGCTAAAAACAATGGCCAATTCGCGGAAATTTACCATCGCTATTATGCTCACGTGGACACTTTTGATTATACTGATCTTAGTGCTTTTCATCGGCGCATAAGGAAGCGGCTGCCGCGCTATGATCGGTTGATTAAAAAAGCAGCCAGAAAATATGATTTTGATTGGCGTTTGATTGCGGCGATTATTTATCAGGAATCACATTTCAATCGCCGGGCCCGAAGCAGTGCGGGGGCCTTTGGTTTAATGCAATTAACCAAGAAAACGGCCCGTAGTTTAGGTGTGAATGATATTTACAACCCAGCTGAAAATATTTTTGCGGGTGTGCGACATTTACGCCGATTATATAATTATTTTGATGATGTTGCGGAGTCGGATCGACTCTTAATCTCCATGGCAGCTTATAATGTGGGTCAAGGGCATGTAAGGGATGCTCAAAAATTGGCCCAGCGCAAGAATTTGGATCCATCTAGATGGGGCTCTATAAGACAAACTCTGCCGTTATTGCGATTTAAAAAATATTACCGAGACGCGGTTTATGGTTATTGCCGCGGTATGGAACCGGTTCAATACTGCCAACAAATTTTGATATATTATGATATTTTAAAGCGGCAGAGTCTACAGTTTCAAACCGGCAAATTGATTAATCGCAAGGACGCCTAAAGTTTGTATTAACAAATACCAAAATGAAGTAGAGCGCTCGAGTCCTAAGCTGCAGAATCCCACTTATATCGAAATAACCCAAAGCTTTTTTAAACATCCCATCCAATCCTAAATACAGATAGGAAACACCATCAGCTGGTAATTAATGTAAAATGTAGTGGTTTTCAGCTTGTTTCGCGGGTAGGCCTACTGGTTAAAGGCCGACAAATGGGTTGAATCGTTTTTGCTTCTCACGGCCAATGGTCGTATCAGGCCCATGACCGGTGAAGACCTGGACATCATCGCCCAATGGAAAAAGCTTATTTTGGATGCTGGAAATCAGTGTGCCGTAGTCGCCACCCGGAAAGTCAGTTCTGCCAATTGAACCCGCAAAGAGGGTGTCGCCCACAAACACATAACCATTCATGTGCAAGGAGATACCGCCCGGCGTATGACCGGGTGTGTGGATGACATCGAGGTTGAATTTTCCAAAGCTCACTGTATCACCATCGGCCAAGGTTCTTTCCGGTGGGGGGGAATTTTCAGCCGCTAAACCCCATGCTGCGGCACTGGCCGCAAGGCTTTTAAGCATGGGCTCGTCAAGTGCATGAATGAGGATGCCGGCTTTGGTTGTCTCATGCAGGGATTTGTTGCCACCCACATGATCAAAATGCCCGTGGGTATTAATAATGTATTTTAATGCTAATTGATCCTCTGCCATGGCAGTTAAAATCCGATCAGTCTCATCACCCGGATCAATAACAACGGCTTCATTTGTTTCTTTACACCCTAAAATAAAGCAATTGGCCATAATCGGCCCAACGGTTAGCGTTTTGATTATCAAATTAACCTCCCTAACTGGCTGCATGTTATTCAGTTCGTTGCTTGGCTTGCTGTATGAGTTCAAGAATACTGGTAATTTTAGGCTTGGGACGACGACGGAATATTACGCCAAACTCAGCCTCGGTTAGATAAGCCAGAAAATATTCGGTGACATCAAACAACTCCCACCAGCAATCCAAAGCTTTCCAGCACGGCTGGAGATCCACGCTATTATTGCGACAATAGCTGAATGTTACAGGTCCGCCCAGGCGCGGGCATCGTCGTTGAAGATGATCTTTACTCTCGTCCATGGAAATTTTTTGGATACCGATTTGATATGTTTTAAGGTTGTGACCTGGTTATTGCTTTAACCTTCAAGCGTTTCTTCAGATTCAAAGATAACATTTTGATGGATTTGAATTTCATTATTTTCAAGGGCTAAATGAACGCTGTCTAAAATACCATTAATAAAAGCGCCTGAATCTTTCGTACCGTATTTTTTGCCAATATCTATGGCTTCATTAATCGACACTTTAGGGGGAATGTCATTACAATTTAGTAATTCATAGACGGCAATGCGAATAATGTTACGATCGACGCACGGCATACGGTTAATTTTCCAGTTATTCGAAAAGCGTTCAATAACTTGGTCAATTTCATTGCGAAGCGCCATCACCCCCCTAACCAGCTCCCCAAAAAAGGGAATATTTTTATCTTCAGACATAAAACTATGACAATAATTATCCAACATGTGATTGGAACAATTGTGGCGCATGTCCATATAATAGAGGGCTTGCATGGCAAGTTCCCTCGCTTTGCGTCGATATCCCATTCTAGGCGCGGTCCACGGCTTCGATTAAATTGGCCATTTCGATAGCGGATAGGGCGGCATGCCAACCTTTGTTGCCGGATTTGGTACCTGCCCGCTCAATGGCCTGCTCAATGGAATCCGTTGTAATCACACCGAATATGACCGGCGTATCGGTTTCTAAACTCACGGCCGCGACCCCTTTGCTAACTTCCGCGCTAACATAATCAAAGTGAGGGGTTGCACCCCTAATAACGGCTCCCAGGCAGATAATGGCATGGTAGCGCCCGCTTTGAGCTAATTTTTTGGCAACCAGTGGAATTTCAAAGGCCCCGGGTACTTTGACAATATCAATATCTTCAGCCTTAGCGCCGCTGCGTGTCAGCGCATCAAGAGCACCACTGGTCAATTTATCGGTGATAAAATCATTAAATCGGCTTGTGACCAGCACAAACCGCTTGCCTTCCGCCAACACATTGCCTTCCAAAACTTTCGGCATTGATTTGCCTCCCCTTTCGATGATTAGAAGAATACTAAAAACCTTTTCCAGCCCACCAGCGGCAGCATTATGGATGATGATTACGGGCTGGCATCTACATTTAGCATATGGCCCATTTTGAGTTTCTTACATTCCAGATAACATTTGTTATGCTCATTTGGAGGGATTTCGATAGGAATTTGTTCCTCGATACTTAGCCCGTATCCCTCTAAGCCAACAATTTTTTTAGGATTGTTGGTAATCAATCGCATTTTTTTGACGCCCAGATCAGCCAGTACCTGAGCACCGATACCGTAGTTGCGAAGATCGGGTTTAAAACCAAGTTTTTCGTTGGCTTCCACCGTGTCAAATCCCTGGTCTTGCAAAATGTAAGCTTTCAATTTATTGACCAGTCCGATACCACGCCCCTCCTGCCTGACGTAAAGAAAAACGCCGCTGCCGTCTTTATCCATCATTTCCATGGCCCGGCGAAGCTGATCACCGCAATCGCATCGCAACGAACCGAAAATATCGCCGGTTAAGCATTCTGAATGGACTCTGACCAGAATCGGTTTGGCAGGATTAATCTCACCTTTCACCAAGGCCACGTGTTGTAAATCCTCTACATCATTTTCATACACAATAACTTTAAATTCACCGGCAAATGAAGTGGGAACCTGGGCTTCGACCGCCCGGTGGACAAAAGACTCTGTGCGCATGCGGTATTCGATGAGATCGGCGATCGTGCAGATACCAATACCGTGTTCTTCGCTGAACTTTTCCAACGCTGGCATGCGGGCCATCGTGCCGTCCTCATCCATAATCTCACAAATTACCCCTGCCGGTTTAAGGCCTGCCAGTCGGGCCAAATCAACAGAGCCTTCGGTTTGGCCCGTGCGCACCATTACACCGCCGTCTTTCGCGCGCAATGGAAATACATGCCCCGGCCGGACAAGGTCGCTCGGGCGCGCATCGTCTGCAATGGCGGTGGCAATCGTGGTGGCGCGATCTGCTGCTGAAATGCCGGTTGTTACACCACAGCGCGCTTCAATCGATACCGTGAAACCGGTTTGAAAGGGTGATGTATTGTTGCCGACCATCATCGGCAATTCCAGCCGATCAATCATCGCGCCGGTCATGGATAAACAAATGAGCCCTCGACCGAATTTGGCCATAAAATTTATTGCTTCGGGAGTTACTTTTCCAGCTGCCATACAAAGATCGCCTTCATTTTCGCGATCTTCGTCATCTACCAGAATCACCATGTTTCCGGCACGAATATCTTTAATAGCATCTTCGATGGTAATATGTGGCATATTTGATTTACACTCCTATTAGTGGGTTTTCGTTTTTATCGGTTTCAAGGCGAAATTATTGCCAAAGAGCAGTTTTCGTTGTTAAATGAAACCAGTTTTTTGTAAGAGTTCCAGGTCGATGCTCTTTTTTGCCCCTGCATGTTTCGGATTGGCCTTTGCGGAGTTGGTCACAAATTTTTCGATGTATTTGCCAATCAGGTCGGTTTCGATATTTACCAAATCACCTTGTTTTTTTAGCGCTATGGTGGTTTTTTGCGCTGTATGTGGAATGACGGCTACCTGGAAAAAATCAACTCCGCATTCATTAATGGTTAGGCTCACACCATCAACTGCTACAGACCCTTTTTGAATCATGTAGCGCGATAAATCAGATGAAACACCGATGGTGATAATCCAAGCATTGCCTTTGGTGGCAATATGTTTAATCTCACTAATTCCGTCAATATGTCCTGATACCAAATGGCCGTCAATTCTTTGTGTAAGGCGCAGGGCGCGTTCAAGATTCACTTGCTGTCCGATGCGCAAATTTCCCAAGTTTGTTGTCCGTAGTGTTTCCGGAGATACATCGGCCTGAAATTGTTTGTGATTTTTCAGCGCAACCACGGTGAGGCATGCCCCATTTACCGCGATGCTGTCCCCGATATTTGTGTTTTCAAGGGTAAAATCTGAATTAAATCCCAGACGCTTGCCCAGTCCGGATGAAGTTGTTTCGACAACAACGCCAAAGCCTTCAATAATACCGGTAAACATCTAAATGCCTTTTATATGGTATTTCATTAATAGCCAAGATCGGCAATATCGCTTTGAAAACTCACGTAGAACGTAATCTTAAAAAAGCAAAAGTCAAAAACTCTGATGGCAGTGTACACTGAAGGTTGTTTATACTAAAATTATTTCTATATATTGCCATCCCTTTGAGTGCCAGAGCAACCGCCGAAGCTTTCAAAAGCGCCTGTTTTTATCGATATAACCCTCGATGAGGGTATCGTCTCCAAATCGATGGATTTCGATGTTTTTAATATTAATGCAATCGATCATCTTAGCGGGCCCCGGTCCGCGGCATATAGGGATACCGTCGTCGCCACCCGAGATTTTAGGGGCATAAAAAAAACAGATTTTATCAACAATTCGGGCAGCCAATGCCGATGCAATCACACGACTGCCCCCTTCGATTAATAGGCTAGTGATACCTTTGGCTCCCAGTTGATCCATTAGCGCATTTAAATCCGTCCGTCCATCTTGATCCGGGATCCGTAAGATCTCAACCCCTCTATTTCTTAGCAAAGCTTGGTTTGTAGGGGTATTTTCATTGGCAATCAAAATCGTATTTGCTTTGCTATTATGTCGTACGACATGTGCATCCGGTGCAATACTTAGCTTGGAATCAAGAATGATGCGCACTGGATCCCGCCAGGCCTTACCGTTTGTCCTTTTTGGCAAACGGGTGGTGAGTTGGGGATTGTCGGATTTAACCGTATCGATCCCGACCATGATGGCATCCGTAGCATGCCTTAACCGATGCACAAATTGACGCGATTCCTTTCCTGATACCCATTTGGCGTCACCGGTGCGGGTAGCGATACGACCATCCAAGGTGGCTGCACATTTCAAGATAACAAACGGCCGCTGGGATGTAATAAACGCAAGGAAATATTCATTGAGCTTGCGGGCCTCTGTTTCGCAAATCCCCACATCGACCTTCAAGCCTTTTCGTTTCAGGACCTCGATCCCGCCACCTTCAACCTGTGGATTGGGATCTTGCATGGCCACCACCACTCTTTTTATCCCGGAATCAAGGATGCTTTGGGTACAAGGGGGTGTGCGCCCGACGTGGTTGCAGGGTTCAAGGGTTACATAAAGCGTTGCCCCTTGAGCGTTTTTACCCGCATTTTTTAGGGCATTGACTTCGGCGTGGGCTTCACCAACGGCTTGATGGAAGCCTTGGCCGATGATTTTATCTTTTTTAACGATTACAGCACCGACCATCGGATTGGGCGACGTATACCCACGACCCCGGACGGCAAGATCAAGCGCGCAGCGCATGTAATGGGTGTCATCGGCGTTATCTAAGGGTTTCATCTGGGATGATCCGTATTTACTGCAATGGCGTGTACATCTGGGTGGTGATAGAGATTTGCAAGTTTATGACGTGCTGATGAATGTCGCTGCTAGTTGCCCTCTTTGTCATTGCTGAGTAGGTTTTTTAATTCGGCGACAAAATCGTTCACATCCTTAAATTCACGATAAACTGAAGCAAATCTAACATACGCGACATCATCTAACGCGTGTAATTTTATCATAATTTTTTCGCCGATACTGTGTGACGGAATTTCTTTTTCCCCCGTTTCCTTTAAATCGCGTTCAAGCTCATCAATGAATTCTTCGATGACATTCATGCTAATCTCACGTTTTTCACAGGCGCGTTGCAAACCGGAACGTACTTTTTCACGGCTAAATTCTTCCCGGCGGCCATCTTTTTTGATAATCATAATCGGGATTTCTTCGATATGCTCGTAGGTTGTAAAACGACGGCTACAGATCAGGCATTCCCTTCGCCGGCGGATAACCGTTCCATCCTTGCTTAGCCTGGAATCAATCACTTTGTTGTCAACTTCCGAACAAAACGGGCATTTCATGCATTCTCCTTCCCACTGGATGTGAGCTGCGATAATTGTACGCCAGCTTCTGCTAACATGTCTTCCGACATTTTGTCAGCATAACCGTCCAGGAAATAGATATTCTTAATACCGGCATTGATAATCATTTTACTGCATATCGAGCATGGTAGGTTGGTACAGAAAAGATCAGCATCTTTAATATTAACGCCATGATAAGCTGCTTGGATGATAGCATTTTGTTCAGCGTGAATACCGCGGCAAAGTTCATGGCGTTCACCCGATTTAATCTTCAATTTGTGTCTCATACAGCCGGTTTCTTCGCAATGGCGAATACCGCTTGGGGCACCATTATAACCTGTGGCCAGAATACGTTTGTCCTTGACAATAATGGCACCAACCGAACGCCGGGTGCAGGTTGATCTTTTGGCCACGAGGCTGGCAATATCCATAAAATAGTTTTTCCATGAAGGTCTTTGATTATTTTCTGACATTCGTCTGCCTTAGCGCTAAAGGTAATTTAATTTCGAAATGCTACCGGGTTTTGGAAGCATTATCGTTAATGCAACTCAAGCGGAAATTGTTGGCACAAATGTTCAACCTCATTCTGAACTTGCGTTAAAATTTCTTCGTCGCTTGG
Source organism: Desulfobacterales bacterium (assembly GCA_030066785.1). Classification (GTDB taxonomy): domain Bacteria; phylum Desulfobacterota; class Desulfobacteria; order Desulfobacterales; family JASJAZ01; genus JASJAZ01. The sequence continues at coordinate 13,365 of JASJAZ010000061.1, read as the reverse complement.
TTGTTTCAAAACCTGGTTGATGAGCGTTGCTAAAATTTCCATCTCAAAAGGCCCCATACCGCGTGATGTGATGGCCGGCGTGCCGATTCGAATACCGCTGGTAATATTCGGGCTGCGTGTTTCAAAAGGGATCGTATTTTTATTCACGGCAATGCCGACGCGCCCCAGAATATCCTCAGCTTCCTTTCCGGTGAGGCTCATTTCTTGTAAATTTATAAGCATCATATGGTTATCGGTGCCCCCGGAAATAAGTTTAAATCCTTTGGCTATTAAGCCATCAGCTAAAATTTGGGCATTTTTAATGACCTTTTGTTGGTATTGCCGGAAGGAATCGGAGAGCGCTTCTTTAAAAGCGACGGCCTTGGCGGCGATAATGTGCATGAGCGGTCCGCCTTGAATCCCTGGAAATATGGCGCGGTTCAATAGGTCGGCCAGATCAGATTTTGCCAAGATCAAGCCGCCGCGAGGCCCACGCATGGTTTTGTGGGTTGTTGACGTCACCACGTCGGCATGGGGAACCGGTGAAGGGTGTAGTCCGGCTGCCACTAAACCAGCTATATGCGCCATATCAACCATTAAATAGGCCCCGGTCTTTTTAGCAATATCAGCGAAGATTTCGAAATCGATTGTGCGTGGATAGGCACTTGCGCCAACAACAATCATTCGGGGTTGATGTTTTTCAGCCAGTTCCGTTATTTTTTCAGGATCGATGCGGCCAGTGTCTTTTTGAACCCCATAGTGGAAAAATTTAAACAATTTGCCTGAAAAATTAGCGGTGCTACCATGGGTAAGATGTCCCCCGTGCGACAGCTCCATGCCCAACACGATATCGCCTGGTTCGAGCATGGCAAAATAAACCGCCATATTGGCCTGGGAACCTGAATGTGGTTGTACATTAACATAATCGGCTTTGAACAGTTCGCGGGCTCTATTAATGGCCAGCGTTTCCGCGGCATCCACGCAGCTGCAACCGCCATAATAGCGCTTCCCCGGGTAGCCTTCAGCATATTTATTGGTCAGCACTGTGGCTTGAGCGCTCATGACTGCTGGGCTGGCAATATTTTCCGAGGCAATTAAGTCAATTGTTTTAAATTGCCGTTGACGTTCGCTGACGATAATATCAGAAATTTCAGGATCAATTTCCTGGATGATGTTTAAATTCATGGTCAATTTTCTCAAAGTTAGTTTGGTTCTTGTGATTGATTTTTAATACTAGATTGAATTTTGGCATAGCTTTCAAATTTGGCAAGGCGCGATTGATGCCGCCCTCCCTCATATGGTGTTTTTAGCCATGCATCCACAATTTTTTGGGCAAGCGTTTCACCAATTACACGTCCACCCATAACGAGAATATTGGCGTCGTTGTGTTGCCGACTCAAAATTGCACTAAATAGATCATTGCATAAACCCGCTCGGACATGCGGAAATTTATTGGCCACCATCGACATACCAAGGCCTGTGCCGCAAATTAGAATTCCCCGTTTAAATTGGTTGTTTGAGATTGCTTGGGCAACTTTGATGGCATAATCTGGATAATCAACCGATGCTTCGCTGTGCGTGCCAACATCTTCAACCTCAACACCTTTAGCGGTTAGAAAGGCTTTGATTTTTTCTTTCAATGGAAAGGCCGCATGGTCACAACCCAGTATAACGGCCGATTCAGCGATACCCATCGATTGACTCCCTTTGTGTGGAGATGCACCATATTTATTGCTGAAAAAATGCAAACGTTTATCTAATACTCTTGGAACAATATTCGCAAGAAAAAAATGGATTCTAATTATAAAATGATGCCAAGTAAACAATGGTTAATTGAAAAAGCGTTTTAAAAGACACCATCCCGACAGCTTTACGATAAAAGAAAAACGGCCCGGATTCATCCGGGCCGTTTAGGAACAATGTTACGATGGAATGCTAAATATTTTTAATCGTCATATTTTTTAACAATTAGAGAGGCATTGGTACCACCGAAACCAAATGAATTGGTCATGGCATAGGTGATATCTTTTTTACGCGCTTTGTGCGGGACATAATCTAGATCACATTCGTCACTTGGATTTTCGAGGTTAATGGTTGGCGGCAAGATACCATGGCGAACCGCCAACGTTGTAAAAATAGTTTCAATACCCCCAGCACCGCCAAGCAAATGACCCGTCATGGATTTGGTGGAGCTCATGCATAAAGATTTTGCGTGTTCCTTAAAAATATTTTTAACCGCCTGGGTTTCTAAAAGATCATTGTACGGTGTTGATGTCCCGTGGGCATTGATATAGCCAATGGCATCATGCGGAATTTTAGCATCATCGATGGCGGCCTGCATGCAGCGGGCGGCACCCTCGCCATCCGGGGACGGCTGGGTCATATGGTAGCCATCCCCGCTCATCCCATAGCCAATCATTTCGCCGTAAATGGGTGCCCCTCTTTCTAAAGCATGTTCCAAAGCTTCTAAAATCAAAATGCCTGACCCTTCACCGACAACGAAGCCGTCCCGGTCGCGGTCAAAGGGGCGCGAGGCTCTTTGGGGTTCATCATTGCGGGTTGATAGGGCTTTCATGGCGTTGAAGCCGGCAATGCACGTAGGCGTCACCGTTGACTCCACACCTCCGGTGATCATGGCATCGGCCCATCCACGTTTGATCGCTTTAAAAGCGTCTCCAACCGCATGTGAACCTGCGGCACAGGCTGTAGCGATGGAGGAGTTCGGGCCCCGGGCACCTAAATGGATGGATATCATTCCTGCGGCCATATTGCCAATAAGCAGTGGAATGAAAAAAGGGCTCACGCGTTTAGGGCCTTTTTCGTGCAGCGTCATGGCAGTTTGCTCCAGCATCGCCAGCCCCCCCAAACCGCATCCGGTGATAACCCCGACGCGATCGGCATTGGTATCATTAATGGTGATACCGGAATCTTCCACAGCCATGCGGCTGGCCGCAACGGCATAGGCGATGAAAAGGCTTGAACGCTTGGCTTCTTTTTTGGGCAGGTAATCGCCTGGATTAAAATGTTTCACTTCCGCGGCAATTCTGGTGTCAAATCCAGTTGTGTCAAAGCGAGAGATTTCTCCCACACCGGATTTGCCCGCACACAAAGCATCCCACGATTCTTTTACACCGATACCCAACGGTGTAATCAGCCCCAGTCCGGTTATTACAACCCTTGGTTCCAAGCATACCTCCTGTTTAAGTTGCTAAGACGGCAGCAGCAAGATCTGCTGTTAATATGAAACAATATGTCCGGCGCCGTCCTGACCGCGCCATACATCGATTACATTACATAGGCGGAAAGCCGTATGAATATTTCGCTGGGCGCTGTTTTATGAATGCGCGCCAACATAATCCATGGCATCTTTGACTGTTACCAATTTTTCCGCCTCTTCATCGGAAATTTCAATATCGAACTCTTCTTCCATTGACATAATCAGTTCAACCAAATCCAGTGAATCCGCCCCTAGATCATCAACAAAAGACGCTTCGGGGACAATTTCTTCCATTTCGACGCTCAGTTTCTCGGCAATAATCTTTTTAACCTTATCTTCTACTGACATTGATATTTCTCCTTTCCGTTTGTCAAATGTACATCCCACCACTTACGTGAATTACTTGGCCGGTAATATAGGCCGCTTTATCAGAAGCCAAAAAAGCAACGGCAGCAGCCACGTCTTCGGGTTTACCACCGCGCCCTAAGGGAACCTGGCTTAGCATGGCTTCTTTAGCTTTCTCGGGCAAGACCGCGGTCATATCGGTTTCGATATATCCTGGTGCAATGGCATTCACGGTGATATTTCGGGCCGCGAGTTCCTTAGCGGCGGTTTTAGTAAGGCCGATAACGCCGGCTTTAGATGCGACATAATTCGCCTGGCCGGCATTTCCGATGACGCCGACAACCGACGCCATATTAATGATGCGCCCATAGCGTTGCTTCATCATAATTTTAGCAACAATTTGAGTACAGCGAAACACTGCCTTAAGATTGATATCCATAACCGTGTCCCAATCAGCGGCCTTCATCCGTACTAGTAATCCATCTTTGGTAATTCCCGCATTATTAATTAGTACATCAATCCGGCCAGCAGCACCCATAACAGTGTCGAAAAATTGTGCCAATTCTTCTTCCGATGCCACATTAACACTGTATCCGAAAGCCTTGCCGCCGGCTTCTGATACCAGTCGTTCGGTTTCATCGGCAGCCGCTTTTTCCGCATCCAGATCAACTGGTGAAAAATAATTGAAATAAATCTGGGTGTTAGCATCCGCCAGTTCAACACAAATTGAACGACCGATGCCTCTGGAAGCCCCGGTTACGACAACGATTTGTTTTGCTAGGTCGGCCATAATTACCTCTCAAAAAGGATGTCGGCAATTTTATCCATGGTTCCAATACTGTTGGCTTGACCGACAATCAGTTCTTCATAACCGATGGTGGTTTTAAACTCAGATACCGCATTGGCGTCAAACAGCCCACATCCGGATATGATCGCAAGCGCATTGCCAGCAACTAGTTGGGCCACATCACTGGCAAATAGTCTGGACATCAAACCAATTTTTTCTGCGGTTGGATCTTTGGCTGCGAAAAGCTTGGCCGCCTTGCGGCCAAAGCTGATCCCAACTTCCGTGAAGGCCATCATATCGGCTAATTTGAACATCACAAACTGCTGCCGTGTTAAGCGGTTATCGTGGACCATATTGATGGTGGCATTGAGCGCATTGGCCGCAAGACTGTAGTAGCGGCAGCCGACACCGGGAATGTCGCTTTCCAGTTGGTCCATTTCAGTGGCCATGGATTGATAAAATTGTCCTTTTGATTTACGGGTGATTTTCCATCGAAAGGTACTGATGATATTTTGTTGTATTTCGCTGGTACCCTCGTAAATACACGTGATTTTAACATCACGTTTGATTTTCTCGACTTCGAATTCGGTGATGTAGCCGTATCCTCCCAAAGCCTGCATAGCATCGTCAGCTGTTTTATTGGCCATTTCAGTGGTGAAATATTTTGAAATGGATCCCTCTACTTGTAAATCTTCATCAACTGAATCCAACCGTGTTGCGATTTCATCCATGTGGGCTGAAGCCGCTTCCAATCGGACAGCGTTGGGAACCACCAGTTTATGGGTGTATCCTTGCTTTTCCGACAAGGGCGAGCCAAATTGAATTCTTTCTTTGGCGTATGGAATAACAATTTCGAGAGCCGCTTGGCCGGCACCGAGTGCCATGGCCGCGACCATCAGGCGGGTATAGCCAAACACTTTGTTTGCTTGTTTGAGCCCCACTCCAGGGACACCACCAATCAGGTTTTCTATCGGTACAAATACATCCGTAAACGACAAGGGCGATGTATTGGAAGCACGAATTCCATGCTTTTCTTCACCCTTGAGCTGGTCGAAGCCAGTTGTGCCCTTTTCAACGACAAAAAAAGTCGGGCCTTCCGGTGTTTTGGCCAACAGCGTGATAAAATCCGCATAACCGCCTGTGGAAATAAACTGTTTGGTACCATTAACTTTATAGCCGGTGACATCGCCGGAATCGCTTGTGACCGGGTTGGCTTTGGTTTTCAATGCGGCCAGATTGCTACCTGCCCCTGGCTCAGTTACCGCATAGGCTACCAGGCTATTGCCCTCAGCGATAGCTCCCAGCCACTTTTGTTTTTGCGCTTCAGTACCACCGACGAGCAGAGGGTCTGCACCGAGCTGGATGGCGAAAAAAGCAGTTGAGATCCCCAAACATATTTTTGATAATTCGCACACGACCGCACAGCAATCACGCGCACCGCCGCCCATTCCGCCATATTCTTCGGGTATAAACAGCAGCTGCAGGCCGATTTCCGGTCCTAACATTTCACGGATCGTTTCCTCAGGGAATAATTCTTTTCTGTCAAATTCTAAAATCTTTTCTTTGGCCAGCAACTTGTTTTTAAGCTGCCGGACGGTTTCCAAGACCATCTCTCTGGATTCGATGTCCAGGCCTTTTAATGTGCCCTCATTGGCATTATCCGATGAAACCATTGATTTTAAATCCTTTTTTGATTAAATCGACGGGATATTAATCTTCTTCGCTTGAAATAACTGAGCGACCTTTGTAACTTCCGCATTCTGGGCAAGCGTGATGAGGGAGTTTGGCTTCGCCGCAATCCGGACAAGTTGTCAGGTTTGGGGCATCGATTTTTTTGTGGGTGCGACGCTTGTCACGTTTTGACTTAGATGTTTTACGTTTTGGTACAGCCATAAGCAATCTCCTAACTATTTGATATAATTCTATATATTTATACACTAATCTAAAATCAAGTGCGCACCTCTAGTAATTGAATTAATATCAATTGTCAATAGCTTTAGGGTTGTTTTTTGCCCCGAAATTTGCTTTTTCCCAGATGCGCACACGCCGGAAAGCTAAATTCGCCGGCTAAGCCGAGCAACTATTTTAAAATACAATTAAAATAGTGATTTAGGAGTGCAAGCCGAGGTCGCCATGATTTGGGGTATTGCTTTAGCAATCAAGCTGCAACACCATCGATAATGGCAGGCCAATTAAATTGGCCCGAATAATTTTACTTATTCCTTATTTTTATTTACTAGAGTAAGTAATTGTCAACTAAATTCCGACATAATCTTGATTTAAGGCCAATATGCTTGCCCTGCGATCAAATTAGCCTTGTTGGCGGTGGGTGCACTTCGTTGATTAATATGATGACACCAATGAAAGGAATTTACATATGAAATCGGTTATCACTCGGTTCCCACCAAGCCCTTCCGGCTATCTTCATGTTGGCGGCGCCCGCACAGCACTTTTTAACTGGCTGTATGCCCGCCATATGCAAGGCAAATTTGTTGTGCGCATTGAAGATACCGATACGCAACGATCGACCCAGGCATCGATTGATGCAATATTTGAAGCACTGGAATGGTTGGGAATCGATTGGGATGAAGGGCCGTTTTTTCAATCTAAGCGGCTGGCAATTTATGCAGAGTACCTTCAAAAATTAATTGATACGGGTCGTGCTTATTATTGTACCTGCTCACCTGAAGCCATTGAAGCTATGCGCCAAAAAGCGACGGCCACCGGTGGCAAGCCAAAATATGATGGTACCTGTCGGAAAAAAGGACTCGAGCAAAAAGAGGGTGCTGTTATTCGATTTAAATCGCCGCTGACCGGCACTACGGTGATGCCCGATCTTGTTAAAGGCAACATCGTGTTTCAAAACAGCGAGCTGGATGATTTTATTATTTGCCGCAGTGATGGAATGCCCACCTATAATTTCGCTGTTGTAGTGGATGATATTACCATGGAAATTAATACGGTAATCCGCGGTGACGATCACGTCAATAACACCCCCAAACAGATTCTGTTATTTCTGGCGTTGAATTGTGAGCTCCCGGATTTTGCCCACGTGCCCATGGTGCTGGGTCAAGACCGCAGTCGTTTGAGCAAACGGCATGGTGCCATGTCGGTAACAGCCTATCGCGACATGGGGTTCTTGCCAGAGGCGGTAAACAACTACTTGGTGCGTTTGGGTTGGTCCTATGGTGATCAGGAGTTTTTTACGCCGGATGAGCTGATTGCTAAATTCAACCTTGAAAATATCGGACGTTCTCCCGGAATATTTGATACCGAAAAAATGCTGGCCTTCAATGCCGATCACATCAAGGCGGCATCTCCAAGCAAACTAATACCACATCTCATGCCTTTTCTAAAAGCACAAGAGAGCGATATTGAAAAAGGCCCCGATCTCGAAAAAATAATTCCCACGCTGAGTTCCCGCAGCAAAACACTCATCGAGATGGCCGAAGGCGCCCAGTTTTATTTTGCGGAAACCATCCAATATGAAACTAAAGCCGCGAAGAAGTTTTTAAAAGAAGCCACCAACGCGCCGCTGGCGATGTTGGCCGATGAGTTGGAAAAATTGGATGTTTTTGATGAGAAACATTTGGAAAATGCCTTTAAAAATGTAATGATGCAAACCGGCCTCAAACTGGGCAAAATCGCCCAACCCGTTCGCGTGGCGCTAACCGGCACCACGGTCAGCCCCGGTATCTTTGAAATCATAGATGTACTCGGAAAAAAGCGCGTGCTGCAAAGACTCAGGCAGGCCTTAGCCTTCATTCAAAATGGCAAACAAACCTAAAACCGGTATTGCGATGGACACGGTGCCCCTTGAAACCTTTCTTGAACAAGCATCAAAACAAGGTCTGAGCCGAATTTAAGATGGTATTAATTTGATAATTTCTTTTCCGTATTCTGCTGTAGATTGCCGGTAGGGCTTTGCATGGCCGATATTTTACTCATTCAACCCCCTATCAGAGATTTTTATCTCACGCGCAAGCGGACCATTCCCTACGGTTTGACGTCTATTGCGGCAGCATTGATAGACAACGGTTTTAGCGTGATCTTATTTGACGGGCTGGCAACATCCCGATCCCGGCCCCTGCCGCTGCCGGCTGAAATGCATTATTTAAAACCGTTTTATGCCCGGGAAGATATTTCTCCCTTTGGACTGTTTCATCGATACAAGCATTTTGGTTACAGTTTTGAGTACCTGGGCAAGATTGTGCGCGAATCCAACGCATTTTTAGTGGGCATATCGTCACTCTTTACGGCATATGCACATCAAGCGCTGCGGGTTGCTGAAATAGTAAAATCCCAGCTTCCAAACAGTTATACTGTTTTGGGGGGCCATCATCCAACAGCCTTGCCTGAAGCCGCCATGCAACATCCTGCTATTGATTTCATTATTCGCGGAGAGGGCGAAGAAGCATTGCCCCAGTTGGCCAAATCGATTCGCAACGGCGATGCCTTAGAGCAAGTACCTGGTATTGTTATTCGCAAGCCCGGAGGTAAGCTATTTAAAACGGCACCTGCCCTGGTAAAGAACCTGGATGCGCAACCATTACCGGGTTCAGATTTGGTAAAGAAATCATATTACCGCCGCAACGGCCATCCCAGTGCCGTGATTGTTGCTAGCCGCGGATGCCCCATGCAGTGCAGTTACTGCAGCCTGGGGCGAGAATCGGTGATTTCCTACCGGCGCCGGTCAGTACAGAATGTAATCGCCGAAATTGAATCAGCGGTTCTAAACGATGGGGTCCGTTTCATTGATTTTGAAGATGAAAATCTCAGCCTAGATTCAGATTGGTTTTTAGAATTGCTGACCGCCATTAAGACCAGGTTTGCGGAATTTAATATTGAATTGCGGGCCATGAACGGGCTTTTTCCACCATCATTGAATGCGGCTGTTATCCATGCAATGCAAGCGGCCGGTTTTCGCAGTCTCAATCTTTCACTGGGAACGATCGATGCATCGCAGCAGGCCCGTTTTAAGCGGCCGGATGTTAAAGATTTATTTGATGCGGTGTTGAAGACCGCGGCGACCTATCATATGAATGCCGTTGGATATGTGATTGCCGCTGCCCCTGGACAGCGGGCCGAAGATAGTCTGGGCGATCTGATTTACCTGGCCCAAAGGCGTGTTTTGGCGGGCTTATCCATCTTTTACCCAGCACCAGGCAGTTGCGATTTCAAGCATTGTCGCCACGCTGGCAACTTGCCCAATCACTATGCTTTGCTGCGATCAAGCGCCTTACCCTTAGATGCCGATACCAATCGATACGAAGCGATTACCCTCTTGCGACTTACCCGGATACTTAACTTTATGAAACGACTGGTGGATGAAAACATAGCTATCCCTGTGCCGGCAATCTGCAAAGCAAAGTTTATGGATCTTCCAAAAGACAAAATTGAAATCGGTCGAATGTTGCTACAATGGTTTTTGTACGATGGCCGGATTCGGGGCGTTGGTTCCAATGGCGAAATTTATGAACATACAAGCGTGCATCATCTGGCCCGGCGCTTTATTCATGAATTGCGTTTCACGGGAATTAAAGGTGTCATAACGTCTAAACGCGAAGCGTTTTGATCAAGTAGCCGGCAAGGCGTATGAAGCCGAAGATATGAATCTGATATCGATGGTTCATTTTTTGGCGAGGATATGCGTCGCGCTTCCGAGAAAGATTTCAGCAGCTTCGCTTTCAGTCTCTGATAGGGTTGGATGCGGGTGAATGCTCAGGGCCATATCTTCAGCCACGGCACCCATTTCGATGGCCAACACACCTTCGGCAATGAGTCCCTCCACATGGCGACCGGTAATACCGATACCTAAGATCCTTTCGGTTGCTGCATCAACAATTATTTTAGTAAGCCCATCGGTAGCACCCATTGTAGCTGCCCGGCCGGAAGCCTGCCAGGGAAAACGTTCGATGCGAACCGACCGATTTTGTACTTGAGCCTCGGTTTCTGTGAGACCGCACCAGGCGATTTGCGGATCAGTATACACCACGGCCGGGATGGCCCGCGCATCAAACGCTGATGGCTGACCAGCGATGACCTCTGCTGCGATTTTGCCTTCCCGCGAAGCCTTGTGCGCCAATAAAAGACCGCCGGCCACATCTCCCACAGCAAAGATGTATTTTTCCGCGGTGCGTTGTTGTTCGTCCACAACGATAAAGCCCTGTGGGTCCAATTCGATGGATGTGTTTTCCAATCCAAGCCCCTGTGTGTTGGGTTTGCGACCGATGGCAATTAAGGCGCGGTCAAATGTTTCTTGTTGAGTTCCTGATGCGCTTTCCAATGTCGCCCGCACGAGCTCTTCGGTTTCAGTGAGTGCCGTCACGCCGGTTTGGAGGCGTATCGCCGTGAATAGTTTTTTAAGGCGGTGATTTAAGGGCCGGAGTAAATCATCATCAACCCCGGGCAACAATCGATCACCCTTTTCAATCAGGGTTACTTGGCTGCCCAGTGAGGCATATACGCTTCCCAGCTCCAAGCCCACATAGCCCCCGCCGATAACCAGCAGGGATTTGGGGATATCAGCCAATTCGAGGGCTTCCGTTGAGCTCATGATGCGGCCTTCTTTTTTGATCTTCACACCGGGCAAGGATATGGGATGCGAACCGGTGGCGATGATGGCGGAGTGAAATTTTATATGGCTAATTTCATTTTCGAAAAGCCGGACCTGGCGAGGATTTTCAAATGCTGCACGTCCTTGCAATAATTGGATGCCGCGTTTTTCGCTTAAATTTACAAGACCGGTGGCCAGACGATCCACAACTTTAGCCTTCCATGCACGCATTCCGTTGATATCGATGGTAGGCGGGCTAAAGGCGATGCCCATTTTTGCCGCCCGTTGAGCGTCATACAGCAATTCGGAAAGATAAAGGTATGTTTTTGAGGGAATACAGCCGCGAAATAAACATACGCCGCCCGGTCGCGCATTCAACTCAACCAGCGTGACATCTAAGCCCAAATCGGCGGCACGAAACGCAGCCGCATACCCGCCGGGTCCGCCCCCGATAACCAAAACGTCCGTTTTTTGAACCAACTCGCCCATTACCATGGCGCAACGATACTCCTTTAAAACTCGATCGTCTGATTATACCATTGTCATCAACAGCTCATCCGGGTCTTGCAAAGAATCGATCACAACCTGCATGAATCGCGACGCATCCGCTCCGTCTAAAACCCGGTGGTCGATGGTCAAAACCACTGGTAGAATCAATCGAGGTACAATCTCATAACCATCTGTTTCATTTTCAATCACGACTGGTTGCATCTTGGCAGCCCCCAATCCCATAATGGCAACTTGGGGATAATTGATAATTGGAGCGAAATAGCCGGTTCCCATAGGACCGATGTTGGTGATGGTAAACGTGCCGCCTTGCATATCATCCAAGGAAGCCTTGCGCGCGCGGGTGCGTTGTACCAGTTCGTTTAGCTCGATCGCCAATTCGGTAATACTTTTACGGTCTACATCCCGAATGACCGGAACAATTAATCCTTCGGCAGTATCGACTGCTACGCCGATGTGATAATAATGCTTGATAATGATTTCTTCATTTTCCAAATCCAATGAAGCATTGAAGTTTGGATATGCGCGCAGCGCTGTGGCCGCAGCTTTGAGAGCAAATACACTCAATGTCAACTTGCCACCCTTTGCTTCAATATCATTTATGTGGCGGCGACGAAATTCTTCCAAGCGCGTAATATCCACTGATCCCTGACTGGTGACATGGGGAATTTGTGACCACGCCAAACTCATCTGTTTGCCAATGGCACGGCGGATGGAACGAAAGGGTACCCGTTCGGTTGTTCCCCATTTGGAAAAATTCGGCAGATTTGCGTCCATGGTTACGGGCGCAACTGGTGGTGCAGATGGTAAAATGCTTTCTGTATTAAGGGGGGCGGGTCCCACCGCTTGAGCCGCAAAGCGGCGGACATCTTCGGCGGTTACTCGTCCGCCAGACCCGCTGGGCTCTATTTTCCGCAGGTCCACATCTAGTTCCCGTGCCAGTCTGCGCGTGGCTGGGGACGCTGGAACCGGCCCTTGATCAGCAATTGGCTTGGTGATATCTTCTTTTGGTTCAGTTTGCAGCGCGTTGGCCGATGGCACCGATATCTCAGCCGGTATGACCTCGGCCTCGTCACCATTGGAAAACGTCATCAACGCATCGCCGACTTTTACGATATCTCCCGGTTTCACCAGAATCTCCAGGATTTTACCGGTGTAAGGCGACGGTATTTCCACGGCGGCCTTATCGGTTTCGACTTCCAATATTAAATCGCCTTCGGTGATGTCATCGCCTATCGCCACCAAAACGGAAAGAACTTCACCTTCGTGAATGCCCTCGCCCAAGTCGGGCAGCTTAAATGCGCGGGCCATTGAGGTCTCCTTGTCTGGGAAATGTGTTTGGTTATGTTGGCAAAATAGATGCCATCGTATGATGGCAGACTAATGTTCGACGCAATTTCATCAAATCTTGTCAGACTAGCTTTTTACAGCTAATACTTTGCGAGCTTCGCGTACAATCCGGTTTGCGTCGGGAATATAACTCTTCTCGCGGCTAAACAATGGAATAATCACATCAAATCCGGCCACGCGTGTAATTGGGGCTTCCAGATAATAAAATGATTTTTCAATTAAGCGCGAAATAATTTCTCCGCCGGGTCCAAAACTGCGGGGGGCCTCGTGAATGACGATCGCACGGCCGGTTTTTCGTACTGACGCGGTAAATAAAGAATCGTCCAAAGGCGCAAGGGTTAGTAAATCGATAACTTCAGCGTTCACGCCATCTTTATCTTCTAAAACGGCTGCGGCCTCCAGAGTTGGATGCACCATTGAACCATAACAAATTAGAGAAATATCTGATCCTTCGCGAATAATTTGGGATTTCCCGATCGGCAGGGTCTCTTCTTTTTCGGGTACCTCTTCTCGAAAAGCACGGTATAGGACTTTGGGTTCATAAAAGATGACGGGATCGGGATCCCGGATCGCACTAACCAACAGAGCCCGGGCGTTGCGTGGACCAGACGGAATAACCATTTT
>JASJAZ010000243.1 GCA_030066785.1 Desulfobacterales bacterium | reverse complement strand
GCGGATTTCGGCGATTTGTAGAGAACGCTCCTGAATTTTTACATTTTGTCTGGCAATCTCGAGCCGTTCTTCAAAGGTCCGCAGAAAAATATAGGTACGCGCGACCTCTGCATTTAACGACACCAGCACATCATCGTAGCTGGCAATGGAGGTTTCCAAATTGGCCACACCGGATTCGACCGCCCGCCGGAATTTACCCCAGACATCCAGCTCCCAGGCGGCATCAAATCCGGCATTGTATTGCCAGAAAGAATCATCTGCGCCCAGTGTATTGGGGGCATTTTCGCTTATCTGATTATAGTCGGCACCGCCTCGGCCCTGCTGCAACTGAGGATAAAGATTGCCAACCACTACGCCTAACTGGGCCCGGGCCTGAAAGATGCGAATACCAGCAATTTGAAGCGGCAGGTTTTGTTGATACGCATATTCTACCAGGTCGTTAAGAACCGGATCGTTGAATACCAGCCACCAGTCTTTGTAGTCGGAAGCCTCGGTTTTGATTTCCGGGGCATCGGCCTCCAGCCATTCGGTCTCCACCGGTGCTTCGGGCTTTATAAAATTCGGTCCGACCATTGCGCAACCGCCAAGTAGCAATGCTGCAGCGAGCACACTGCAGAGATAAGGCATTGAAGTATTATTAAAATAATTTCTGGAAAATGCCTTGAGTGCAGTTTTGCGTAATTTGGATAGCATAATTCAGACCTTTCAGGTTTTTGGGGATTCTATTCGTGGTTGTACGATACAATAGTGAGGTCAAAGTGTTACTTTACAATAAGTGTAAAACTTTTTCCTCTTGTATCACGGCACCTTTACCCGAAAAAGCACCGTATAGAGCACCGGCGCAAGTGCCAGGGTGAGCACGGTGCCGGCTGCCAGCCCGAAACCAAGGATGATGGCCAGCGAATAAAACAGCGCATCCCGGGATATGATCAGAGGCATAACGCCCAGGATGGTCGTGATGGTGGTCATGACAATCGGGCGAAAGCGGGATACGGCCGCCATGATCACGGCATCATAGGGTTTGCGTCCCACCGCTATTTCGGTATCAATTTTGTCGATCAGCACGATGCCGTTGTTGATAATCACGCCGGCCAGGCTGAGAAGCCCCAGCATACCAAAGAAATCAAAGGGCGCCCGCATAACATGCAGCCCGATAAAGCCGCCCACAAAAGCCAGTGGGATAGTAATAAAAATGATCATCGGCCGCCGAATCGAATTAAACTGCCACACCAGCAACACGACAATACCAAAGAAACAATGGGGCATCCAGCGAGTGAGCTTTTCCATGGTTTCCTGCTGCTGTTCGATCTCTCCGCCGACCTCCCACCAGCTGTCTGTATTGAGTTCCAGCTCTTCAATAAAGGGCTTGGTGGCCGCAAATAGCTCGGGGGCTTTCAGGAATTGATGTTTGGCTTCGATGGTAACGCAGCGCTCCTGGTTGCGTCGGGAGATGCGGCTAAAATCCCATTGACCGCGAATATCGGCAATCTGGGTCAGCGGCACACTGGTGCCGTCTCTGGGTGAGCGGATCATAACGTTCCAGAGATCGCTGAGAACTTTACGCTCTTCGGCTTCCGAGCGGGCGATGACCGGAATGGCCACATCCAGCTCACGATAATCGGTAACTTGAACCCCATCCATGTGGGATTGAAGCGACAGGGCGGTTTCTTTAGAAGACACGCCGGCACGGCGAGCCCGAGCCTGGTCCACAATAACATGGGCTTTGAGAACCTTGTTTTCCCAATTGTTGCGCACATCCAGGCTGCCCGGCATGGTCTTTAGGCGCGCAGCGAGCTGATTGCCTTTTTTAAAGATATAGGCGGGATCCTGGCCGTATATGCGGATTTCCAGAAAGCCAGGCTCCTCCGACCCCATCCACATTTGCTTGACGCGCCCGTTCGCTTGCGGGACATGATCGATAAAATATTGCCGCACGCGCTGAACCAATTCCGGAACCGGTTCGGGGGACGCGGTGTTGACGATCACAAATGCCACGTGGGGATCGGGGTCCAGGGGTGAGAGGACCAGAAAAAAGCGGGGCCCGCCGGTGCCCACATAGGCAATGGTGCTGGTGATCTCCGGGTTTTGCTCTTTATCCGCCAGCCAGTCGGTCAGTTGCTGAACGACCGCATCGGTGCTCTGGATCCGATATCCCGCCGGCAAGTCCACATAAATCAGAAACTGGTTACGCACGCTGGGCCCGAAAAACTCACGCACCAACAGGGAAGCCAGGAATCCTCCGAAAATAATAACACCCGCAGCCCCAACGATAACGATCATCCGGAGGTGCAACATTTTTTGCAATATTTTAAGATAAATCTGGTAAAAGCGTCCCGAATAGGCAGCCATTTCATCTTCGCCGTTGGGGCTGTCGGTCGATTGCGAAGGCTGCGAATCCGTTTTCTTAGGCGGTTTAACCTTCATAAACCAGAAGCACATGGCCGGTGTCATATACATGGATAGAAACCAGGAAGACAACAGCAGCAGGATAACAACCATCGGTAACGAAAAGGCGTATTCTCCGGTCTGGCCGTCGATTAATAACATGGGCAAAAAGGCAAAAATGGTGGTCAGCGATGAGGTCAGCAGCGGAATGGCCAGAGTGTTTCCGGTGGCCTTGCAGGCCGCACTTCTTTCCTCGCCTCTTTCAAGCCGGGAGCGGATATCTTCGGCAATAACAATGCCGTTGTCCACCAGCATGCCCAAAGCAATGATCGATGATGCAATCGACACGCGCTCGAGTTCAATGCCGAAAAAGCGCATGCTGATAAGTCCCAGCAGCATGGTCATGGGCACAAATGATCCCACAATCAACCCGGTTCGCACCCCTAAAAACAGCATTACGACCACCAGGACGATGACGAGGGTCTGGTAGACATTGCTGAGGCCGCCGGCCACGGCGGTTTCCACCAGATCCGGCTGAAAGGTGGCGTAATCCAAAACATAGCCGATGGGGAGTTGCGATTCGAGATCGTCAAGTTTGCGGGTCAAACGCTGTCCAAAATCCACCGCATTGACCCCTGGTGTGATTGATAAGCTGATGACAATGGTGCGCTTACCATTGAAATACACCATGTCTTTAGGCGGATCCTCATAACCGCGATAAACCGACACGATGTCCTTGAGTTGTATGGTTTGCTCGGTGTCCGGTATGGTAATTTCGACATCTTCGATGTCTTCGATGCTGCGAAAAGTGCCGGTGGGTTCGACGATGATATCCTGCTGGGCGGCATCAAATTTTCCGCCGGGCAGCACCACATTCTGCCGGACCAGGGTGTCGATCACCTCTTCACCGGTAATGCCGAACTGTGCCAGCCGGGTGGTTGAGAAATCCAGAAATATCTGCTCATTGTGGACACCGTAGAGATCGATTTTACGAACCCCGCGGAGTTCATAAAGGCGATCGCGGAGATCCCGCGCCACGATCCGCATCTCAGCCATCGAAAAGCCATCCGACGTCAGGGCAATATCGGCAACCGATACCAGCCCGAATTCGTCGTTGACAAAGGGACCGATGGTACCTTCGGGCAACTGCGGTTTAATGTCACTCATCTTGTTGCGCACCCGCTGCCAGACGAAATCAAGGTCTTCAACTTCGTCGCGGGTTTCGGCGTGCAGGATGACCCGGCCGTGTTTCGAATCCGACCACATGTCGTCAATCTCCGGCAGAGTGCGCATCTGGGCTTCGAGCTTGCGGGTGACCAGTTCTTCAATATCGGCTGGTTTCATACCGGGAAAAAAGGCAGTGACCACGATTTCACGGATGACAATGGCCGGGTCTTCCTGGCGGGGAAAGGTGAAAAATTGACCCAGACCGCCAACGATGATGGTAAAAATGATCACCATCGTCAGTCGTTGGGTGCCCAATGAAAAGTTGGTAATGGCGGACATGTTGGGGGTCCTCGTATGCTAACGCGTAAATTTCTTTAGGTTGCGGATATTATCTCTAGTACCTCAATTTATTATCTTTCTCTATTTTGTTTACGCTCAATTGGGGTAATAATTTCATAAACCAATTGGGAGTATTGGAGTGATGGATTTAAGTATTTCAGACACTGGAAACGCAAAACGCCTAACCCGCAACCCGTCACTTGCAACAAATCATCATCTCAGTTTTTCAGCTATTCAGCTGATTTGATCTCAAAACCCGCTTCCTTGGCCTGCGTTTGCATCAATTTGACCTTCTGACCGTTTTCCAGAAAACTGACACCCGCCACGGCAATAATGTCACCGGCTTTTACGCCCTCGGTGATAACCGCATTATTGCCTCGGACGCTGCTGCCTTCAATCTGTGATTTCTTTACAGCCGATGTCTGGGGATCGTAAATAAAGACCCAACCCTTCTGGGTTTCCCCCCATTGAGCAATTGCCGATATGGGGACCAGATAGCCGGCTTCCTCATCATAGCCGGAAATCATTAAGGCCACCCGGGCGGTCATTCCCGGACGAATGCGTGGGTCTGGATCTTCAATCGTAAGTTTGATCGGAAAGGCATTGGCAGTGCCGGCCACTTTGCTGATTTCGGTCACGCGTCCGTTATAGATGTGGTCGGCGATAACGGAAAATTGGATCTCTCCCTTTAGGTCCATCTGGATATCATCGATGACATCCTCCGGAATGCTGACAGCCACTTCCAGGCCGGTATTCTCAAAGATATCGAATAATTTCTGGCCGCGGCGAACTTCAAAAAAAGGCTCCACATTGCGGGTGGCAATCACCCCGTCAAACGGTGCCCGCAGAATAGTTTTCTCCAGATCGCGTTGCGCCAGTTTGAGTTGGGATTTAGCGAATTGAACTTGTTTGACGGCGCCATCAACGGCGGCTTGCGCATTATCCAGCGCGGCCTGGCTGACAGCACCCGGATCCTGATTGTTGATACGCTGGAAGCGGTCCAGATCGTTGCGTTTATCGGCCAGTTGGACCTTGGCACGTCCCAATTCGGCTTCGGCGGCTTTCACATTTAGTTTGAAGGTGCGCTTGTCCAGGATGGCCAGCACCTGGCCTTTGGTTATGCGGTCCCCCACATCGACACGCACTTCTTGAACATTGCCGGAAACCTCGAAACTGATGCTGGAGCTATCGGCGGCTTCAGCGACACCGGAAAATGTCCGCAACCTGCCAGCAGCCTGCTCGGCAACCGTAATGGTTTTGATGGCACGGATGGGTTGGGGCGGCGGCGGCGGCGCTTCGCGGCAGGCGGAGATAGCTAAGAGGAGTGACAGGCCGATCAGGGCTCGCTCAAAGGATCTGGCATATTGATTTCGCATATCTTTTTCATCCATATATTTGGGGTGAAGTTTGCTGAACACTTGATCTAAACCAGACTCTGTTACTTTAACAAATTGTTACTTTCAGATTTGAATGCATATGCAAATTTTTGTTTTTTTGCAAGGATTCTTATTATAGGTAAAATATCGGATGTGGGAATTGCAGGGACGTAACAGCTGTTTGATGTACTGATGCAAAGTGCAATCTATTGCGATGTTGGGCTGAAAACCAAAATGTATCATTAAAAGGAATGATGGAGACCATCCGCTAAGCCTGAAAGACTAAAATTAAAGTTATTCCACCCTGCAACGGAGCAGGTGGTAAATTCAAAGTGTGGTTTTATTGGGGCCTCCGGGATCGATAACGACCACATTTTTACTCTGGGTGACGATGAACGCAAAAATGCACAGCTAAATATCGCTTTGGAAATCACTGAGCGTCATTCTATAGAGGTGCATCTTTTAAAGCTGCAACATGGTGCTGATAGAATACTAGTTTCGGGGAAGGTCAGCAAACATGTCTTCCATGGCGAGTGTCGCCAATTCTTCGGCGGTTACCCACCGGCCTCCGCGACGGAAAAAATTACCCATACCGCCTAAATTATCGCTTAAAGCCTGCTGCGTATAATTGTAGAAGGCCGACCAAACAACGGTTTCCTGCTGACAGTCGATGATGTATAGATCAAAAGCGACCGAAGCAGGTGAATTTGCAGCAAGGTTGCTTCCGACGCGTTCTCGGAACCGATAGACATAACCAACCAAGATGGCATCAGCTCCGATTTGGCGTCCGGTCTCCGCCATCTGCTTTTTACGGCTCCAGTCGCGCCCCCGTCCACCGGCAAGCTCGTTCAATACCCTACTGGCGGTACGTGCCGACACGGTTCTAAAACTGGTATCCTGCCGCACCCGGGAAACCACCTGATCGGTTAAAAATTGGTCGGCACGATTGGCCACCGGGCCCGTTACGAAGACGCGCCCGGTGATCGGACTACGAATGGTAGCTCCGTCACCGTGAATAGCAGTCATATTTTCATAGGGAAGGATAGCGACCTTTTCAACTTTGGAAAGATCACCCTGAACTCGAATGACCGGTCCTCCCTGAGAGGCACATGCTCCCAAAACGATAAT
>JASJAZ010000065.1 GCA_030066785.1 Desulfobacterales bacterium | reverse complement strand
GCCAGCGTTACGTTTTTGACCCTAATTCGATTCAATTTTTTGTTTGACGTACCCGATGCATTCATCTATATACCCCCCAACATTTTTTCAGAAAAACCTTCCTTGTTAGTTTTATTTAAATACGATTTTTAAACAGATATTGATTCGTTTCAGGAAAACACCGGTACCGACTTGGCCCCTGAATATTACATCCTGATCGTCGGCTATATCTTCGGTTTTTATATGGCTTGGAATATCGGCGCCAATGATGTCGCCAATTCCATGGCTTCTGCTGTCGGCGCCAAGGCGATTACCATCCGTCAGGCAATTTTCATTGCAGGCATATTAAACGTCGTTGGTGCGGTTTTCATCGGTTCGCATGTCACCAACACCATCCGCAAAGGCATTGTCTCCACCGATATTTTAGCCGATCCGCAAATTGCGCTAATCGGTGCACTTTCTGCGCTGCTGGCAGCAGCTCTGTGGGTCAGCTTTGCCACCTGGAAATCATTGCCGGTCTCAACCACCCACTCCATTGTCGGCGCCATGATCGGCTTCGGCATCATGGCCGGTGGCTTTTCGGTTATTAACTGGGCCAAACTGGCAGCAGTCGTTATGAGTTGGGTGATCTCACCGGTCTTTGCCATGATTATCGCCTTTGTGATGTTTAAAATCATCATTCGATCGATTTTATCCCGACACAATCCTTTTGAATGGGCCTTGAAATTATCCCCGATTTTTATTGGGACAGCATTTATGGTGGTTTTTCTATCGTTTCTGTTTAAAACCCCTTTGGGCAAAAAACTGGCGGTGGGTACCTTTACGGCTGTGCTGATAGCCATTTTAATGGCAGTCATTGGTGGTTTGATCGGCTATCTGGTACTCAGGCATTTTTTCAAAGACAAAGCTGAAAAAGGGGCTGAGGAAATATTCAGACGGATACAAATCGGGACTTCCTGTTACGTTGCATTGGCACAGGGTGCCAATGATGTCGCCAATGCCATCGGGCCATTGGCAGTCATCTATTTCTTGGTTAAAACCGGCAGCGTCGGCGGCAAAGTGCCGGTGCCGACCTTTTTATTGCTATTTGGCGGTGTTGGCATTGCCGCCGGTATATCTATGGCCGGCTATCGCGTTATGGATACTTTGGGTCACAAAATTACAACCCTGACCAACACGCGCGGATTTTCGGTTGATTTTGCTGCCGCCACAACTGTCATGATTGCATCCAAGATGGGCTTGCCGGTTTCAACAACCCATGCCGCTGTGGGGGGCGTGTTGGGCGTTGGAATTGCGCGCGGACTGGAAGCTGTCAATTTTAGAATTATCTTTCAAATTATGATATATTGGGTGCTGACAGTGCCTGCGGCAGCAATAACCAGTATGTGTCTTTTTAAAATTCTACAAATCTTTATTTAAAAGAGGTTATCATGCGACTGCCTTTTAAATCCATGTTTATCACATCGCCGTTTGAAGGCCTTCAGGAACATGCCGAAAAGGTCAAAGAATGCACCTTGACTTTCCAGGAAGCCATCGAATGCCATTGTGCCTTGCGCTGCAGACGTTTTTTAGAACTGAAACAGGAAATCGGTGAAATTGAAAGTGACGCCGATGCCATTAAACGCCGCATCCGGGGTCATCTTCCCAAAGGCACTTTGATGCCGGTGGAAAAATTTCAACTGTTCCGTTATTTACGCGAACAGGATAGTGTCCTGGATGCAGTCGAGGAGACCTTAAACTGGATATCCTATCGCGACGAGCCGGCCATTCCCGAAGAACTTCAGAAAGACTTTTTCATATTTATCGATGCGACCTTAGAACCCATCGAGCTTTTAAGTAAAATTGTCAAGGAAGCCCGTGATTACTTTAAAAACTACTCTGAAGACCAGCGCAATAGTGTTAAAGAGCTGATTCACAATCTACGACTCATTGAAAACGAAGCAGATAAATACGAAGACGATCTAAAACGCAAAATATTCAACCTAGATATTGATCCGGTCACTATTTTTCACATGGTAGGATTGGCTGAAAAAATCGGAAGAATCGCCGACCATGCTGAAAACGCCGGCGACATGATGAGGGCCATGATTTCAAAGTAATTGATGCGTTCTTTGCATTTGACTTGTAGTAACCCTTTTCTACCAGACTGCCCCTGCCTAAATGGTTCTGTACCCCTAAATGTTTGTCCCTTTCATAAAATGCCGGCGTAGGACAGTCCCATCTCGGTTAAATGATCTTTTAACTACTTTCTAGCTATTAATAGGAACCATGTCTTGGTAGCAATGATCCTGCAAATGCCCCGGATATACGTACAGGTTTACGGTGATCAGACCAGTCGCATACAAGAATAGATTGGTTTATTCGACACAGGCGCACCGATCTCTTTTTCGGCCATCAGCTTCAACGCATCGTAAACCATTGCAGGCGGCGAAACAAAGCAGGCATTGTACCCGTTTTGATCAAATAATTCTTTAACCTCGTAATAATCTACTCTTATTTAAAACTAGGAAACAAATTGAAAGGGTGATGCCGAAGACGACCCAGAAGCAATTCAAGTTTCTTTTTCCAAACTATCAGTGATCGCAAGGAAAATATCCGTATCCCGAACAAGGCCCACCGCTTTATCACCGTCATATACGGGCAGCACGCTTATTTTGTTTTGAACAATTGTTCTAAGTCCCTCCTCCACTGTGGCAGAAACGTCAATCGCTCCCTTGACTTTCAGCATAATATCCTTGACCAATATTTTTTTAGCCAGTCCGCCGATTTGCGGGAAATAATTCTCAAGAAAGCATTTAAAGTCCAAAATTCCTAACAATTTCATATTTTCATCCGTGACAAGAACGACGCGGGGACCCGCTACGGTGCGCATACCGCCATCCAATTCAAAAAATGATTTTCTTAATGAGCGTGCCGCTTTCCTCAAAGTGGCATCCGGGGTAATCGTTGCGTAGTTTTTTATTGGAATCATTCGGTCTTTTATTTTTTGTGTTAATGGCATGACGGTTCCCTCTCTCTATAAAATGGATAGCTTATATATGATTTCTGGATTATGCGTGATTCAACTAGATCCGGTATACAATTAAGAAAAGGTAGTTTGTTGTTCACGAAAAGCTTAAAGCATTATCAATCGCTCATAGACTGCCAAGCTGTGAGGAATACCTTCTATTATCCGGGTAATTCAGTGGGCTTCAATAAGTGTTTCTCAAGGAATCTGATTTCCTCAATACCCGAAATCAAAATGTTAGGATCGCTTCGCAGTTCTTTTTTAGAAATTTTATCCTCATATTTGATTTGGGACAGAATATGCTTGATACAGTTGAGACGTGCCAATTTTTTATTGTCGGAGCGAATAATGGTCCAGGGCGCAAGGGTTCGGTTGGTTTCATTAAGCATCTGAAATTTTCTGACGGTATAATCATCCCACAGGTCTTGAGCCATTCTGTCCACCGGGGATATTTTAAAATGTTTTAATGGATCGGTCTCTCTCGAGTCAAACCGACGCAGCTGCTCGTTTTTAGAAACGGAAAAGAAAAATTTAAATAAAATAATACCGTCCTTGACAATCATCTCTTCAAGAAAGGGTACATCTTTTAAAAAACGCTTATTTTGCTCATCGCTACAGAATCCCATCACAGGTTCAACCATGGCACGATTATACCAACTACGGTCGAACAGCACGATCTCTCCGGCCGATGGAAAATGTTGAATGTATCTTTGAAAATACCACTGTGTCCGTTCAGTGTCGCTGGGGGCTGAAAGGGCTACGACTGTAGTGCCCCGCGGATTCAAATGTTCCGTAATGCGTTTAATCGTACCGCCCTTGCCGGCAGCATCCCGCCCTTCAAATAAGGCAATGATGCGCAATCCTTCATTCTTGACATGCTTTTGCATCTTCAACAATTCGATTTGCAGCTTGTGCAGTTCCTCTTCATAGTCAAGGGTGAATTTCTTGACCCAAACGGCCTGACGGTTTTTCGTTTGGGATTTATGCAAATTCTTAAAGGCGGTGTGTTCGGATAATTTCTTCTTTAATTTCCTGGGTCTATTCCCATTTTTAGTGACTAACTCATTTTTTGCATTGGACGCATCTTTGTGCTTAGCAGGAATTTGTTTTGTTTTTGGGGCTTTTAGGTTTTTCGGTTTTGATGTCTGTGTAGTGCCTTTAGCCATATTTGCCTCCTTTAATTCATGCTACACACCAACCCAACATCAGTATAGCACATAATGGACAAAACATCTTTAAGTGCTCTGTAGAGATCAAACCAGGGATTTCCCATATTTCTTTTGCTGCATTCTCATTATTTTTAATTCTTTATTGCCCGGTATAACAATCTCCGGATCCGGCGTGAAGTTTAACTTACGGTTTCTGCCTCTGTAGCGCACGGCATTAAGGATCACCTTCATGGTCTCCCGTCGGGCTAAATGTTTATCGTCTGATCGTATCACATACCAGGGAGACTTTTTTGTGTGCGTTCGTTTTAGCAACTGAAATTTCTTTTCGGTAAATTCATCCCACAATTCCTGGGCCTGTAAATCTACTTCCGAAAGTTTCCATTGCCTTAAGGGATCATTTTTGCGCCTCTCAAAGCGACGGGCCTGTTCATTTTTACTGACCGAGAAATAAAGTTTTAGCAGGATTGTCCGGCCCTCATCCTCTAGAAAATTTTGCTCGTAACTATTCACTTTCTTCATAAATCGGTTGTATTGCTTCAGTGTGCAAAATCCCATCACCGGCTCCACCAGGGCGCGGTTGTACCAGCTGCGGTCAAATAAAACAACTTCCCCGGCATAAGGAAAATGCTCAATATAACGTTTGATATGCAGCTCTGTCTTCTGGCTGCTATTAGGTTTGCCCAGTGCTACCACGTGATATCTTTTTTCGTTCATGTAACGTGTTACCCGTCGGATGGTGCCACCTTTGCCCGAAGCATCCCGGCCATCGAAAAGGATCACCATTTTTTTTAGGGTTCGTTCCAAATGCCGGTGCATTTTAATAAGCTCGGCCTGGTAAGGTTTCAACTCCTCTTTGTTGTAATATTTCTCCAATACTGCCTGAATTATTTCTTCCTTATCCTGTTTATTTAAAACTTTCAGTACCTTTTTAAGTCGCTTGTCCGGTGCAAAACACGTCACATCCGTATCGACCTTCTTCATCACGTCTCTAATCTGTGCCGTTGAACCGGCCGATTTCTCTTCTGGATGACCTTGCTTGCTTTCCATTATCTTCGTGGCTTTCATATCAACTCCTAAATGCTTATCGGCATACATAAAAAAAGCGCTGGGTCGATTTTGACTTTAAGAAAGTTCTAAAAAACGAATTTTTAAAACCGCCACCGGCTATCAGGCCAAACTGTCACCATACGGAAACGGTTCTATTTAAGCGAATTTGAAAATGACTGGATTTCTCTAACAATCCTTTTATAATTTTTCTTTTTAGGTTTTTTACCCGCGATTTTTAAGGACGAAATCAGAGATCCTGCTTTTTTTATAATTTTTTTCTGTTCCTTCCTGGATAAATTGCTTTGATGTAGACCTAATGACTTGAGACGAGCCCTGAGCGATTTGGATCTTTTTTTCAATTCAATATACGATGCCAGATACTTCTTTTTTCCCAAGGGCTTTAAATTTTCGTTGGTCTGTTTTAAACGCTTTTTAAGGATTTTTATCTCTTTTTGTAAATCCTGATGGATTAAGGCATTTTTCTTATCTTTACCAGTCCCGGCTTTGAGGGCCGGTTTTGGCGTCGTTTGCCCATACAACTCCTTTACCGCCTCCTTGATCAGCCTGGCATAATGTGGGCGAATATTTTCTATCTGAGAAAGCTCTTCAAGAGGGGTTTCATGCAATTGCTTAATGGTGGTGATACCCGCATCATTGAGCAATTTCATTCTTGCAGCCCCGATATGCTTTACCTGCGTAAGGTCGTTCATGTTCATGATTGCCTCCTTGCGAGAATAGCATACATCGGATTACACTTATTAGTGTAACACTAAAAAAGCTGGTACATAAAGAAAAATGGTACAGCGATAACCCCATAGCGTCTATTGGGATGGGCGTTGCGCGTCATAAATGATCGGTGCGATTTGACTCAAAATATCACGCAAGCCCTTATGTTTGACCATTGCACGCGCCTCATCAAGATGCTTCCAAACACGCTCACGGAAATAATCTTCGGGCCAGTGGTCTAACAGTTGGGTGACTGCCAGTAAAAAAACCTCAACATCGCAGGTGCCCCCCCATTTGTGGTATTGATAACGCCCGACACTCGCCTCGCACAGTTCGCCCTTGATACCGGCTTCCTCATAGGCTTCCTGAACGGCTGCTTCGGCCGACGAAAATCCATCATCAATCAATCCTTTGGGTATGGTCCAATGTTTGCGGTTGTTGGTGGTAATTAGCAATATTTCGATTTCATCGTTAACGATGCGATAGGGAATCACCCCCGATTGGGGATAATAAATAGATTGATCGCTGGGTTCAATGTTCATATCAACATCCTATCACTATGACGCCGCCGCTGTTTTGGGAAATCCATGCATAGCCAATTGCTGATTTTTAAACCGCTTATCATCCGTGACTTCTGCGCCAAACCAAGATGGCGCCTTAAAGGATTGGCTTTGCTCAAGGGTCTCAAATTCAACTTCCACCAATAGCAAGCCTTCTAGTTGTTCGCTAAAAATATCCAGTTCGCCAATCAAATCCCCAACAGGAATTTCATAACGAACTTTTTCAATTCGGCGATTAGCCGTCAACGGCCATAAGGTTTGAAACTGAGTATGAGTTAGCTCAATCTCATCTTCTTGTCGGACTAAACCCGATCCCTGTTTGATGGTTTGATAAAAACAGTCATCCTTTTGTCGTAAACGCAACTCAAAACCGTCGTCGGTAATAATGATATATCCTTGCCGAATGTTGAGACCGCTTAACGCTTTGAATGAGTCTGGAAGTTCAGCGATTAAAAATTTTCTTTCAATCTCCATTTATTTAACATCCCGAAACATCTTAATGCGGCATCCCGTCAATGAAACCAATTTCATTCCACAAAGACTTGTAAGCCATGGAACCCGGAGATTGGGGAGAACGATGCACCACGGGCTGGCGGTAGATTCCCATTTTCTCGACATCTGCCGAATAGGGAATATTGGATTTTAAAAAATTGAATTGGTTGAAACGCTTATCGCCCATAAATTGCCGATGCATTTTTTTTCGCTTTTCGACCATCGAAAAAAAAGGGTAAATTTTGGAGCCATCCAATTCTTGGCGCCTAAAAAAGGTGAAAAGCTTTTCAAGGGTAATCACAGACAAGGTCGTTGGAATCAGAGGAGAAAAAATAATATCAGATGCAAAGAACACATTTTCAGACAACAATGTAATATTGGGTGGACAGTCCAAAAATACATAATCGTAATCCCTATTAAACAGGCTCAGTACCTGTTTCAAGCGTTTATGGGAGCGTTTCATGTCATCCAATAAAATATCGAGATTGCGGAAAGACAACTCCGATGGCAAAAGGTCCAAATTGTCAAAATCGGTGCCTTTAATGTTTTTTTCTAAATGAATACCACCTTTCAAAAATTTTTTGCCACTGAATTTTGATGCAGGCCGAATTCTAAAATAATATGAGGCGGAGCCCTGGGGATCGAGATCACATATCAATGTTCGTTGATTTTGAACGGCCGCCAAATAGGCAAGGTTCACACACGCAGCCGTTTTTCCAACCCCGCCTTTTATGCTGTAGAATGAAATGATCTTCACAGGAAAATCTCCCAGACATGCATATCATTTAAAAAGGGCGGAAAAGCGGTCTCTATTCTTGGGTGAGTTGTACTGTCGAAATACAGACATAAATTCCGCTCGGCATTGTCTTTGGGCATCGTTCAATCGGCAAATTAAGCCCCCACTGGCAGCCGCAGTTAAATAGGCATCTGCCGTGCGGCTACGCATTGCTGCAAGATAGTTGCTTAAAAAATCTTGTTGCACTGAAAGATCATTAAAATCGCCTAAATTTTCTTGAAGGTTTTTTAGTTGTTTGATGAGACCCTTTATTTTATCCGCAGGAAAAAGCGAAGCAAAAAATTCCAGTAGGTACCTTAGCTTTTTACAATCGATTCTCAACTGGTGCAATTTTTCATCCGGGGTATCAACCTGGATTTGTCGCCCTTTTTTTAGGATTTTGCGATGTCGCCGGTAAATGGCATTTTTGGCGATATCGATAATGGGGGTGTTGCCCAAAGGCTCGGAGGCATTCGCCACTTCTAATTTGGAGCTTATGAGCGATTCAATATTTTGAATGCGGTATTGATATTCCCCGGAGTCTAAAATTGCCACGATTTTAGCAAGTTCGCGTTTTCGTTGTCTTCGCAAGGTTTGAAAAAGACGCTTCAACCCCCCCTGGAGTCGCTCAGGCAGCAATTTTTCATAATGATCCTGTTTGAGAAGGTATACATCCAAATCGCGCAGCCGATTGGTCCACGTACCCAGGGTTCGCAGATCGTTTTGCAATTGTTCGATGACTGCTGGTTGCAAAACATTTTTTATTTGACCTAAAAGCACCCGGGAACGACGCACCGAAACCCTGAAATCGTGAAGAAATTCGCTGTCGATATCTTTTTTAATGCCGTCTTCATTCCAGCGGATGATGTGTACCAGGTGTGCCAGAATTAACCGGATTGCTTCGCAGGTTTTTTCCTGTGGGTCCAGTTGCAAATTAGGCTTGCTGGAATAGACACCGGGAGCCACATCAGCCTTCTGCAGTACACCCACAATGTAATCATCCCCAACGGATTGCATTCCCGCAAACAGCAATTGCTTCTCAGCAGTTCGCAGTGCCTTTTGATATCCTCTGATCGGTACCAGTTTGCAAATCCTATCCACCGCGGCAGCATCACCGGACCCATCGGTTGTGATCAATTCCAGCTCGATCTTGGCAACCGTTTTTTCATCTTGATTTAGTAGACGCCATACGCGGATATCCTTCTTAAAATCGGCCATTTTCAGCAGCGCACGCACGTCCACGATTGACTCGAGAATCGTTCGAAATGGCCCTTCCGGAAATTCCCACCAGAATCGTGGTATTGCTTCACCGGATGAAACAGGCAGCAACGTGCATCGGTTATCCTTAAAATTTAGAAGCTTGAGTTGGTTTTCCTCTAAAATCAACAGCATGGATTTTTTGTATAAAAGCCAGTCAAAGGTATCCCAAATGCTAAATTCCGTGCGATGGCGATCCTCCGACAATCCTGAAAAGACCTTGGTCAGCGTCGCCTGGAGTTTTGCTATCGATTGATGCTTTTTGATGGTATAGTTGGTGATCTGCATCTTCATATTATCTGTTTATTGATTGAGGGCCATCTTCCAATAGACACCATTGCCGAGTTGTTGCAACTTGTTTTTTTTGCCGGACTTATGATGTTCAAATAGTAAACGGACCAGACCATCGGCCAAACCGATCTGAGGCACATATATATTTTCAATGCCCGCCCATTTCATTGCCGACATATAGATCTTGGCCGCCGGCAAAATAACATCGGCCCGATCGGGTCGGAGTTTCAATTCGGTGATGCGCTGATCAAGGGTGAAGGAATTTAGAAATTTTTTAACTTCTCGCATCTTATCATAAATCAATGGTTTGCCAGTTTTGGTATTGGCCAACCGAAAAATTTTGTTAATATTGCCGCCACTGCCGATTGCTGCAATACGGCTATAGTCGCCCCTATAGCCTTCAATCCATTGCTTCATCTCTTTCCAGTGCCTTTTGGAAACCAGGTCTTTTAAAATGCGAATGGTTCCGATGTTAAACGATTGGGAAGCAATTCTGCGATGCTTTGAAAAAAATGTGATTTCAGTGCTGCCCCCCCCCACATCGATATATAAATAGGTATTTCTAGCGTCAAAAAAATCTTTACTGCGATTGGCAAAAATAACCTGGGCTTCAGATAAACCATCTATGATATTGATCTTAATACCCGCCTTTTTCAAA
Source organism: Desulfobacterales bacterium (assembly GCA_030066785.1). Lineage (GTDB taxonomy): Bacteria > Desulfobacterota > Desulfobacteria > Desulfobacterales > JASJAZ01 > JASJAZ01. The sequence goes on along the minus strand of JASJAZ010000065.1, from coordinate 19,789 downwards.
ACGGAATCACATATGTCAACACCGTTGTCGGCTTCACGCATGGCGGAGGTGGCACACGCCAGATAATCGATCGGAGCATATGCATCGATCAAAGATCTAAAGCCTTGCATGGTGGTCACCAGTTGGCCAATCTTTTCTTTGGATATACGATGTCGAATAAAAGCATCTTCGCCCAGCCGAATCGGCATGCGCATGAGTGCCATTTTCTTGAAAACAGTGGACTGTTTGTTTTCAAAAACTCCCGATAATAGCAGCCGCACGGCATTGGACCCGATATCGATGGCTGCAAATCTATGCTGCTTGCTCATTTCGCTTCGTTATTAACTTCTTTTATGTTGATACTAAACAGCGCTGATTATTTCCAAAGACAGCGTGGTGAAAAACTAGCTATGATCTTTTTTGGGATAATCAAAATCAAACTTGATAGGCTCTAATTGATCGATATCTGACCAACTATCCGTGTCAAAGGCCACTTCGACAATCCCGCAGGTAGGGACATTTCCAATCGGCTCGGGATACAGCCGGTTGGCCAGGCTTGTCAGGGTTGGATTATGACCGGTACACATAACCCAATCAACATGATTCTCAAAACCTCTGATGATTCGAAGAAATTGCTCCGATCCGGCCCCATAAAATTGCGGCTCCACAACGATTTTTTTCTTGGGATAACCGATCGCCTTGGCAATGATTTTAGCCGTTTTAAGTGCACGTACCGCCGGGCTACTGATGATAACATCCGGAGCAAAATTGCGCAGCGCCAAGCGTTTACCCATGTTTGGCGCATCGCGCTTCCCCCTCTTATTCAGGGGTCTGTCGCGATCAGCTAATTCTGGAAACTTCCAGCTCGATTTGGCATGGCGCACAAGCGTTAATGTTTTCATTGGGCTTCAGTTGTTGAATCGGTTTAATTTGTGGGAATGTCAGCTATGACGACCAAACGCTAACTTATTAAAGAAGCAGCTGGTACTAAAATTCAGCTGCTTGAAAAACAAACAATTTTAATGCCGCTCTTTGCTTTAAACGCAACCGGAATTTAAGATTTTGCCTTTTTAATTTTAAATTGATGCGGCTTGCACACATTGGCTTTTAGCCTGGAAACTCTTGCACATTTTTCACAAACGTATTTGGGCTTGGCCGTTAAATCATAAATAGAATTGATGTTTTTCTTAATATCTTTTTTATCCCATTTGCAAAAAGATTTCTTTTTCAGCTTTTTTTCCATTGTGTGACCTCCGGCAGTGTATAGACTGAAGGGTTCATTCAAATTAAATTCTTAGTTTGACGAATCCCAGATAGTTAAAGTGATGCAGCAAGTGCTCGCCGCATATAATTAGGTGCCAGCATTCTGACCCACTATTATTTTGAAAATATATTTACCTTTTATAAAAATGCAAATATCGGCTGACCGTAATAAAAGTTATGATGAACAACGGCAAAAAATATTGGAGAACACCCACGGTATCCATCGCTAAAACTTCTTGTTGCGTATACACAGCGTGTTTTGGGAAAAACGTTTCCTAACCTAAGCAAAAAAGATTCATATAATCTGTTCCGTCAGGTTCACCATATTAACCTTTCTGAAGGTTGGTATAAGAATTCGCAGAGGGTATCTTTGCAATGACACCGTGTCCGATAGAATCCAACCACTGCAATCGAAATGGATGTGTAACGTATATCCACCATTTCTTGAAACAACGAGTTTACAGATATCAAGTTTCTATCCAGAGCTGTTTAGAAATCCCCTATCCAAAAGATTGGTCATGGATAGCCAGAGCATCGTATCAATAACCCTATTTATTTTAATATATTGATAAAATGCTAGTTTCTAAAAGTTGCGGTCGCCAGTTTTCTCGCATCCTTGCGGGTAATTTCCATCGATTTCAACCGGATGGATTGAAGCGTTTTGATATTTGAAATCTCAATTAGTTTGGTACCTTCCATGCGAAAAGTTTTACAAAATTTAGTATCAAATAAATACGGAATCTGATCGTGTTGCAGATACTTTTCGGCCATCAGGACCCTCCTTTCTACTTGATCACAACTCAATCAATGCTAGATACTCGCAGTATCATAGGAGCGTTTAACTGCCACTTTGCCACATAGGCATGAAAAAATTATACCAGGTTCGTTAAGGTTAAATTAAAATCGCATCAGAAATATCAATGAAGGTTTACAGATAGGATTGGTTGAAGAGATCGCCTGATGGTTTTTATTTTCACGAGTGAATCACGAAAAGGATATCAGATAATTCCTTAAAATTTTAACATTATTTTCTACAGAACCGCTATTATCGATCCGGAAGTCCGCATCGGGCAATGTCAGATGTTTAGCAGCACGTTTTATTCGCTGATGAAAGCCGGTATCAGATTCGATTTCACGCCGCCTCTGTTTGATCCGCTTTATCGTTAATTGTAAAGGGACATAAACAAAAACGACTTTTGTTTGTGTATATTTTTGGCGGGCGTAAGGAATGATTTTTCGACTCACATTAATAATGACGTTATCACCATTGAGCAGCCATTCAGAAATATCAGCAGGGATTCCGTAGTTCATCCCATAACTTTGCCAGGTCAGCGCAACGTTATTAGCTTTTACTTGCTTCAAAAAATCATAAGCCGAAATAGATATTGAATCTTCTGATCTGTGCGTTGGGCGCGTGATGTATCTGCTTGCCGTGCGCATCGGCACCTTGTTTCCGGGCCAGTTTCTGATAGCACTCCGCATCAATGTGTCCTTACCGGAACCTGAGTTACCGACCAATAAAAATAAATATCCTGCCATCAGCAAAAGCCTTTGGATACTATCTAAAGCTGTGATGCTTATAATTTAAAGAAAATCAGAGGACAGAACCATCAAGCTGCATCAATTTTTTAAATACGCATTTCCAGTATATCCGGGATGTCTGCAAACACGTTAGCGGCAAGGGTAATCGGTAAATACTACGTTGGAATATTTCATGCCTCTAAAAGGGCAAGCGGTTGGTAAAAGGGAACATGTAAACGGCACATATCATCCAGAGCCGTATTCAAAATAGGCTGTAATCTGAGGCTGTATTGTACTTTTACAATCCTGATTTAATGACCAAGTCTGTGATCGGCCCCCGGGATTTATCCCCCTTCAAGACCAAATGGGCATAAATTTTACTGCCCTTAAATTTGTTAACAACCCAATTCATGCCATTGTTATCGACATTTAAGTAGGGATTGTCCACCTGGTTGATATCACCCAGACAGATACACTTCACGCCCTCTCCCATTCTGGATAACAATGAACGGCATTCACTGCGACTCATATTCTGCATTTCGTCGATGATGACAACGGCGTTCTCGATATTCATGCCGCGAATGTAAGCCAGAGGCAAGAGCTCAAAGCGTTTCGTATTGTATTGCGGTGGGAATTCAACCGGAGCGGTAAACACGCGATTGGCCGGGCGCAACTTGTGAAGCTTTATCATTAAATCGGATATGTAACGGGTGTAGGGCTCCATCTTTTCATTTATCTTACCAGGCAAGTAGCCCAGCTTCTGACCGATCTCGATCATCGGTTTGACCACATAAATTTTTTCATGAATCTTTTTTTCCAGCGTTTGGTACAAGGCCGTTGCCAGTGCCAGGAAACTCTTGCCGTAGCCGGCCGCACTTTGAATGGTGACGATTTTCACTTCAGGATCGATCATTAAATTCAGTGCCAAGTTCTGGTACACATTGCGCGGTTGAACATTCCAGACTTTCAGCTGATAGTCGATGATCTTTTCACTCTTGCCCCCGTAAAAAACCGGTTTGCCCTTCTCATTCCAACGGAAACAATTGGGAATCGGATCATCCTGATCGCTCACAAAACCGGTATAATATTCTGCTTCCGACTTGGATGGAACCGAATCTTTATAGCCCTCGCTCTGAATCCCAAATAGCCCCGCCTGCAGTTGCAGTACTCTATCATTGGTTACCAAGATAGGCTTTTCGAGACCGCTTTCACGGACTTCCTTTAAAATGTAATTATCAACCAGATCGGAAAACGATTTAGCGACGGAATGGGTTTTAAGGAGGGTAAATTGATCGGGAAACTGGGAAAGATGGTCAATCACCTGGGTAGCAATGTGCCCCAGGCGTGGATCTTTTTTAAATTTATTTAGTTCTAATAAAACATGATAAGGGATGTAAACCGTGTTTTCATTACCGTTGCGCAGTTTGAAAAGAGCTTTGGGATCTTCAAGCAGAACATTCGTGTCCACAACGTAATGCTTTTGTTTATCCATTCACAGACCTTTCCTTTTAGCTAGTTGGCAAAGAACAAATCATTGTTGATGGAAAACCGTAACAAGAACAAAAGCTGTCACGTTCACAATGATGGTACAACATATAGCATATCAAGGATTAAAAAGATACCATAAATTGTATCTGTCAGATATCGTCAAGCAAAGAATCGTACAATCGATTGATTCGCTACTATTTGAATATGGCTGTCACTGAACTAATAACCTGTTTTTACCGCGTCTATAACGATATATCCTGCCCGCGTGCAAATTTATGCAATTCTAACGCATTCCTAATACCGCCTGAATAATTTAACGGTACCAATACAAAATCGATGTTGTTTAATGTTAGCAAAATGTAAACAAGCAAAGCAGGCTTGATGACTAATTTGAGAAAAAGGGGGTGTCAAAGGATATTTAACCAATAATTAACCAGATGCTAACAAAATTCTAATAATTGATGGCCTAAATAACACCTAACTTTAATTGTCATTCGGGAGGAAAGTATTACGATGAAAAAACAATATCTATTTGCCGTTTTGATTACGCTGTTTTTAATGTGCGGAACAAGCTTCGCGGAAGCCAAGAATATCGTCATTAAGGGATCCACAACCGTGCTTCCCATTGCCCAAAAAGTTGCTGAAGCCTATATGAAAGCCAATCCGGGAGTTAGCATCTCCATATCCGGCGGTGGCTCCGGCAATGGCATCAAGGCATTAATCGACGGCACCACCGACGTTGCCGACAGTTCCCGCTTTATCAAAGGCAAAGAAGTGAAACTGGCCATGGAGCGCGGTGTCTATCCGGTACCTTTTGCCGTGGCTTACGATTGTATCGTGCCGGTGGTACACCCCAGCAATCCGGTCAAAGACATCAGTATGGATCAATTAAAAGCCATTTATGAAGGTAAAATTAAAAATTGGCAAGATCTGGGCGGACCCAAAAAGAGAGTCGTGGTAATTTCCCGTGACACCTCCTCGGGCACCTACGAGGTGTGGGAAAGCAAAGTCATGCAAAAGGGCCGCGTCTATCCGGGCGCGCTTTTACAGGCCAGCAACGGCGCAGTGGCGCAGGCCGTGGCCAAAAATAAATACGCCATCGGCTACATTGGACTAGGGTACATGAACAAAGATGTCAAACCGCTTACGGTAAACGGTGTAGTTGGTTCGGCGGAAACCACTTTAGCCGGCACCTTTCCTATTAGCCGCCCACTGTATATGTTTACCTCGGACTGGCCTGAAGGCGAGGTTGGGAAATTCATGAATTTTGTGGTTCATCCAAACAAGGGTCAAAAACTGGTGGGTGAAATTGGGTTTGTGCCATTGTACTAATATATGTGCCCTCGACATATCGTTTCACTGGTAGCGCCTAAAGGCTAGGATAAGTCTCCGGCAAAAACAAAATAATGTAGATTCCCGATAGCAACGTTAAACACCGCCAGCTTGCTATCGGGTTTCTATGTTTTTTAAACATGATACTTTTAACTCAGTATAAACGACTACAAAATACCAAGTAATCAATAATGAGCAATATTCGGCAGCTTAAAGAACGGTGGATGCATTACTTCTTTTTCGGCATTGCCACCGTATCGATCACGATTCTTTTAATGATCTCCCTGTTTCTCTTTGCCGAAGGGCTGCCTATTTTTAAGATCGTTTCGGTTAAAGATTTTCTCTTCGGAGAGTTTTGGTATCCAACGGCTGAGCCGCCCGATTTTGGCATCTATGCCCTGATTATCGGATCTTTGGCGGTGACGGTTATTTCCGCTATTATGTCGATTCCGCTGGGGGTCATGACCGCCATTTACCTGGCAGAAATCGCCACACCGCAAGTGCGCGAATTTGTCAAACCGGTTGTGGAACTGCTGGCCGCCCTACCCTCGGTGGTCATCGGTTTTTTTGGAATGGTAATCGTGGCCCCCTTTTTACAAAATATCCTTGATGTTCCCACCGGATTAAACGTTTTCAATGCCTCGCTGATGTTGGCGTTTATGTCGATTCCCACCATTTGCAGTATTTCCGAAGATGCGATCTACAGTGTTCCCACCAACCTGAAGGAAGCTTCACTGGCCTTAGGTGCTACGCATTTGGAAACCATTGTCCGGGTAATTTTACCCGCATCGATATCCGGTATCAGCACGGCGGTCATACTGGGAATGTCACGCGCCATCGGTGAAACCATGGTGGTGCTCATGGTCGCTGGTGGCGCCGCCATGATACCGTTATCGATCTTTGATCCGGCACGCCCTCTGCCAGCCAGCATCGCAGCTGAAATGGCCGAAGCGCCTTTCCGCGGCGATCACTACTATGCTTTGTTTGCAACCGGTATTGTCTTATTTCTTTTTACACTCATTTTTAACCTGGTGGCCGATCACATTGCCCATCGATATCGACAGGTAGGCGAAGCATCGCTTTAATTGTAAATTGATACGCGGATTCATCAACCCGAACAAGTAACAGTGGTCGAGATAGGCTGTTAAACCCATGCAATCAAAAAAAACCGACACCATCGATTCCAGAGATCAGGACACATCGCGGCCTGAAAAAGCGCTTAAAGCGCCAAAGACGTTGGATATTGCCCAAACCGCCGCCGCCATCCGGTCCAAACGCCGGTTGCGACAAAACGCGGTGTTTACCGCTTTTCGGATTGCCGCGGTGATAAACGGATTGGCATTGCTCATCATTGTCTATTTTATGGTGGCCAATGGCTGGCGGGCAATTAACTGGACGTTTCTCAGCCAAGCCCCCATGGATTCCATGACCAAGGGTGGTATATTACCTTGTATCGTGGGAACACTGGCGTTGAGCATCGGCGCGCTTGTGGTGGGCTTTCCCATTGGGGTCGCATCCGCCATTTACTTAAATGAATATGCGCGGCCAGGCCGTTTGTTGCGGGTGATCCGTTTAGGTATTAACAATCTGGCAGGGGTTCCATCGGTGGTCTTTGGCCTATTTGGCCTGGCATTTTTCGTGATCTATTTAAAATTTGGTGTCAGCCTGCTGGCCGGCGCATTAACCCTGGGTGCCATGACGCTGCCGGTGATCATTGGCGCTACGGAAGAAGCTCTTAAAGCGGTGCCCGATACCTATCGCGAGGCATCGTTAGGGTTGGGAGCGACTAAATTGCAAACCATTTTTCGAGTAATTTTGCCGACCGCATTGCCGGGCATTCTGACCGGCGGTATCTTGGGCATCAGCCGGGCGGCCGGCGAAACCGCACCCATCATGTTCACGGCCGCGGTGTTTTTTACCCCGCACCTGCCGAAATCTATCTTTGATGAAATTATGGCCCTACCGTACCACATATATGTATTGGCCACGGCCGGTACGGAAATCGAAAAGACACGTCCGCTACAGTATGGCACCGCCTTGGTTCTAATTGCCCTGGTGCTGGGGCTTAATCTTCTGGCTATTATTTACCGCTCGCGGTTGCGGCGCAAGATGCAAACCTAAAAGATTGGTTCATATATCCGGGTGAATGAATGGCTTATAACTAATCGTCTGGTATGCCCCGAATTCTTCTTGCAGGCATAGATCGATAGTGGTTAAACTTCAGAATAAAAAAAGCGTCAACTGCCCTGAACCCTCATCTTGACGCCAAAAAGTGGTATATTAGATATGCAAAACAACTTAAAAATGGCAGCCAAGCAGCTTAATTTTTTTTACGGCGACTTTGAAGCCCTGCACGATATTTCACTCGAATTCATTGCCAACCAGGTCACCGCCTTAATTGGGCCTTCGGGTTGTGGCAAGAGCACGTTTTTGCGCTGTTTAAATCGTATGAACGATCTGATCCCCGCCACCCGCGTAGAGGGACAGTTATTGCTGGATGGGGAAGATATTTATGCACCGGCGGTGGATGTCGTATCCTTACGAAGCCGCATCGGCATGGTGTTTCAAAAACCGAATCCGTTTCCGAAAAGTATTTTCGACAACATCGCCTACGGTCCGCGCGTAAACGGCGAAAAAAATAAAAGCCTGATCTCCGAGCGTGTGAAAACCAGCCTGCAACAGTCAGCCTTGTGGGATGAGGTCAAAGATCGGTTGAATGACTCGGCGCTAGGGCTTTCCGGCGGACAACAGCAACGTCTGTGCATCGCACGCGCCTTAGCCGTGGAACCCGAGGTGCTGCTAATGGATGAGCCTTGCTCGGCACTGGACCCGATTGCCACCCAAAAAATCGAAGAGTTAATTCACCAGTTAAAAACGACCTATACCATAATTATCGTGACGCACAACATGCAGCAAGCGGCCCGCGTGTCGGATAAAACTGCATTTTTTTACATGGGCAAGTTGATAGAAGTCGATGATACCGATACACTGTTTACCCGACCGAAATTGAAACAAACCGAAGATTACATCACCGGTCGATTCGGTTAGCACGAAAGGAAACAAGAAAATGGCGAAACATCTGCAGCGGGAACTCGAAAAGATTAAAAAATTAATTCTAACACTCGGTGCTCTGGTTGAAGAAAGAGTTCACATGGCCATCAAGGCCATTGAAACCCGGGATGCCGATCAGGCCGAGCAAATAATCAAACTTGACTATGAAATCGATGAAATGGAAGTGGAGGTCGAAGAAGAATGTTTAAAAATATTGGCCCTGCACCAGCCGGTGGCGGTCGATTTACGCTTTCTAACATCGGTTATTAAAATCAATAACGATTTGGAACGCATCGGAGACGAAGCTGTCAATATTGCTGAGCGCGTAAAGTTTCTCGCGGCAAGCAATCACTTTGAATTCCGGTTTGATTTTACCGAAATGGCTGAAAAAGTAGAAAACATGCTTAAAAGAAGCCTGGATTCATTGGTCAACCTGGACGTTGATTTGGCGCTCAAGATTTGTTTGTTGGACGATGAAGTCGATGACCTTCATAATGAATCATACGGCACGATTGAAGCTGCCATCAAACAACATACCGATCAGGTCGGGCACCTGATCAACCTGCTGTTTATCTCCCGGCACTTTGAACGTATTGCCGATCATGCCACCAACATTTCCGAAGAGGTCATTTATTTGATTGAAGGGGAAATTGTGCGCCACGGTATCAGCAAAGAAATGTAATCGCTGACCGATCTTTGCTTTCATTGCCCTCATATCATTTCGGCCCCAAAGCTGTTCGCATGAGCAGCTTTTTCATTTAAAAAACATCACACATGGGCAGCAACTGTCAATGCGTGACCCTGGCTGAATTTCCAAGGCAGCATTTCAGAAAAATTTGCCATTCTTACGTTAGGAATTGACGCATTTGTCGACATCTTTTACGGTCGGCGGTGCTGGATATACCGCCCGACACCCAAAAAATAGTTTGCACCAACCGCGACAAGCGTTTATTTTAATCAGTATCAATTGGAACTAAAGACCGCATTAACCAGCCCTACCGCTGAGCCTTGACGGAGGATGCTATGCCGCTAATAAACCAAAACGGGCATTTGAAATGGGCCGCTCTAATTTTGCTAGTTATGGTAAGTACCATCTCAACCGGCTGGGCCAGCACCCCGGTGGATCACAGTATGTTTAAAAAGCTATTAATGAAATACGTTAAGCACGGCGTGGTCGATTATCAGGGTTTTAAGAATGAAGAAGCCCGTCTGGACCAGTACCTGCTCGTGCTGGAAAACACGGATTCAAACGCACTGGACCGCAACGAGCAATTCGCTTTTTTTATCAATGCATATAACGCCTGGACCATTAAATTGATCCTCAGCAAATACCCGGGCATAAAATCGATTAAGGATATCGGTGGGCTTTTTCAAAAACCGTGGAGTATTAAGATCGCCCGGATTGACGGCCAATTAATAACCCTTGATTATATCGAGCATGAAATATTAAGACCCCGCTTTAAAGATCCGCGTGTCCATTTCGCCATCAATTGTGCGGCGCGCAGCTGCCCCCCGCTTCAATCCGAACCTTTTACCGGCGCTGAATTGGAAACGCAACTGGACCAAGCCACTGAGGCCTTTATCAACGATCCCGCCAGCAATCGGCTGGAAGGCCAGACCCTACATGTCAGTAAAATATTTAAATGGTTCAAAGAAGACTTCAATGACGATATTGTTGGATTTTTTTTGAAAAATGGCAATGAAGGCTTGGTGAAGGGCATTGAAAGCAGCCAGCAAAAAATTAAGATTGAGTATCTTCATTATGACTGGTCCCTAAACGGCCCGTAAATGGTGCTGCTCACTATTCGAAATTTCTTGATCATAGACGCCAAATCGGTATGTTAGGCCCATGCAATGTTTTTAGACTTTATCCTTATAGCACCACCGGAGGCCACTAATGGACAAATCTGAATTTTTACAACCGGTAACCGCTGGAACGGAATCTCTGCATGTATTTGATATTCATCAACTAGAAGAAAAAGGCCTTGCCGCAGTTGGACGACTGCCGTTTTCGATCCGTATTTTGGTCGAAAACCTAATGCGTAAGTTTGACGGCCGAGTCGTCACCGAGCAGGATCTTCACAACATCGCCAACTGGCAAAAAAGCTACGAGCAGCCGGTTGAGATCCCGTATCATCCCGCCCGGGTATTGATGCAGGATTTTACAGGTGTACCGGCCGTGGTTGATTTGGCCGCCATGCGTGATGCGGTCAAGGATCAAGGGGGGGATCCCAAAAAAATCAATCCATTGGTGCCGGTTGATCTCGTTGTGGATCATTCGGTGCAGGTGGACTATTTTGGCACCGCGGATGCTTTTCGCAAAAACGTGGCCAAAGAGTATGAACGCAATGGTGAACGCTATGCCCTGTTGAAATGGGCCCAAAAAAGTTTTAAGAATTTCAGTGTCGTTCCACCTAATTCCGGTATTTGCCATCAGGTTAACCTGGAACACCTGGGACGCGTTATCATCACAGACCAATTGGATGGCCATCAGGTCGGGTTTCCGGATACATTGGTCGGCACCGATTCCCACACCCCCATGATCAATGGAATTGGCGTGATGGGATGGGGTGTTGGCGGCATCGAAGCCGAAGCGGTCATGTTGGGCCAGCCCTACTATATGTCGATTCCTCAGGTCGTTGGCGTCAAATTTGTGGGTGAGCTAAAGGAGGGTATCACCGCCACGGATTTGGTGCTGACGGTTACCGAGATGTTGCGCAAGCACAATGTGGTTGAAAAATTTGTGGAATATTTCGGACCGGGCGTTAAGGCCTTATCTGTTACGGATCGCGCCACGATTTCCAATATGACGCCCGAGTATGGCGCCACCCTGGGCTTTTTCCCGGTGGATGAAAAAACCATCGAATATATTAAAATAACCAATCGCGGTGATCGCGCTGAGGTGATCGAGGCCTGCAGCCGCGCCTTGGGCCTCTTTTATACCGGTACCGAAACACCGGAATATTCGGAAGTGCTGGAGCTGGATCTGGCGAGTGTCAGCCCCTCCCTGGCCGGCCCGGCACGCCCTCAAGATCGTATCGAGCTATCCGAAATGGCCAAAAATTTCAATGAAGCCATGGGATGCGAATATAAACGCGATACCGATACGGCCCATATCTCAAAATTTCATGACGAATCCGGCAGTATCACCTCTCGCACAGACGAATGTGTGCCGGGCAGCCGCAAAACCGCTTTTCTTAAATACAGCAACGACCATGAATTTGGCGACGGCAGTTTGGTCATTGCGGCCATCACCTCGTGTACCAATACTTCCAATCCCGCGGTCATGTTGGGCGCCGGACTGGTTGCCAAAAAAGCTGTTGAAAAAGGATTGCGCGTGCCTCGTTATGTCAAAACATCACTGGCACCGGGATCCAAAGTGGTGCTGAACTATCTGGAAGATGCCGGGTTGCTGCCCTATTTGCAGGCATTGGGATTTCATGTGGCTGGTTTTGGCTGTACCACTTGTATCGGCAATAGCGGTCCATTGCCGCCCGAAATTGAAGTGGCCATTGCGGAAAACGATCTCAACGTAGCGGCGGTGCTTTCCGGTAACCGCAATTTTGAAGCCCGCATTCATCAAAGTATCAAATCGAATTACCTGGCATCGCCCATGCTGGTGGTGGTCTTTGCATTGGCCGGAAGAATCGACATCGATTTAAGCCGCGACCCGGTAACCTACGACCCCAACGGTGCGCCGGTTTATCTGAAGGATCTCTGGCCCTCCAAGGCGCAGATTCAGGACCTGGTTGCCAAACATGTCAAGCAAGAATTTTATGCTACCGAATACGGTCAAATTTTTGAAGGCGATGAATTTTGGCAATCGCTTTCCATTAAAGAAAGCACCAACTACCAATGGCAATCAGAATCAACGTATATCCGCCGGCCACCCTATTTTGAAGGTTTTTCACTCGACTTAACGCCTCCCGAAGACGTTAAAGGCGCCCGCACGCTCCTGCTGCTGGGTGATACCGTGACCACCGATCATATTTCACCGGCCGGTGCCATACCCGAAGAATATCCGGCCGGTCAGTATCTCGTCAGCCAAAAGGTTTCCCCGAGTGACTTCAATTCATACGGTTCGCGGCGTGGCAACCATGAGGTGATGATGCGCGGTACCTTTGGCAACATTCGGATCAAAAATCAGCTGGTGCAGGGCAAGGAAGGCAGCTATACCGTGAGCTTTCCCGGGGGTGAGCAAAACTTCATCTACGATGCCGCCATGGCCTATCAACAAACCCAGACACCTTTGGTGGTGTTGGCCGGCAAGGAATACGGCACCGGATCGTCACGCGACTGGGCGGCTAAAGGTACGGATTTATTAGGAATAAAAGCGGTCATAGCTGAATCCTACGAACGCATTCACCGCAGCAACCTGGTCGGCATGGGGGTTCTGCCGTTAATGTTTACCAATGGTCACGGCTGGCAAAAGCTGGGATTGGAAGGCTCTGAAACCATCAATATTGAAGGCATCCAGGACATGCAGCCACGCAAAATGCTCAAAGCCACCGCCATTAAATCTGATGGAGAGCAAGTATCCTTTGATGTGATGGCGCGTTTGGATACAGATGTGGAGGTTGATTATTTTTTGCATGGCGGTATTTTGCCATTTGTAATTCGAAAAATTCTTAAAGAAAATTAGTATCTTAGCATATACTTGCATTTCGTTGACACTCAGCAACCGCCGGCATCTTCAGGGGGTTGGCGCGTCACGGCCAATCCCTCTAAACTGGCGGTATCACCAGCTAAATCGTCTGCTTCAAACAACCAACCTTTTAAATATCAATGAAAAATTGACGGCACCTGCTGTTATCTTGGTAAACTCTAATCTGCTGGCATTTCTAACCGGCTTTTAACATTGATATAACAAATTTATCCAATATTCTGGAATAATTCGAATAATAAGCTTGCGATCTAAGCGTATCATTATGGTATAATGGGCTAAAGTCGTATTGATTTTACAGCTGTTATTCGCTATAGAAGGTTGCGATTAGAGAGACTGGGCGTTTGGGTACGTGTGATTTAACATGACGTAACCGCCCGTTTGCAAAGGGGGAAATTGCGTGACGCACTGTGTTCTGCTGAATGCCGATTACGGTTTTCTGAATGTGGTCAACTGGAAGCGCGCCATGTGCCTGGTGGCTAAAAACAAAGTTCAGGTGCTGCGCTTTTCCGAGCGAATCATCCGCACCGCTGAAGGCGTCGTATTAAAGGTGCCGGCGGTCATGAAACTGATCAAGCTGATCCGAACCCTGTATCGATCCCGGGTACCGTTTTCCAAACGCAACGTTCTAGTACGCGACGGGTTTCGCTGCGCCTATTGTGGCGATAAATATGGCCGGCTGACCATTGACCACATTATTCCCAAATCCCGGGGGGGTAAAACCGATTTTGATAATTGTGTATCCGCTTGTAAATCTTGCAACAATAAAAAAGGGAATCGGACACCGCGGGAAGCAAATATGTTTTTGAAAGTCAAAGTTTATCAGCCAACCATTTCTGAATTTTTAAGACTGCGCGTCGAAAAACTCGGAATTGTAAGTTTGCTCAAGGATTTCGGCATTTATTAGCAGCAGATTCAAAACATCAAAGCCACAACCGGCTTATCAAACAAAAATCCCTGACGCGGAAACAACGTCGGGGATTTGTTTTTTTGGCAACCAAGGAATATTTGGGAAAAATTAGAATCGCACTTAATCGTTAGATCATCTTGGTGGGGCCGCTAGCATTTATATGGATAAAAATGATAGTAGCAGTAACCGCCCGGATCTCCATATAGCACCTCGGTTTCCGATAAGCACTTTCCGATGGTTTCCCGGGATACCGCCTCATAATCCGACCGATTTTCTTCTTCTTTTTTACATGCCAAACAAATCGGTTGATGATCATATACCGACAGAATCCTTTGATCATCTTTGCCCAATTGTTTGTTGCAACGGCTGCATTCAATGGCGCACGCAATGGCTTTTTCCCAGGTGTCTTGCATAAGGCTGCTCCTTCAAGAGTGCATTACAAAAACTAAAAGCATTTAGACTAAAAGTCAATACACCCGCTATCCAACCCGCAGAAAGACGATTGTAGGCAACTTGAAGGGTGTGCCTTGATGGTTACTATTGGATGTGGTATCGAAGCTGGACGCTCGCGTTTTCCAGTTTTTCGGATACAGGCGTTTTGATAATTTAGAATCAGTTGCTCGCGATAAAGGGTGCACATCATGTCGAACAACGTATTTGAAAGTATTCGATCTAAAGACGTTGCCATCGATTTTACCTACAAACTGCAAAAACAGGCTGTTAATTTTTATGAAAACACCTGCCGTCAAATTGATGATACCCGCCTGCGTGGCCTTTTGGCATCCGTGTTGGAAGCTAAGCGCACACGGCTGACAACCATCGAAGCGCTGGTCGATCGCGTCAGCGGGTGGAGTCTGAACGATAAAGATTTGGTGGGCGAATACGGCTTGTTTGTTAAAATGCTGGGGGAAGAAATCGGCAAGCTGTTAGCCTTGAAAGATTCGCCCGCAACGCAAGACTACCTTGAAACAGCCCGCGCCTTTGAAAGTCAAACCATAGAAATTATTAACCGTCTCGCGCCGCTATTCAGTGAAACGGAACGCCAGGACTTTGCGGCCATCGGCATAGATGCGCAGCAGCACTTGCAAAAACTGTCAGAGCAATAGGGAGTAATACTAATGAATGACCATATCGAATTTTTGAATCGCAAAGATTGTGTTCTGCTGCTCGTCGACATCCAAAATGTACTGTTTGATTTCTGCGTTGACAAAGAAAACGTTCAAAAACATGTCGCCGCCTTGATCGATATATGCCAGTTGTTGTCGGTGCCGATCATTTTTACCGAACAAAATGCCGAGAAACTGGGCCCCTTTGTGCCGGATCTGCTGAAACATGCCAATGGTGCGCAGGTCCTTAATAAATTGGAATTCAGCTGTTTTCAAAATGCGACCATTGCCCAGGCCGTTGCCGCCTTCAAGCGCCGAACCATTCTGCTGGCGGGACTTGAAACCCATATTTGCATTTTTCACACCGGCGTGGATGCCATTCGAGACGGTTACCGTCTGCATGTGGCCTCGGATGCCGTTACATCACGCAATCATTCCAATCGGGCCGTGGGCTTAAATCGATTGCAGCGGGCCGGAGCCGTCATCAGTTCAACG
Source organism: Desulfobacterales bacterium (assembly GCA_030066785.1). Taxonomy (GTDB): domain Bacteria; phylum Desulfobacterota; class Desulfobacteria; order Desulfobacterales; family JASJAZ01; genus JASJAZ01. Next base: position 3,981 of record JASJAZ010000065.1, on the reverse strand, counting down.
GAAATGATCATATATGAACTGCTCAATCGTGCAGGCACACCTGAATTTCGCAAAGCGCTACCCGTACTCAAAACGCTGTAACGAGATCGCTGACCAGCACCGATCAATTTGCTAAGCCGTTTGATCAAAGGATTAATGAGACATTGGGCCAATCTTTGTCCTTTGGTTTGGGCATCCAACAGGAAGATTCCATGCAGGCCAAGAAAGTCATTATTATCGGCGCTTCATCCGGCATCGGCAAAGCCCTGGCGGAAGTTTACGGGGCCAATCTTTGCGAACTGGGTTTGGCCGCGCGGCGGCAGCATCTTTTAGAGCAACTCCACAAAACATTAAACGTGCCATGTACTGTCAAAGTCATGGATGTGGCCGACACATCATCTGCCGTGGCGGGGCTTACCGACCTGATAACATCCATGGATGGAGTCGATGTCATTATTATTTCTGCCGGTATCGGTCTTTTTAATCGGCATTTAGACGTTGCCATCGAACAGCAAACCATTGCGCTTAATGTCAGCGGTTTTACGGCCCTGGCCGATACGGCCTTTAATTACTTTGCCAAACGCGGTTCCGGTTGCCTGGCCGCCATTTCATCTGTCGCCGCCATACGCGGCAGCGGCCGTTCGCCAGCCTACAACGCCTCCAAGGCCTTTATGTCGAATTACCTGGAAGGCTTGCGTTTCAAAGCCCGCCTAATGAAGTTGCCGATCACGATTACTGACATCCGACCGGGATTTGTGGCCACCGATCTGCTCAAAGGACAAAAGCTGCCCTGGGTGGCATCTCCTCAAAAAGCAGCAAAGCAAATATACGCGGCTATCGCTGCCCGGAAAAAGCGGGCCTACGTCACCCGGCGCTGGAGCTTGATCGCCCAGCTGCTCAAAATCGCACCGGATAGCATCTGCACGAAGTTCGGTTAGCCCCAGAAAAACAAATCGTTAAAATAAGCCGCCATGTTTAATGATGAAGACCCTAATGATCCATAACCTGCGCCAGGCGTACTTTCAGCTCGATTTGAAACAGTACGTGCTGAGCTTTGATGATGGGCTTTTTTGCCAGTATTATTACCTGCCTTTGCTGCAGACCTATCAAACCCCGCTGATTTTTTTTATCACCACCGCATTTATTCAACCCGGCCAGGCGCGCAGCATGTATGCCGGTGAATTCATCGAAACGGTTAAACCCAAAAAATATATGCAAGCGGCATTTGCTGACAAAGATTTCAGTCAATTTATGACCGTAGCGGAGGTCAGACGTTTGGCCGCCACACCCGGGGTGCGCATCGGTGCGCATAGTCATTTTCATGATGTCATCATCGACAACTCGCCGCCCAAGAAGTCAACGACCCGATGGAAGATTGAACGCAGCGGCTTTGATCCCGGAAAGATGGGTGCCCAATACAGTATCCGCTCACGGCTGGCATTTCAGGGGTGGGATTTTAGCGAAGGGCAATTGCAGCGGCGGTCACGTCAGCAGTGGCTGGACTATATTGCCTATGATACGGAATTGTGTCTTAAGTGGTTTGACACCAACCTCGGATTTATTCCCGACAGCTACTGCCTGCCGTTTAACGAATATAATGAGCAATTGATCGCCAAGCTTGAAGAATTCGGATTCAAAGAATTTTATGGGCGCTCCCGCAAAAACCCGCGGATTACCCCCCGTATCGATATCGACGCCTTGGAGTCAGATTGAGTCATTTTTAAGTCGGTTTTAGTCAGAATTAAGCGCCTCTGTTGTCTTCTCAAATAAGACCTTTTTATCAGAGGTAAAATCGGGTATTTCCAGAAAGGGAATATCGACAATTCCGATGAATTCCAGCGCAGCCAAAACCACCAATACCAGCAAAACATAACCAACGTACTTTCCCATCCAATAAATCTCCGGGTTATGAACCGTTTTCCGTTAAAAATCCATCTCCAGGTGCCACTGAATTTGTTTTGATTGGGCCTTTTGCAATACTTCCCGAAATTCTTCCAAATCTGAAAGCACACCGTCTAAATTTTCAACCGCATCAGCATGCTCGTTTAATTGGCCTTTCAGGGCGTTAACCCATTCAAGGCCTTCCTGAGGGCTGAACCAGCGGGGTTCAGTATCCCCAATCCCCTCAAATTCATCACTGTAGTCACCCAGATCCTGGCTGACCCAGTCATCGATGAGCTTAAGACCGTTTTGCTCAGCAATTTTATTGACGTCATCTGCGGCGTGTGCCAGAAATTTGCCGTTAACAAACGGATCAAAGCCCGGCTCCTCATGGTTTAATACAATAAAATAGGCTAGACTCATACACACCTTCCGTTAGTAAGACTTACCAAGTGATAAAACCTGAAAAAAAGCACCTAACGTCCAATGGCGTCGTTGCGGGCCTCCTTTGGCAGGGCCGCAGGGCCTTGTCCCGCGAACCTGCATACATACTCTCCATGTATGCTGCGCTTTTGTGTCGGCTTACGCCTTGCGCTTGGACGTGATCTACTATTTTTGAGATGGTTTCACTCAAGGTGATACCCCGCCACACGCCAGCGCCCGTCCTCTTCCAACATTTGCGTAACCAGTTCACTGGCCGCGTCATTTTTTGTGAAAACGGTTTTGAATTCGATCACGAAATATTTACCCTTGGGGGCCTTGGAAAAAAGTGTACGAAACCTATTTGTTATTAGTTCTCTTGAAACCACCTTGCCCATGGGCGTTCGGACTAGCTCCATACTCTTCAGCCATTCGTCTTCAGTAACAGCTTGCTGTAAAAAAATGGCGGCCTCACGCCAGCTTTCAGCATACTTTTCGGCATCCATCAACGTTAACCACTGCCGCGTGGCCTTCAGGGCCGCCGCCTCATCATCCGGATTCATCTTAGCAGCACAACCGAAAACACTTATCGACAAAACAACAACCAAAATGACTCCCAATTTTCGTATCATCATAACCTCTTTTTTTTCGGCTTATCTGTTCCTAAATCGCTTCAACTCGTTCATCAACCAGTCCTTGCTTTTTATGTTGGGCCTACCCTTGCAGGCTATTGTATAGAATTGATGACTCATGGTGCTTTTGGTTGCACAGAGTTCAACAAACTGTTCGGCCGTTTCAATCTTCTTTTTAAAGTGATCATATTTACGCAAAATATGTTTGGAAGCCTCTTCAGGGCGATGCTCACGCCCGTTGCGGATAAATACACAATCCGATCGGTTAATGAAATCGATTAAATGATCGATTTCAATTTTCAGATCACTGGCCCGGGCTTGCGGCAAAGACAGCATCAGAAAAAAGAATATCGCAAGTGCGGTTTTAGCCATTAGCTGGATACCGCTACCCGTGCAGGATTACCCTGGGCGACCGAATCATCCGCGATATCTTTGGTTACCACGGCACCGGCGCCGATAATGCATCTCGCACCGATGGTAACACCGGGGCAGATGATGGCGCCACCGCCGATCCAACAATCATTGCCGATGGCAACCGGTTTGGCAAATTCAAGTCCGCTGCGCCGCTCTTCCGCATTAAAAGGATGGGTGGCCGTGTAAATCTGCACATTGGGACCGAACAGCACATTATTTCCAATGGTCACCGGCATAACATCCAGCACGACACAGTTAAAATTGAAATACACACCCTGGCCACATGTGAGATTATACCCATAATCACAATAAAAAGGCGGTTCAATCCAAATATCTGGTGCACACGCCGGCAGCAGCAGATTGACAATCTCCCGGTATTTGTCGGTGTCACCATAGTCACTGACATTTAAACGGTGCAGCAGTTGACGCGCCCGGCGTCTCTCCCTCACTAAAAGGGCATCGGAAGCATCATACAATTCGCCACAAAGCATTTTTTCCTTTTCCGTTTTCATGCTTTACCCGTCAATTGATCGGCACCGGTACTACGGGCCTGCTCTTTAAACTTAAAATAACAACTGGCGCAGAGCGATTCGTACTCCACATCACCTTCGCCGTCGATGGCGACCTGCTCGCCTTCAAAAACGAATCGGCCGTG
>JASJAZ010000242.1 GCA_030066785.1 Desulfobacterales bacterium | reverse complement strand
AGAGACCAACTCAATACACAACAACACTTTCAGGAGCTATATGACAATTTGCCGTGTTATATCGCCGTACGTGACCCTTCCTATATGTTTACCTCAACCAATCGTCTTTTTGCGGAGGATTTCGGAGATGCCATCGGCATGCGGTGTTATGCGGTACTGAGGCAAAGCCAGGTGCCGTGCTCGGACTGCCCGGCTGAAAAAACGTTTCGAGATGGCCAGTCTTATCAAACCGAAATGGAATGGAATACCCGCAATGGAGAAGCGATTAAAGTCTTGGTGTGGACCGCACCGGTAACCAATGCCGCCGGGGATGTATCACGGGTACTGATGATGTCTACTGATATGCGCCAGATTCTGCGCCTGCAAGATCAGCTTTCCTCGTTGGGCCTGCTGATCGGATCCATTTCCCACGGCATTAAGGGACTTTTAACCGGATTGGACGGTGGTTTATATCTCCTTGATTCAGGCCTGTCCAAGGAGGATAGCGACCAGATTCGGGAAGGACTGGATGTGGTCAAAATGATGGCGGCCCGCATTAAAAAGATGGTGCTGGATATTTTACTGTATGCCAAGGAACGGGACCTCAAAAGAGAGCGGGTCGATTTACGGTCTTTTGCCGAAGACGTTGCGGCCACAGTGAAGCCGAAAATTATTAACGAAGGTATTGATTTTGATTGCCGGTATAGCCAGGATCTTGGTGAGATTGACATCGATACGGGGTTTATGCATTCGGCGCTTATCAACATTTTGGAAAATGCCATAGATGCCTGCAAAGAAGACACCGCCCCAAAAGACCATCGAATATTATTGGAGGTCTATTCTGATTCCAAACATGCGGTTTTTGTCATTACTGACAACGGTATCGGAATGGATATAGAAACCAGCCGTAAAATGTTTGATCTGTTCTTTTCATCCAAAGACAAAAAAGGCACCGGCCTTGGACTCTTTATTTCCCATCGAATCGTGCAGCAGCATGGCGGCGACATCCAAACGGAGTCCGAACCCGGCAAGGGGTCTTGCCTACGGGTAACGCTTCCCCAAAACCTCTCTTAAATTTATATGACCCTCATAACGCTGAACTTTTAAATCGGCCTATTCAGTCAGATCTAATTTTGACTGCAAAGGGTTGCTCTTAAGATCATTTCAATACCTGCCGATGTATTAAATAAATGCTTGATAACACGACAAAAGAGCATCATTATAAAAAAAGCGACAGAACCTAAAACCGAAAGCTACTGGTATTAAACGTCAATTTATTCCAGCGGCTGAATGTTTTAAACGAGTATTAACTCTGCAACAAAATATGGGTGCATTACGGATATTCACATTGCAAAAACCGTTTGTTCATAATTCGGATGAAGTTCAAGGCACGTTTCAGATAACGGAAGCGCTGATAACCGTCATTGATAAAAACCACGTCTATTGTATGGCCAATACGGCGTTTTTTAAGAGGTGGGGATTTACTTTTGATCAGGTCATCGGGTGCCCTATTGAAAAAGTATTCGATTCTCAGACGTATACCCGCATGAAGCCTCACCTCGATCGATGCCTAAAAGGCGAATCGGTCGCGTTTGAAATGCCATTTGATTATCCGGAAATCGGCCTAACTGATGCCTTGGTTCGGCTTGACCCTGTCTTAAACTCCGAGGGTAAAATTGACCACGCGGTGAGCATGGTCTCAGACACCCCAAAAATTAAAATAACCGCGGATACATATCAACAAATCGATCCTCAAGCTGAAGCGAACAATGCATTTTTACAGTCTTTATTGACCCTGAGCCAAATGAGCGAGGCTTCGGATCAGGAAGTAAAGGAGTATACCTTGGAGGCAGCCGTTCAGTTAACCAAGAGCCGGATTGGATACCTGCATTTCATCCGGGAAGGCAAAAAACCAATTGAAACAATTACGTGGTCAAAAGATGTATTAAAACAGTGCAACGTCCAAGAGGGCACACATGCTTTAACCGATCAGGCCGGTATTTGGGCCGCTAGTATCAAAAAGCGTCAAGCCGTCATCCATAATGATGTTGAAAGTATGAACCATAAAATAGGTTATCCAGAAGGTCATTTGAATGTCCGCCGCCATATGAGTGTACCTGTTTTGGATAAAGAGAAAGTTGTTGCCGTGGTGGGTGTTGGCAACAAGACAGCGCCTTATGACAGGTTTGATGTGGATCGACTGACCCTGTTAATCAACAACATGTCAGTCATTCTTAAGCGTCAACAGGCTGAAAGGGCCCTGAAACGCTATTCAATGGAAGATGGCCTCACGGGATTAGCCAACCGACGCATCTTTGACATTGTGTTGCGCAATGAATGGAAGCGCGCTCTTCGTGATCAAAATCCATTGTCGGTGATTATGATGGATATCGATTTTTTTAAAGCTTACAACGATATTTACGGCCATCAGGGTGGCGACGATTGTTTACGGCAAGTGGCGCGCTGCCTGCGCAAGAATATCCGGCGTGCCGGTGACCTTGTGGCCCGCTATGGTGGGGAAGAGTTTGTGGCTGTTTTACCGAATACAGACCTGGATGGCGCTATTAAAGTTGCCGATGCCATGCGTGATAGCGTATTACATATAAAAATTCGGCATAAGGGTTCCAACGTTCACGAAAATGTATCAATTAGTGCCGGAGTTGCCTCATCTGTTCCGAACCGTGAAAAGTCATCATCCGATATGCTTAAAATTGCCGATAAGGCTTTATACAAAGCCAAAAACGATGGCCGTAACCGTACCGAATGGCTAGCGCATTAAAAATCTACCTGACTTAATTCAACCGATAAACATCACACATCACACATCACACTTTCATCCCTAAAAACCTCCTTGAAAGGTTAAATCATTATCATAAGTTAAATGAGACGAGTACGTTCTTGACATTTAACATTTTCCTAACAATGCTGTTTTTTACTTGAATTCCTCTCTATTTTATAGCAATGGTTTTCATGTCTTAACAATTTTCTAACAAAACCCTAATAAAGGAGACACCAGATCTACCTAACGGGTGTCCTTATTTCCTCAATCTTGTAAGGTCTAAAATTCGGTAAACCTATTGTTCATATTAGGATTTTAAGATATTTTCGATTCCCAAATACCGTTTGATAAGGATCTTATCATCCAACGTATTAGTTACCATACTTCCCCTTGCATGCCGGTGTGAGGGGCTGCTGGATGGCATACTGATATAATTCAGACCATCTGCATTAATTTGTTTCTCTTTCAGGCTAACATTGATTAAAGCATCTCATTTCGCCCACAACCACTAGGTGTATAAGATTTTGAAAACCGGGCAATTTAACCTGAATCTTTAGTGAGCGTGCTTTGAAAGGAGGTGGTGCGGGAGATCACACAAAAGAGGCAATTTGATACTTCATGTATTAAGAATCAAATTATCACACATTAAATCATTGGAGGTAACCGATGAAGAAATTTGGGTTTTTATTAACATTGTTACTGTACCTGGGAAGTACTGCCATTGCGTGGGGCGTGGAATTTCAATTTCATGGTGACATGAACAATCGGTTCCTGGTTTATACCAATCGAAATGATTGGTTTACGCCGGAGCAGGACGGATCCATCGACACCGACAGCACAGTTGACGATAACTACGGCGAAATCAAATACCGCTACTGGTTCGAGGCCGCAGACGATGACGGTATGATCAAGGGTGTGTATGCCGTTGAAATCGGTGGTATCCGCTTTGGTCGCCAGGGCAGCGGCAAAAGCCAGGGGGGCAGTTTTTCCGGTGATGGGGTCAACATCGAAACCCGCTGGGCCTACCTGGATTTTCAACTGCCATTCATCGAGAGCAAGTTTCGCCCCCGGATCGGTTTGCAGCCGATCACCGCCAACGAGTACCTCTGGCAAGAAACGGCCATGGGCATAAACTTCAATGCCGCACCAACGGATAACTTCGACTATCAATTGGCTTGGATCCGAACGGTGGACAATTTGGCCCGGGACGATAGTGACAAGGACATCAAAGATGGCGACAACTATCTGGCGCGACTCAATTGGAAGCCGACCGATGACCTTAAACTCGGCATTATGGGACTATATTCCCGCAATGACGATAAAAGCAACGATCCGGTGACCGCCCGCAGTTATTTGATCAAAGAATTTGTTGATGACGCGGATTTTGATATTTATACCGTGGGTATTGACGGTTCATGGAACATAAACAATTTCTTCTTTAATTGGAATGCCATGTATCAGGGCGGTGATTTTAACCACACGACATTTGACGACTCCGAATTTTCCGGTGATACCAGGAAAGATGATTTCGATCTGCAGGCCTGGTTTCTGAATGTGGATGCGGGTTACAAAATGGGCCGTCACAAATTCACCTACAGGTTCTGGTATGCAAGCGGTGATGATGATGCCGATGACGGCGATTTTGAAGGTTATTTAGCCTATGACCTGGACCGTACCGATAGTATCGCCATGTTTGAAGGGCTCTATACCGACGATGTAACTTATTGGTCCGAGCGCCCCTATATGCTGGATAAAGGTTTTGTCATGAACAAGCTGTCTTGGGATTTCAAATGGACCGAGAAGTTCACCGTGGGTGCCGCCGGGATGTACATGATGTGTGCTGAAGATATCGAATACACCGGTGGTGGCGGCTCAAGCGAAGAAGAAGATTCGATCGGTTTCGAGCTGCAGGGTTACACAAAGTACATGCTCTTTAAAAACCTGGAATTGGCTTTGAACGCCGGTTACCTGTGGGCTGGTGATGCGCTGGATGCATTTGAGGTTGGGGGCAGTGATGCAAAAGATGGCGAGTCCGATGAAAACATTTTTGGCTCCAGTGCAAGGATTCGCTGGAAATTTTAATTGCCATATTTAATCAATTCATCTACAACAGAAACCGGCCTGTGGGCCGGTTTCTGTCATTTAACTTTAACATATTAAGGGATTAAATATGCCAAGATTGAAATTAGTAGGCTTACAAGCAATATGGACATTTTTAGCGCTTATATGCGCTTTACCGGCACTGCATGCGGCGGTGATTCAAGATATCGTCGATGATTTTCAACCGACTCCCGGCTATGTGGTCATCGTTCAGGACGAGGAGGTGATTATCGATCTGGATGCATCACATGGTATCGTGCCCGGAGATATATTTAGTGTGATAAAAACCGGAAAAAAGATCACCCATCCGGTTACCGGCAAGTTGCTGGGAACACTGGAAGAAGTTAAAGGAATGCTCAGGGTGGTTCGAATAAAAAAAGGCTTTTCCTTTGCACGCCCTATTGGTGATGCCAAGGGGATTAAACGCGGGGATGTCATCCGACGCTTTGATCAGATGAAAGCAATTTTCTGGGACTACACCAAACAAAGCCGAGAGTTGTTTAAAGCCTTGGAGGCGGCCTTGCCATCATTGCAATGGGAAGCCTATGAAAATGCCCAAAAAAACAGACCATCCAAGCCGGAATTGCTTAGCCAACAGACCAATGCCCTCTATTTCATATATGATCAAAACCGTTTGGAAGTGCGAGATCCGGATTTCAACACGCTGCACGTGTATGAGATTACCTCTGAATTAGCCGCCGCACCAGTGGCACGCAAGCCGATTCCAGCTCCGCCAACTACCACGCCAGCGCCTGCAACGCCCCCTGCGCCTGCCGAGCCTGGGAGGGTGACCACCGCGCCCACCTTTAAGCCTGATTTTGAAGAGGCCCAGATTATTTCGACCTTGCCGCTGGTGACGGTTATGTCAGACTTTGTAAGACACAACGGCAACATCTGGTTGGCCGCAACCGATGGAACGACAATAGACATATCAGAAGTCGGCAATAACCTGAAACCGCTAACCCGGATCAGCCCGATACTTCTCGGCCAGATTCTGACCATCAAATGGTGGCAGCCTGCCAACCAAAACCAATTGTATTTAGCTGTAACGGTGTATGCCCGTGAAAAAGTAAACGGCAGCATTTACCGTTTTTCCGGCAGCGAAGCCGTCTTGGTTCAATCCGGTATTCGGAGGATACTGGGCACTTTCGACCTGGATTCCGACCAACAACCTGAAACGCTATTGGGCCAGCGCATGGACCGTGAAAGATTTTATGGAAAGAATGTCCGGGAAATAACCCTTGCAGGCAGCAACCTTGAACTGAAAGCGCCACCGATCAAAATTCCGCGCAATTTCAGGGTGATCGGCAGTGCCATTGCCGATCTGACCAATGATGGCAAACTTGAAACAGCCTTTATTAATGCCAGCATTCTGCATATATTTGCCGGCAAGAAACAGATTTATAGATCACCCAAAGAAATGGGCGGCAGCCTCTCTTTCTTGTACTACGATATTGATTCGGGTTTTAGCAGCGTTCAGAACACCACGGCATCTTTTGAGGTTTCACCGGTGGTCGCGGATCTGGATAGTGATGGATCAAAGGAAATTCTGGCGATTGCCAGCGAAAGAAACATCATCGGCAATGTCAATGCTGCACCCGG
>JASJAZ010000241.1 GCA_030066785.1 Desulfobacterales bacterium | reverse complement strand
GTGGATGAAGCGTATGCTCAAAACACCTTTTTTAAGAATCGTATTGCACATGGCATGTTGACGGCCAGTTTTATTTCCACCATCATCGGAACCATGTTGCCTGGCCCGGGATCGGTGTATATGCGCCAGGAGGTCCGTTTTCTGGCGCCGGTTAAAATCGGCGACACAATCACGGCGGTGGCTGAAGTGGCGGAACTTTTAATGGAGAAAAAAAGGGTGCGACTTAAGACGTACTGCTTAAATCAGGGTGGCACCAAGGTAGTAGATGGTGAAGCGCTGGTAAGCACCCCGCGGGCGTCCCGATAATAGATTTGATAATGGATGCGATGATGGCTTAAGTGAATTTATTTCGCCTGAATCGATTATGACTGAACGTTTACACTTTCATTTTAGCAAGCTCCTGTTCGACCAACCCCTTAAACAACGGCACCTTATAGCCATTTTGCGCCAGCGGTTCGGCATCCTTGACTGCAGCTGTAGCGGCCTTGGAAATAATATCCGGGGTCAATTCCTGGCCCATGATTGCTTCTTCAGCAGCCATAGAGCGCCAGGGGATGGGGGCAGCGCCGCTAAGCACCACCCGGGCATGGGCCACCTTGGCATCGTTAAAAGCAAGCGCCAGGGCAATGCCGGCCAAGGCAAAATCCCACGAACGGCGTGCACGCACCTTGCAGTAGCTGCTTTTGATTCCCGCCGGAGGCGGTGGCAATACAATCTCAGTGACAATGTCATCGGCACCTAAAATGGTCTCCTTTTGCACATCATCGGCGGGCAGGACAAAAAACGAATCGATGGGCACGGTTTTTTTGCGCCAGCGCCCGGCGATGCGCACCTGGGCGTCGAGCACCGTTAACGCCGGCGCGGTATCGGACGGGTGTACGATGAAGCAGGTGTCGTCACTGCCAAACAGGCAATGATACTGGTTTTCACCTTCAGCAGCATAGCACGTGTCACCGCCTTTGCGCAGGCAGTCAAATTCTCCCCGGTAATACCAACAGCGTGGTTTCTGGCAGATGTTGCCCCCCAGGGTGCCCTGATTGCGCAGTTGGGGACTGGCCACCTCGCCGGCGGCATTTGCCAGTGCGGTAAAATCACTCTGGATCAAGGGGTGCTCGGCCACTGCAGTGATGGTCGTTAACGTGCCGATCTCTAATCCGCCTTTGCTGGTTTTAGTGATGCCGCGCAAAGCATCTAATTTAGAAATGCTGACAACTTTCTGGGCACTGAAAACACCGTCGCGCAAGCAGCCGAGCAAATCGGTTCCGCCGGCATGCAAACGGGCTTCTTCGGAACCAAGTTGTTTGACCGCTTCTTTTAAGGTATCGGGTCGGGTATAGGCAAAGTTTGGCAGCATTATTTAGCCCTCCTTGCGGTGTTGCGCCAGCAGCTGACTAAGCTGAACGGCGTTTACGGGTGTTTCGGTGACGCGAATCCCGGTGGCATTGTAAATGGCGTTGGCAACCACAGCGGCAGTGGGTATGGTGACTGGTTCCCCCAAACCCTTGGCGCCGGTGGTGTTGGCGACATCATCTGGAATTTCAATGGGCACCGATTGCATGTCCGCGGGCACATCCATCGATGTGGGCAATTTATACTCGTGCCAACTGCGGTTGACCATCTTGCCGGTGTGGTTGTGATCCAGCACCCGTTTTTCGGTGGTGGCCAAACCAATGCCCATGGTGATGCCGCCAAATACCTGGTTATCGTAAGTCAAGCGGTTCATCACCCGCCCGCTGTCATGGGCGCCTAAAAAGCGTAAAATTTGCACCTCACCAGTGTGAGCATTCACCGCCACCTCACAAAATTGGGCAGCAAATGGAATCACGGTCTTGTCTGTGGGGCGTGGTCCCCGGTTGCCGACGCCGACGATCACATGGTGCTGTTTTAATTTTGCGACAGCGGTAATTGGCATCGCCTTGGACGGGTTATTCTTGATAAAAACCTTTCCATTTTTCAGGGACAGATCAGTAGGTTTGGATTTTAAATCCTCGGCCGCCATTTCCAGCAACCGGCGCTTAACGGTGATGGCCGCATCTCTGACCGCTGGTGCTTCGGTGGGTACGGTTTTGCTGCCGCCGCTGACCGAGGCAAATTGGGTGGTACCGGTATCGGCGTGCTCAATCTGAATCGCCTCCGGCTTGATTCCCAGCTCTTCCGCGACCACCATGGCCATGATGGTTTTGGTGCCGGTGCCGATATCGCTGGCACCCATATTAAGATTGACGCTGCCGTCGGCATAGAGCTTTAGAATAATGGTGGCCGGGCCAAAACCGTTGCCGAGAAACCAACTGCTGCCGGCAACTCCGACTCCCCGGAGCCAATTACCGTCCTTTTTGTTGGCGGCATATTTTTTGCGTAATTGTTGCCAGCCGAACTGCGTGGCACCCTCTTCCAGGCACTGTTTATATCCAGTGGTGGTATAGGGTGGATTTCCCGGACGAGCTTGGCTGAAATCCGGGATGTTTTGCAGCCGCAATTTGATCGGGTCCATTGCGATAGCTTCGGCCAGGGCGTCCATCATTTGCTCCAGGGCCCAGGCGCACTGGGGGTGGCCCGGTGCCCGAAAGGGACGCGCCGGACCGGCATTGATGTAAACATCGGTGGTATGTGTGCGCACGTTGGGGCAGGTATAAAGATCTTTGATCAACCAATCCAACAGGGAAGTACCGCCGGCAGGATAAGCGCCGCTGGCGCCAATGGCGGTAAATTCCATGGCCGTCAAGCGCCCGTCCTTTTTAACCCCGGCTTTAAGGGTCATATGGCTGGATGGACGGTTGCCGGTGGCCAGATAGGTTTCCTCACGGGTTAAAAACAGCTTGACCGGTCGGCCGGTTTTTTGGGCCAACAGCGCGGCAATGATACTGTACTTGCTGGTGTCGCCTTTGCTACCAAACCCACCGCCCATGTAATGCCCGATGACGCGCACTTTTGACAAAGGAAGTTCCAGTACCTCGGCAATGGTGGCTTGAACCGCATAAACGCCCTGGGTCGATTCCCACACTGTCAGGCGGTCGCCGTCCCAATTGGCCAAGCAACCGTGCAGTTCCAAAGGCGTGTGAATTTCACAGGCGGTATAATAGGTTTCTTCCAGCACAACATCGGCCTCGGCGAAGCCCTGGGCGACATCACCGCGCTCCTGCGTTTGTGGTTGGCCGACCTGATTGCCCTCGGCGTGAATATTGGGCGTACCAGTATCCAGCGCCTTGCGGTAATCGGAAACGTAGGGCAATACGTCATAAGTCACGTCGATATTACGCAGTGCATCCTGAGCTTGATAGGGCGTTTCCGCCGCCACAGCCGCCACGGTGTCACCTTCAAAGCGGCAGTGGGGATCAAAAAGTTTGCTCTTTTTCAGATGGCCTTCCCAGGTGCGGTAATTCCAGACGGGGTTCGTTGCGGGGGTCATGCCGCTGATGACGGCATGGACGCCGGGCATCTTGACCGCTGCGGATGTATCGACCTTTTTAACGGTGGCATGCGGGTGGGGACAGCGTAGAATCGCGGCATACAACATTTTCGGCAGAATCACATCCGATGGATAAGCGGCCGTGCCGCTGACCCGTTCATATCCATCCACCCGGGCGCGCCGTTGGCCCACCATTTGGGTTTGCTGCCAGGGCTCGGGTTTCTGGCCGGGCGCCGGTGTTTCCGGCACCGGGGTGTTATGTACAAAGTAAAGCTCTTCCTTTTTGGTGTCCATAATAATTTACCTCGCTTTGGCTGCCTGGGCGATTGCTTTAAAAATATGTGGGTAGGCCCCGCAGCGACATAAATTGCCGCTGACGCCGGTCTGAATCTCTTCGATTGACGGATGCGGTTGTTTGCGCAAAAGGCCTTCGGCCGCCATAATTTGTCCGGAGGTACAATATCCGCATTGATAGGCATCCTGCTCCAGAAAGGCTTTTTGCACCGGTCCCAGCGCTTCGCCTTGCATGAGACCTTCCAGGGTCGTGATCTTTAGATCCTGCGCTTCCATGGCCAACATCATGCAGGCATAGAGCGGGACGTCGTTGACCAGTACCGTGCAGGAACCGCATTCGCCCCGCTCGCAACCAAATTTGGTTGCGGTCAAACCGAGTTTTTCCCGAATGACAAACAGCAATGACCAGCGCGGCTCTACCAGCAAGCGGTGTCGGCGTTGATTGATTTGCAGATCGATGGTGACCATGTCTTCCGGTTTGATAACCGCGGTTGCTTCCGCATCTTTAGCCCCCAGCGTGCCGGCGGCGGCCACCGCCACAGCACCTGCGCTGACATTGGTCATGAACTCGCGCCGCGTGACACCTTTGCCGCGATGTGGTTTTTTATTTTTGGCCATGATGTGCTCCTATTTAAAAAAAGCAAAAGGTTACGAAAAGGGTTACGATCAATTGGTTTTGATTTTGCAATTTACCTAAACGGATAAGACTTTTGTAATCAATACATGTTAGATAGCGGTTAGGAGACCGCGGGTGAAAAATAATACTTAAAGAAAAGTGATGTCGATGGGCGGAATAGATGCAGCAACGCAAATAGAATGGCGAACTATGGGAAGATACAATTACAAAAGCACCCAGCTTGTGGCTTGCCCATGGCACTCTTTTTTAGCGGATGCGCTATGACGTGTCAAGATTATTGCGAAAGGCAATCGATCAGTTTTAGGGGTAAATGATGTCAAATTACGTCAGAATTCTTCATGAAAAAGGCCCGAACATTTTCGGGCCCTCCATTTATGCAATTTGTATCAAACAGCTAGAACTTTTAACGAGTTCTTTGACCGGCTGTTAAGCATGCCAATCAACATTTTAAACATGCCGGTTGAGATATTTTTACTATTGATTTTTATAAAAGTATATCGACTTAAATATGCTATTGAACCATAATTTATGATTTGCGTTCAAACATGCAAGAGGCATACATTTTGTCGTCATTCGATCCATGACAATAACTACAATGTTTTACTCGCCAGCGGTTCGAACTCATCTTATTAAGATATTTGGTAAACTTTTTATTAAAATCACCAGTATCAGAACGAAACGTTTCGTAACTATATTCAAAGCTCATATGCTTGCTCCTTGAATGATTTCATTTATTTGAATAACAGTGGGGCTAATTTTTAAATTATTTCCAGTGGCGCAATGAATGATTTGCAAAAAAGTCGCGAGCCAGAAGTTAAAAGTCGAAAGAATTAGGAATTTTTTCTTCATTCGATATTCTTACTCCTATCTTTTTTAGCGGGCTTTCGCACTCAGGCCCCGTGCCCCGTTCATGGCACCAACCGGTGGTTAACACCCCCCATGCTTTTACTTAACTAGAGTGTAAGGTTAATCCTATTTAAGTCAAGAGTAGCCACATAGAGCGATTATCGACAGCTTTAAACGAAAGTATGACGTATGTAATCTTCATACCAGGTATGTCCGCGCAGGTTGCGGATAAACCCATTGTGGCCGCCATGAGGGTGGATGATACGGTGGATGTGTGAATTAGGTGTCAGTTGATAGAAGTCCGCCACCGGAATGATTGGGTCGTCGGCGGATGTAATAATGGTGGTGGGGACACGGATGCTTTGCAGCGCGTTGCCGCACAGATTGTAACCTGCAAAATATTCATCTGCATTTTGATAGACACCATAGTGGTGGATGAGATGTTCGGTCATTGCCCGAATGGTCGGCAGCGAAATAACGTAGTTGAAATTATATACTTCGGGAAATAAACGTTGTTTAAGGCCCAATGAGCGCTGCCATTTTGTTAGAAAGTATTTACGAATATAGCGATGTTCATCGATAGCATCGGTGGCCTTGGCAGGATCAAGGGCAGGGCTGATGGCCACAACATGCCTTAAGTCTGTGCCATTTTGCGGGCCGCTATCTTCTGATTGCCGCCAATGGCGGGCGATACGCAGGGCGTAATTGCCGCCCAGAGAAAAACCGCATATAAATACTGCCATCTTGCTGACCAAGCGTGCAGCCTGCTTGACGGCGGTGTAAACCTCATCGAAAAGGGTGGCGTAAAAGAGGCCTTGATTCAGGTGGTGGGTGTCACCATGGTCGCGCAGGTTCAAGCGAAAGATGTGATAACCATCTTCAAATAATCGTTGGCCGGTAATTTTGATATAGGTAGAATTGATACTGCCTTCCCAGCCGTGAAGCAGAATAATTAGTCCTTTTGGATGGGTATGTTCACATTTGGACAGTGCACCCTGCAGCCGCACACCATCATCGGTGGTCAATATTATTTTCTCGGCATTGGCAATCATTGACTGTTTGCCGCCACAGCTCAAACGGCGACTGCCCATAAATGTCTGGAGCATCGGGTTGCGCAGGTAAAAGGGTGGCGAGAAATTGGTTGCAGGCTGATAGGTCATTATCGGAAATAATTCTTACCTAATTCGGTATTTGGAAAGTTACTATAGATAGTCTGCTCCTTTGCGTCATGGTCGGTATATTTGAAACGCTTTAAAACGGCAAGTCGTGAGTGAAAAAACATTTGACAT
>JASJAZ010000064.1 GCA_030066785.1 Desulfobacterales bacterium | reverse complement strand
CTCTTCTTCCCGTTTGGCACGGTCATCAAAGACAATGAACAGGGCGCCGGCATTGGAAGCACTGGTTTCATCCAAAACGGAAAAACCGCCGACCGTGACCCAGTCTTTGACGCCGCGGGTCTTGGAAATGATGGTATCCATTTTGGCCGTTATCTCCTGTGCGCGTTCCTGGGAGGCAGCGTCCGGCAGCTGATAAGCGGCAATGGCATAGCCCTGGTCTTCGATGGGCAGAAATCCGGAGGGGATCGATCCCAAGCTCCAACCCGATAGCACAATTAAGCCGACATACATTAGACCCATCATCAACGTTCTTCGCACCATCCCCCCCACGATGCGGGCATACCCCTTTTCGCACCAGTCGTAACCACGATTAAAACCCCGGAAGAACCAGTTCTTTTTCTTGCCTGGTTGCGGAGGCTTCAAGATGAGCGCACACAGGGCCGGACTCATGGTCAGGGCATTGATGGAGCTGAATACAGTGGCTGTGGCGATGGTCAAGGCAAACTGGCGGTAGAGTTGGCCTGAGATGCCGGGCAGAAAAGCAGTGGGCACAAAAACAGCAATCAACACCAGGGTAGTGGCGATCACCGGTCCGGTGATTTCCGCCATGCCCTGAATGGCGGCTTCTTTGCCTTTAAGTCCTTCCTCCATCTTTTTGCTGACGTTTTCCACCACCACGATGGCATCATCGACCACAATACCGAGCGCCAATACCAGTCCGAACAGTGATACCAGATTGATTGAAAAGCCCAAGACCGACATGACAGCGGCGGTACCGATCAAAGATACCGGAATGGCGACGCCTGGAATGATGGAGGCGCGCCAATCGCCCAAAAAAATGAAAATGACGATAAATACGATGATGGCCGCTTCGATAAGGGTCTGATACACTTGGGCAATCGATTCCTCGATAAACTTGGTGGTATCAAAGGGAATGTCCCATTCCAGGCCCTGCGGGAACGAGTTGCCCAATCGCTCCAGCGTAGTGCGAACCTGCCGGGCCACTTCTAAAGCGTTGGCGCCCGGCAGCGGGTATACGCTGATGCCGGCCGCCTCTTTGCCGTTGGTCTGAAAGAACATGTTGTAGCTCTTGGCCCCCATCTCTACACGGCCCACATCCTTCACCCGCGTCACGCGGGTGCCTTCGGCAGTTTTGATGATAATGTCAGCAAATTGTTCGGGCTCTGAAAGACGTCCCAAAGTATTGATGCTGTATTGAAAATTCTGACCGGCTGGAACCGGTGGTTCCCCGATCTGGCCGGCAGCTACCTGAACATTTTGTTCTTCAATGGCCTGAATCACATCTTTGGTGGTCAAATTGAGATTTTTAAGCCGGTTGGGATCGAGCCAAACCCGCATACTGTAGTCTTCGGCCCCAAAAACCGTCACATCCCCAACGCCCTTTATTCGAAGCAGCTCATCTCTAATTCGCAGCACAATGTAGTTGTGAATATAGAGACTGTCGAAACGATTTTCCGGAGAGCTCAAGGCAATAAACATCAGAATGTTGGCCGAGCGTTTTTTGACGGTCACGCCCTGGCGTTTAACCTCTTCGGGTAATCTGGGCTCAGCGGTGTTGACCCGGTTTTGGACCAGCACCTGTGATAGATCAACATCAGTGCCGACGGCAAAGCTGATATCCAGGGTGTAGGTGCCGTCGTTGGCACTGGTGGAGGACATATACAGCATGTTTTCCACGCCGTTGACCTCCTGCTCGATGGGTGCGGCAACCGTCTCGGCTAAAACCGCAGCATTGGCACCTGGGTAAGTGGTTTTAACCTGAACAATCGGTGGGGCGATTTCCGGGTATTGGGCTACCGGTAGCGCGCCAAAAGACACCGCACCGGCAATTACAATGACCAGCGACACCACCGTGGCCATAATCGGCCGTTCAATGAAAATCTTTGATATCATGGCTGCTATCGCTCCCTATCCGGATGAGGTTGATGCTTTGGTGGGCTCTTCCTCCGATTCTTCGGCGGGTGCCGTATCAGGCGGAGCCGGTTTTGTCGCGGCGTCTTTTCCCGGTTCAGGAGTGACCTTCGCCCCGGGGATGGCCCGTTGCAATCCTTTGATAACGATCGATTCGTCACCTTGCAACCCCTCCTCAATCACGCGCTTGCCTTCGATGAGTGCGCCGATTTTAACATAGCGTTGTTCCACCACGTTTTCAGCATTTACCACCAACAAGTAACGGCCGCCCTGATCCAATCCCAGGGCGCGTTCGGTAACCAGCAAGGCATCATCCCGCTCGGCAATCGGCAAACGAATTCTGACAAACAATCCTGGAATAATCACGAAAGGGGGGCCCGGGTTGGGGAACACACCGCGCAGCAACATGCTGCCGGTATCTGGATCGGCTCCTACATCGGCCCAATCGAGTTGACCTTTATGAGGATAGTCTTCTTCATTGGCCAGTCCCAGCTCCACCGGCCACCAGGCCAATTCGGTGGCGGTGTATTGTTCTTTGCGGTTGCGCTTCATGATGCGCAACAGATCGCGTTCATTGATACTGAAATAAGCATAGATCGGGTTGTATTTGGTGATGGTGGTCAGAAGCGTAAATTCGCCGGCACCGACCAGATTGCCGACATCGACTTCATTTTTGCCGATCCGCCCGGAAATAGGCGCATAAATATTGGTGTAACCAAGATTAAGTTGCGCTTTTTCTACTTCGGCCTGGGCGGCGTTGATACCCACTTTGGCGCCGGCCAATTCGGTTTCCCACTCGACCACATCGGCTTCTGAAGCCGCTTTCTGCTTGAACAGGGAAACCCGGCGATCATACTCGATTTTAGCCCGATCGCGCCTTACCCGCTGGTTTTGAAGTTCGGCTTCAGCACCGTCCAAAGCGGCCCGGTAGGGTTTAGGATCGATCACATATAGCAGTTGGTCTTTATCGATAAAACCGCCTTCCTGAAAATGCGCACTTTCCAAGAATCCCTCCACCCGTGCTCGAATTTCCACGGTTTCGATGCCTTTGGTCCTGCCGGTAAACTCTAAATATTCCGTGATTTTTTGTTTATGCGGTTTGCTGACCGTGACTGCCGGTGGCGGTGGTTCCACGAATTCGTTTTTGGAGCCACAGCCCAATACAGCGCCTATCAGAAATAGAATCATAGGAACCAGAATCCCGAGCTTTAAACAGTTCCTCAGTCTTGAAAGCGGCATGTGTGCTCCCTTTTCTTCAGAATTAAAATCGGTATTTTATAGGTTCAAACCTTACCAGTCGGGCCACCGCCATTTTTTACGATCTTCCGGTGTTGCCGGCGGTTCTAACGTTTCCGGAGACAGCAAGCGGCCCCAGTCCGTGCGGTTACGCATTGCCTCTATATACTCAGCCGCTACGAAATCCTGACCCTCGCGAATTTGCCAACCGCCGCCAAGGGCTTTATAGATGGCAATCAAATTGGTCGCCACTGAGCCGGTGACAATGCTCAAACCATCTTCCAGTTCCGATAAGGAGCGCTGGGCGTCCAGCACCCGCTGATAATCCACCAGCCCTTCCAGATACTGTTGCTGTGATAGCTCGACCGAGCGCCTGGAAGCCTTAACGCTGTTGACCAGGAATCCTTCTTCTTCCTGCCTGCGCAAAAAACCGACCAGCGCATCCTCCACTTCCTGGTAGGCTTTCAGCACGGTGTCTTTGTAATTGACAATCAGCTGTTCCAGGCGCGCGTCTTCCACCCGCACCCGGTTTTTAATTCGACCGTAATTAAACAGGTTCCATTCAATCGAAGGCCCGGCAAACAGTTCGAAGCTGTCGCTTTCAAACATGTCGCTGAAGCCGCTGTCTCCGGCTTTGGTTTGCGACGAGTCACTGGAGCGCAGTCCGATGGATCCCAGCAATGTAAAACGGGGATAAAGATCGGCTTGGGCCACACCGATTAAAGGGCTCTGGGTGGCAATTTGAAGTTCAGCCAATTGAATGTCGGGTCGCCGTCGCAGCAAATCGGCCGGGATGTCGACCAGTACTTTGGGAGGTACACTTGGAATCGGTTTGACTGTAACCAGCAGGGCATCCACTTCGTGCGGCATCAGGCCCAACAGGATGGCCAGGCTGTTTTTGGCCGTTCGCAGATCGGCTAAAAAGGATGGGATCGTTGCCAGGGTTGTTTCCAGGAGGGTTCGGGCCTGGGTTACATCCAGTTCGGTTACCAGGCCGCCTTTAAACCGTGCGGTGGCGATACGCAAAGATTCTTTTTGAATAGCGGCATTATCTTCTGCAAAGGCCAGGCGCTGTTCGGTGGTGCGAATGCTCACATAGGTTTGCGCGACTTCGGCTAGCAGAGATACCAAAAAAGTGTCATAGTCGGCAATGGATGCTTCCAGGTTGGCAACCCCGGCTTCCACTGCCCGGCGAAATTTGCCCCAAAAATCCAGCTCCCAGGCCGCATCAAACCCGGTGCTGTAATCCCAGTAACTTTTATCAAGACCCGGGGAGGTATTGGCCTGGTTTTCACTGATCCGATTGCGACTGGTTTCACCTCTGGCCTGCTGTGTCTGGGGGTAGAGCTCACCAACGGCAATTCCCAGCTGCGCCCGTGCTTCCAGGATTCGGATACCGGCAATTTGAAGGGTGAGATTTTGTTTGTAAGCGGTCCCGATCAGTTCGTTGAGCGTTTCATCATTAAACACATCCCACCACTGGGTGTAGTCGATTGGCTCAGTTGCAATCCGGGCGTCATCGGATTCGATCCACTTTTCGGGCACTGGCGCCTTCGGTTGAACAGTATCAGGGCCCACCATGGTGCAGCCGTTTAAAAAGATTCCCAAAAAAATCAGACACAGAATCGATATCAGTGGGACAGCAATGCGACCATTATTTTGTCCTCGGGGTTCAGGTTGTCGTTTGATTGTCACAGTCATGAGGGTAACTCCCTGCGTATCAACTTTGAAAAACGGATGTAAAATTTACATTTGGAACCAATCGCAATCCTAATAAATTATTCATAAAAATAACTCATAGCCCTAATAAGCATGACCTATTGAAACTGATAATCTGAATTAAATAGGCTTTTATAGACAAAATGATTTGCTCAATCGATTAGATGATTGCAAAGAATTGATTTTGTGGAAAACAGACCAATTACATTCGGAAAATTAGGCTATGTATTGATTTTTGTCAATTACGCACAGATGAAAACAGTGATAAGCAGAGTAGGCGTTTTCTATTTTGAGTCATCTTTGGATTTATCCTCGCCATTTTCATCGATTACCAACCCCAACGATTGGGCTTCCTGCTCGGCCTGTTGCACTTTGGCCGCCGCCTTGGCGGCGCGGCGCGACGTTTTTTGGGCCAGTTCTTCGGCCCTTTTTAAATCTTTCTTGGCCTTGCGCAGCTCATCATCCTCATCATCATCCGGATCACCATCTGCGATAAGGCTTTCAAACTTTTCTTTGGCCGCGATCATTTTGGCTTTTGATTTCTCAGCCTCTTTTTCTGTACGGCGCGCTGCTTTTTGAGCATCGGTCAAGGTGTCCAGCACGGCCGCCGTTTCAGCGGCTTCGCCTTCTTCGGGTGCCGCATCCAGGTCGATGTCTTCGGCCGCCATCACCATGGCTGTCACCGGCAATAAAAATAACTGGCTCTCCAGAGAGTGGCCCCAGAAATCCACCATTTGGTTCTGGCGAATGCGAAACGGCAAAAACGCCAAAGCGGCATCTTCCGAGTTTTCCACGATGACATCATCGCTTATTTCCGAGATTATGACCACTTGGGCATCGATTCGGATTTCTTCCAGCATCGCTTCCAAGCTTGCATGGCGTTCGGTCCGCGATTCTTCCTTTTCAAAGGCCAATAATCGAATTGTGGCGTCACGCCACGGTTCGTTGCGGGTCATTAAATAAGACACCAGCAGCATAAATCGACCGGTGTCATCATCTTGCCACCAGACATCGATGCGTCGCTCTTCTTTGGGAATCGCTTCGATGGCGGCCCACTTATCGTCTTTGATGTCCAAGACAACCACGTTGCAGCCATAGCGCAAGCCACGCTGCAATAACTGGCCGTTGCTCATTTCCTGAAGACCCAGTATTTTGGCACGCGATTCGCCATGCCAATTCAACAGAAGCGTGTTGGCATGCAAGGGGCCGATTCCGTAAGCTTGAATCAGGGATTGTAGGCCTGTGACCTTGTCCGGCACCACCATCACCAGGGGAAATGCTGTTGATTTCAGTTCGGCCAACTGGGCTTCGAGCTCTTTTTCGTTTTCGGCTTTTAGTTTGAGCATTGCGAGGCCGTCGCCCTCCAGCAGGCGAACCACAGTGGATAAGCCGCTGTTGCCTTCAATCCAGGAAGAAAACCGCAACAATTGTTCGGTTCTTTGCGGGTCAGTGGAAATAGCCAGAATCTGCGGCCGCCAATTGCGGGGATGCTCGGGTTCGGCAGTAGTGGCCAGCAAGTGTTCACGGATTAATTGCAAATGATATGAGTAGCGGCTGTCAGCCCAGCGCGCAGGACCGGCGGTGCGTTTCAGATATTGAAAAATAGCCAATAAGAATGCCACGGCAATTATGCCTGATTTAAAATCAATAGCCAGCATCACAGCCAGGCACACCAATGCGCCCAGCAAGCATAAGCGCCAATCAAACCACCGAAAGCGGGGTCTGAACGAAGGGCTGGCGGCGCGTGCTTCATAAAATGTGGCATAATTTAAAAGGCCGTATGATATCAAAAAAAACATGGAAACCACCGGCGCAATGAGATTTAATTTACCTAAGCTGACGGTGGCAAAAGCGATTCCTGCTGACAGTAACACCCCGCGGCGGGGGTTATCACTGGGTCCGTGTCCTTTGGCAAAGGGCATGAGGATTGGAAAAATGCGGTCACTGGCCAGTGACTGAAGAATTCTAGGTGCACCCAGAAAAGAGGCCATGGCCGAGGAAAGAGTGGCGGCCACTACGCCGGCGGTAATTAAATAGTCTAGATAAGCGACCCGGCGCATGGCATCGTAGTGCTGCGCCATTACCGAATTGGGCAAGGTCGCGGCAAAGGTAATAGCAGCCAGAAAATAGATGATAATCGAGATGCCCACGGCCATAAATGTTCCCAGCGGCAAGCTATGGCCTGGGTCTTTGAGGTTCCCGGACATACTAACGCCCTGGGTAAATCCGGTGACCGCCGGAAAGAAAATGGCAAACAGCACCCAGAAACTGATCCCCCCAGGTGGTGTTGCCCAGTTTTGGCTGAGCAAATGGCTATCCCATTTCAGAAATCCGCCTGCAAAAAATGATACCAGTGCTACCCCCAAAATTGTCATGACGATATATTGAAAACGGGTAGCCCAATCGGCTCCCAACCAGGCAAAAACAAATAGGAAGGCAATGGCGGCCGCAGCGATTATTTGCGGCAGATACGATTTTTGCAGGGCCAACAGAGGGGCGATGATTTCACCAAAGCCGATACAGTAAAATGCAATGGAGACGGACTGGGCCAAATAAAGCACAATACCAATGGAGCCCCCGAATTCGATTCCCAGGGTACGCGAAATGAGGTAATAATCGCCCCCGCTCTTCACTTTAAGATTGGTGGCGATGGCGGCCAGTGAGATGCTGGTTAAAATCGAAATGGCATTGGCCACCGCTACGATGATCAGAGCGCGTGCCAGACCGGCATTGCCGACTACATACCCCAGGCGCATGAACAGGATAATGCCCAGAATCGTCATGATACTCGGGGTGAAAACGCCGGCAAACGTACCCAAGGTACCGGGCGATACGGAATCGCGGGAGCGATGGAAATGGCGGTTATCGTTTTGGGGCATGTCTCGGGCGACCGATTTTAATGCGGCCGTTGCAATTCATTTTTATCCGACATTAAAAAAATAGCATCATTCGAATTCTTTTTTTAATTTCATCGACTGCTCCAGGTACTGATGCAGTTTCTGCTGAACTGCTTTGTATAGGCTACCTTCCGGATACTCGCCGTTTGCATCCGCTTGACCGGCCTTTACGCCGGTCAGAATTTCAATGCCTTCTTCAATGGTGGCCACCTGCCAGATGTGAAATTGGCCTTTTTCAACGGCCTTTATTATTTCTTTTTTTACCATCAGATTTTTAACGTTGGCCTGGGGAATCATGACGCCCTGCTTGCCATTCAAGCCTTTGGCCAGGCAGACATCGTAAAAGCCTTCAACCTTCTCATTGACACCGCCAATGGCCTGGATCTGGCCTTTCTGGTTGACCGATCCGGTAACTGCGATACCCTGCTGGATGGGGATTTCCGCCAGACTGGAAAGAATTGCGTAAAGCTCCGTGGAGGAGGCGCTGTCACCATCAATACCGCCATAGCTCTGTTCAAATGTTACACTGATGGACAGATTCAAAGGGTATTTTTGTGCAAAGGTTCGCCCCATATACCCGGAAAGAATCAAAACACCCTTATCATGAGTTTTGCCGCTTAGCTTGGCTTCTCTTTCGATATTGATCAGACCCGGTTTGCCCATGAAAGTTTCTGCCGTAATGCGTGAAGGGCGGCCAAACGAAATATCACCGATTTGGTAAACGGCCAGAGCATTGACTTGGCCGATTACTTCACCGATCACGTCGATCATCACCGTATTATCAACATACGATTCATGAATTTTTTGCTCATAAAGATTGTAGCGAAATCGATATTCCTTAAACGCTTGGATAACAAATTTATCAGTAACGCGGGCGGCATTTTCTTTACGGGCCCAGTAGTCAGCCTCTTTAATAATGCCCACAATCGGGCCAAATCTCAAAGAGAGCTTATTTTTATTGGCCACATATTTTTCACCGTACTCGACAATGGCGGCAACGCCGCTGGGTGCAAATGGCAACAGTTTTTCGGCCTTGCAAACCCGGGCCACGAACTGTGCATATTTATGAATGGCATCATCACTGCGTTCGACCTCATAATCAAAATCCGCCCGTACTTTGAAAATTTTATTAAATTTAGAATCAAAATTTTGCAGCTTGGCAAATAGATCATAACTGCCCAATAAAATGACTTTGACATCCAGAGGAACCGGTTGTGGCCTCAGGGTTGTGGTGCCGAATCCCATTTGGGTCGACACATCTTCAATAAACAGCAGCTTGTTTTGCAGGGCGCGTTTCAAAGATTCCCAGACATGCGGGTTCATCAGAACGGATTCAATTTCCATGATCAAAAAACCACCGTTGGCTCTTAGCAACGAGCCGGCTTGCACCATGCTGAAATTGGTCGTTACGGTTCCCATGGTGGCCCGTTTTTCAATATGGCCAAAGACATTTTGGTAAGTGGGGTTGGCTTCAAAAATAACCGGTGCCCCCTGGCAGCCGGATTGATCCACTAAAACATTGACCGCATATTGGCGAAAGGTCGGTTTGGAAGCGGCTCCCAGAACGGCTTCCATTTGATCCGCGGGTGCCTTGGAAGGCAGAAAATTTTTAAGATTCTCAACAATATCCTTCTGGACTTCATCCAGATAAGCTTCGATATCCGGGCAATCCTTATACTCATGCTTGATAATGTCCAGGCGCTGTTTAACGATAAATTGCGCAATTTCTTGCATGATCTTTTCAGCTTCATCTTCCAGGGTTTGGTTGATTTTGCCGGCCTCGCGCACCGTGGCCTCTAATTCCGACTGCACATCGGCCATGTTTTGATTAATTTCATTTTGCTGGTCTTCAGGCAGTTTCATAAATTGCTCTTTACTGAGAGGTTTACCATCCACCAGTGGAACAGTTTGATAGCCGGCCTGGCTACGGGCGATTTGAATATTTTTTTCGGCAGCGAAGGTATCCAACTTTTTAAACAGCTCTCGTTGTTGATCCGCATATTTTTTTTGCAGGTTGCTTTGCCTTTCCTGGAGGGCTTCGTCCTCCAGCGCCTTCGGGAGCTCCTTCTTTATATCTTCGATTAGTTTGTTCATCTGTTTTTTAAACCGCATCGCCTTGCAGGAAGGCACCGATATCGCCTGGGGACGGAATTCGTCTTTAAAGTTGTTGACCATGCACCAGTCATCCGGTGTTGGCAGCGACAGGGCATGTTTGTAAATGATGTCCTGTACAATGGTTGATTTACCGGTGCCCTCCTGGCCGGTGACAAAGATATTGTAACCTGGGCTATGCATGTTCAAACCAAAATCAATGGCTTGCACCGCACGTTCCTGGCCGATAACTTCTTCCAAGGGCTTCAGTTCAGATGTATCCTTAAACGTGAACATTTTGGGATCACACAGACATCTAAGGTCAGAGGATTTTAATTCGTTTTCCATGGGGGTCTCCTGTTAGGTTGGTTCCGCATTTAATTGAATGAAGTAATTTTATCTGAAACCGGTTTGGTCTATTCGCCAGTTTGTCTAACCAGCAAGCTGAAACAAACCATATCTGAGCAGGGTGTGCTGCTGACACTATTTTCTTGACACGATTCATAATTACGCATCAATCATTGGCATTTAAATACGCTGCCCGTTTGAGTTCGTCTTTAACTGTCCCCTGCCAGAGGGCGGCGCCCTTAATGTAAGCCGTTCGTCCAAGCAGGTGTGAGGCCACCGGGGCGGTTAAAAAGACAAACCCGATGGTGGCCAACGCACGGCAGATTACCCCGAGGCTGCTAAAATACAAGGCCAGGGCCAGCAACAACGCTCCCAAACCGATGGTGCCGGCTTTGGTGCTGCAGGACATACGCATATACAGATCAGGCAGGCGCAGTAGTCCCAGCGATGCCACGAAAATAAAAAACGATCCAATAACCAGCAAGACAACAACGATGGTTTCGCTCATGGTTTTCCTCTCCAGCGTCCGATGTAATAGGCAAAAGCAATGGTACTGAGAAAAGCGATAATCGCCCAGACGGTGGCAACGTCCAGCAGCGAGGGTTGATTGGTGACAATGGTGGCAGCCACAATGATGCCCACTGCTGACAGGGCTACCATGTCAAAGGCGATAATGCGGTCCGTCAATGTCGGTCCCTTTAGCAGGCGCACGAAACCCAAAATCATCGCCACACTTACCAGCGGAAGCACAACTGTGAATATGACTGTGTTGACCAAATCTAAAATACCTCCATTACGCGCCGCTCAAAGCGCTCCTTGATATCCAGTCGAAAAGCCTCAACATCTTTGACATACATGGCGTGAACGTAAAGCATATTTTTTTGGGGTGACACATCGAGACTTAATGTTCCCGGGGTCAGTGTGATCATATTGGCCAGGATTGTGATGCCAAGGTCCGATTTTAAATCCAGGGGAATGGCAATGATGGCTGGTTGCATGGAAAAACCAGGGGTAATAACCTCATGCGCCACATTTAAGTTGGCTTTGAACAATTCCACTAGGAAAAATAGTGTCAACTCGATCAACCTAAAAATACGCCAAAATTGAATCGAAATGGGCTGCTGCTTGGGGATATAGCCGATCCACAGCGATAACGAACTGAAAACAAAGCCGACAAAAAAATTTCCAAAGGAAAAATGGCCGGTCAAGGCCATCCACACAAAGGCCAGCAGAAGGCTACCTAAAATCCGGTTTGACCAACTTTTTTTCATGGCCTTGCTCCCAATACCGCTTGAATATAGGCTTCCGGATTTACCAGTTGCTCGGCCGCCAGTTGCGCGATCTGGAAAAACGGCTCCACCATCATTCCGATCACCAAAGTTAAAAGGCTTAGCAGAATCATGGGTAAATAATATGCTACCCGTTCCCTTGGCATTAACTTTGAAGCATCAGTGTTTGGACGCAGGGCGTTTGAAGCAGGGGCTTCGCGCCAGAAGGCCTTGTCCCAAATTTTGGTCATGGAGAAAAGGGTTAGCAGACTAACCGCTAAGGCGGTGGCGGCAATGGTATAGGCACCGATCTGCAGGCTCGATTTGACCAGAATAAATTTGGCCCAAAAACCAGACAGGGGTGGAATGCCGGCCAAAGAGAACGCTGATATAAAGAAGAGAATGGTCAATCCGGGAGCATAGCGATAAAGTCCGCCGATGTTTTCCAGGTCAAATGCCCCGGCATATCGTCGTGCGACACCGCTGATTAAAAACAGGTTTGTTTTAACAATAATATGGTGAATGATGTAGAAAATGGCACCGGCCATCGCCAGGGGTGTAAAAAGACCTAAGCCCATGACCATGTAGCCGACCTGACTGATGATATGAAAAGACAGAATGCGCCGAAATTCGTTTTGCGCCATGGCGCCCAATACGCCGGTGACCATGGTTAAGCCTGCCATTATCAAAATGAACAGATGCGTATAGGCGGTATCCTGGGTAAATAAAAGCGTGAAAACGCGTATCAAACTGTAAACGCCCACTTTGGTTAATAAACCGGCAAATATGGCTGATACCGCAACCGGCGGGGTATGATAAGATGCCGGTAGCCAAAAAAACAGGGGAAACAGGGCCGACTTAATGCCAAATGCAATAAAAAATAACATCGAAACCGTTATGACCATTCCGGTTGATCGGCCATTGGCCAGTTGTAATGCAAGATCGGCCATATTTAGTGTTCCGGCCATGCCATAAAGAATACCCAGGGCCGTTAGGAAAAAAGCAGATGAAATCAAGTTAAGGGTCACATACTTAAAGCCGCCTTCCAATTGACGCCGCTCACCGCCCAGGGCTAACAAAACAAAGGACGACATCAGCATGACTTCGAACCAGACATACATGTTAAAAAGATCGCCGGTTAGAAATACACCACAAACGCCCATCAGCAGCAGATGCAGAAAAGAATAATAACCATAACCGATTCTTTGATTGTCCACATTGACCAAAGAATACACGGCCACCACAAACCCCATCAAAGCGGCAATGGTAGTCATAATGGCCCCAAATAAATCCACGGCCAGAGAAATACCGAAAGGCGCCTGCCAATTGCCGATCTGGGTGGCCAGAATTCCCTGGTGATACACCTGATGCAGCAGGGTTAAGCTGGCGACCAGATGAGTGCACGACCCAAGGACCCCGATGGTTTTTTGCGCCGCCGGCCGTTTCCAGAAGAAAAAGGAAAATGCGGCGGTGCCCAGCGGTATCAAAATCGGCAAGACAATAGGAGTATTCATTGGCGATCCGTTTCTTCTAAATCGACCAATGGCCGGCAAAGCCGGTCAAAGGCACGGCGAAACAGTACCAGCGTAAAAGCCAAAACGCCAAAAGAAATAACAATAGCGGTTAGAATCAGTGCTTGGGGTAGCGGATCGGCGCTGGCTGTCAGCAACTGCTTTTCAGCAACTGCTATCAATGGTGGTTTCCCAGGTGTCAGGCCACCGGCCACAAAAATGAGCAGGTTAATGGCATTTGACAAAATGACCAATCCGATAATCAGGCGAAAAGGTGTGCCGGTTAACAACAGGTAAATGGCGGCGCCGAACAATCCGCCAATAACAATAGCCGTTAAAAGTTCCACATTAATCTTCTTCCGCTAACGTTAAAATAATGATGAGGGTGGCACCCAGTACCACCAGGTACACGCCGATATCAAACAGAAGCGGGGTGCCCAAATGCAGCGACTGGCCGCTTGCAAATTCCATCAACTTCCATTGACCCGTCATGAACGGTTTTAGTTTAAATAGCGAGGCCACGCCGCTGCCCGTTGCAACTAACAAACCGCTGCCGATTATCCCTCGTGGAGAAATTGGCAGTAAACGGACGGTTTGCTGGGGCCCAAAGGCAAAGCTGTGCAAAATAAATGTTGCCGCGGCAACCAGCCCCCCGATGAAGCCTCCGCCGGGAAGGTTGTGGCCGCGCAGCAGCAAAAAGGCCGACAGCAGCAATAGCATCGGCATGAGAATGCGGGTGGCAGTGGCCAGGATTAAAGATCGCATACGTCGTCTTCCTCTCTGGGTCGCAGCTTAAGCAAGGTAAAGACACCGGTGCCCGCCAGGGCTAATACGGTAATTTCGCCCAAGGTGTCCATTCCCCGGAAATCCACGATGATCACATTGACGATGTTGCGGCCATGGGCCAGCAGATAGCTATTGGCTTTAAAAAAGGCGGAAAGTCTAGAGCCTTGCTGGGCATTTAAGGCGGCCAGCACCAGAGCTGTCATCAGGCCACCGCCTAAAAGTGCCACCAAGGCATTACGCGCTTGGATATATTTGGCCGGTCGGCGGACAAACCGCGGCAGGCGGTAGATGACCAGGACAAACAAAATAACGGTCATGGTTTCAATGATGAATTGGGTGACGGCCAGGTCCGGAGCACCGAAAAGAATAAACATCAGGGCGATGCCGTAACCAATAACCCCCATGGCTACAATGGCGCTTAGTCTGGATTGGGAACGGATCGTAATAACGGCTGCAGCTAGCATCAACAGGCAAATGGTTAGTTCAAAGAACCGGATACTGAGCAATTCGGTCTTGATTCCAAAACCATTGTGCTGAAACATCGTCACCATGACAGTTGTAATGGCAAACAGAAAAATGATGAGTATATAGCGCCGCAAAAGGCCACCTTGCAGTATTTGGGTTTGCCATTGGGCGAAAGATTTTACGCCTTCAAGAATGAGATAATACCATTGAAGGGGTCCGATGCGACCCAATCGGGCGCCAACGGCTAAAAACTGCAAGAGTGGTTTGCGAAATGCATACGCAATTCCCCCGCTGGCAATCGTTAACAGACTTAAAAACAAAATGGGATTGAATCCATGCCAAAGCGATAGGTGTATGTCTTGAGCGGGGGGATTAACGCTTTGCAATACCGGTGATATAAATGAATGCGCTACCAGTTGTGGGGCTATGCCAATCAGCAAACCGAGTGCCGCCAACACGACCGGACCCAACCATAGATGAATCGGCAAGGAGTGGTGATGGGTCGCCGGGTTAGGCGATTTGCCGAAGAAGGGGGGAATGGCTAGTATACCGGCGGCAAAAACCATGGTGATGCCGGTAAAAAAACCGATCCCGGTCAAAATGATGGTCAGCTGGGGTGCTCCCAGTACGGTTTGGTACAGTGATTCTTTGGCAATAAATCCGAAAGTTGGCGGTAGGCCAGCCATGGAAAGGCCGGCCAGGATAGCAGCCAGAGCAATTAGCGGTATGTGGCGTGCCAAATCGCCCATTTGATCCAGGTCGCGCGTACCGGCAGCATGGCTAATGGCACCGGCGGTGAGGAACAGAGAGCCTTTATAGAGGGAGTGAGCGGTTAAAAATACCACCGCGGCCAGCAGGGCCGTGTTGGTATTCAGGCCGATCAGAAAAACCATGGTTCCCAGGCCACTAACAGTGGAATAGGCTAGCAGTCGTTTGATGTCGCGCTGAACGACCATCATGGCGGCGCCGGTAACCATTGTCACAGCGCCAAAAAATCCCAGAGATAGGCTCCAGATGTCGGTTCCGCCAAGAATCGGATTTAGCCGCAGCAACAGGTAGACGCCGGCTTTGACCATGGTAACCGAGTGCAGGTAGGCACTGACCGGTGTCGGGGCTTCCATGGCGTTGGGTAGCCAGAAATGAAACGGTGTCTGGGCCGACTTGGTAAAAGCGCCGGCTAAGATTAGCACCAGAATTGATTTATAAAGATGATGCGCTTGAATTACGTCGGCCTGATTCAACAGTTCGCGGATTTCCAGACTGCCGCCGACATGACCCATTAGCAGAAAGCCGGCCAGAAGGGCTAATCCGCCGATACCGGTTACCAGAAGGGCCTGCAATGCGGATGAGCGGGCTTCTTCCCGTTCATGTTCAAATCCGATCAAAAAATAAGAGGTTATACTGGTCAGTTCCCAAAATATAAACAGAGTGATCAGGTTGGCCGAAAGAACCACACCCAGCATCGATGCCATAAATGCGAGCAGATAAAGGTAAAATCTTCCCAGTTGCGGATTGCCGGCTAGATAAGCGCCGGCATAGAAGACAATCAACGTACCCACGCCGCTAATTAACAACGCAAATAGCACACCCAGTCCATCGATATAAAAGCTCAGATGAATGCCGAGACTTGGCATCCAGGCGAATGATTCCACCAGATGCTGCCCGGCTGCAATCGATGATACCTGAAGGGCAAAGTAGGTGGTCAAGCCAAGGGGTAATAAAGTTAAAATGTAACCGGCCAGGCTCGATCGCCAGCGAGTTAGAAGAGGCGCAGTCAGTGCCAGAACAAAACCCGAAATAACAGTGGCGGTGATCATCAAAGCCTTTCGTAGCAGATGCGATTACCAACTGGTGGGGTTGAAAATATATAAATTAACAGTCGAAGCCCAAAAAATTGACAACAATGGCTTTATGATGCGAGATGGTTATTGTCCAACAAAAAGAACCAACCGTTACAGCAAATATGTTGAAGCACTTAAACTAAAAGAGAATGCGGGTACGTGTCAATTTTTTTATGGATTGCGCATGATCTAGTTTGTCCATTGGGTTTTAATATGGCGGTGTTTAAAATAAAAAGGGCCACTTAAGAAAGCGGCCCTGGTGGTACAGCAATAAGGCGATTAGATTTATTTATGAGATGAAAATCTTGGTTTACCGCATACTTAAACTCGGGTTCTCCTCTTCAAGGTATCTTAATTCACGTGCTAAATCGCGGTATTCAATATCCAGCGATCTGATTTCGGCCCGGATAATGGCACGATCTTCCCGCGTTAATTGATGGGAATAAAGTTGTTCTTCTTTGGACCGGATAGCGGCTTCGATATCGGCCATTTTATGTTTAACGGCGGCGACCTTTTTGTTGAATTCATAAATTTTGCGTCCTTGCATATAGCCGGTCATAAATGCCGGTTCCATCGCAGGCGGACAGACATGTTTATAGCTTCGGCCCATTTTACCCTGTTCAAAGCCGGTGGCCTCGGTGCAATAGGTTTTCAGTCCGTCATTCCGCCCGGCATAGTAGGCCCGACTGTCCGCGGTGACTCCGTGTTTCTGGCAAGCTTCGATATGTTTTTGAAAAACCGCCCGCGGTTTTCCCAGCGTGCCGTCAATGTGACCAATTTGATACCAATCCGCTTGTAAACATTCATCCTCGGAAAGGGTGGCACATCCACCCAGAAAGCAAACCAACGCCAAAACCAACAAGAATCCCATGAATTTTTTCATAATCCCATCTCCCAGGCCTTTTATAGCATTTTATCATAATTTAAATCGGATGGGCGCCAAAAAACTTAAATTCGAAAGGCTATCAGAAAATGCGGGAAAAATTGGCCGGGAAACCTATCTGCCTGATAGTGCTTTTATAATTTTACGGGGAAGGAGTGTAACAAATCAGCTTGCTTACCGATGTATTGCTGCAAGATGGGATGAAAAGAGAGTGGTGTAGGCGGATTACATCTGGGAATACAGAATTTTACGACGTTCCTGTCCCAGGATACGTGCATTCATGGGGCACCATCGCCGATCCGATTTGCGATGCCGGCGATTTACGTCCTTGCGTCGATCCCAAACACCTTTATACCTGCGAAAACGACGCCGATCAAATCCGGCCCGCCGGCCACCGTTATCGCCCAGATAGACTTTTATGCTTTCCATCTGTCTGAGATTTTCCAGCGAATCCAAATCGATGCCTAAATTTTGGATGATATCGTCAAAGTCTGAAACCATCGCGGTCCTGTCGGTTAACGGTTGCCGCAAGTGAACGCTACTGAAGAGTGAGAGATGGGTGAGCAGGAAGATGTAATGATTTATCTAATATCAAATTCCATTGAAATGTCAATGGCTTAATTTGCAATAGATGGCTTTGGTACTTGCTAGTTAACCCGACCTCGAGCAGGCTTTCGGGAAGCTAATGATTGTGTTTGAACGGCAATAAAGATTTTGCGCCGTTCAAGTGCCGGTGTTAGCTTGCGCATAGGCTTTTTGCGCCGATCGATGCGTTTACGCCGATCGTTAAGCGCCCAGGCTTTATTGTTTTCTATATCGATCGCCAGGCGCCGATTGAGCATATTGCGCCGTTCAACTCCCGAGCGGCGGCCGCCATTATCGCGCCAGTATACAGGCGTGTAATTGGACCAGGCCAGCCCTTTCGGTTGTTGGACCGGTACGTCGATTTTTTGATCAAATTCAAGCATAGACTTATACCGCTTGCGCAGACCCCTATGGTTACCTCTAAAAGGTTCAGTCTCAGATGTCAATTATAAAATAGGAAACCCTGCCATTTGCCTAAAACAGTGACCGCAATATACTTGGGCAAGGAAAAGCACCGTTTCTTTGCATGATGTTGCGAAATAGGGTCATAAAGTGCCGCGGTGCAAAAAAGGGCGAGATCTTGAAGGCCGCGACGCGCTGTTATCTATTTGATATTATATTAAAATTTGGTTCGATGACATTTCCTGAAGGTCTGTTGAAGGTGACTTGCGTATTGGAGATTACGGTTCGGAGTACTGAATGCTTTCACGAATGCCGTATTTTTTTAAAAATGACTGCCAAACACGATTAAAATACTTGTCGCGATCCTTTTTCCAAAATTCAGCGTTTAACGCGTTATGCCATTCATAATTGGTCAATCGATATTTTTCATCGTTACTGTCTGATTTATCAATTTCCTTGATTACCTCCGGACATATTTTTAATGGATTAATCCGTTGATATCGCTTCTTTAGGTGGGCAATATCCCACGATTTAAAAAATTTTAATTTATTTTCATTTAACCAGATTGAAAATGATAGCGAACTTTTGAAGTGGTTCACAATCGGCTGCAGTTCTCGAATTTCCACTAGACCTTTTAAATACCGCTGCGATCTTTTTGCTAAACGGATGTTGACGTTGGCATTTTTATAAAAATTTATAGCGTGGATATCGCGACTGCCGCACGGTTGATAATATTTGGGATCTTTTGCTTTGCATTGTTCCAAAGGTTGCGCGAGTAACAAATCGGGGTTGTAGGCCGAAGGGTGGATGGCAGCGTATTTTTTGAGGACACGCTTTGAGATTTTGCTCTCGCTAAACAGATAGGTTATTTCACCTTCAGCCATTGCGTGCCGAATTCGCAGTTTAGCCGCTTCGCAAGGGGCTGCAGAAACGCTGATGGCAAACATGATCACAGCCATCAATAAAATATTGAAATACAATTTTGATCTCGATTGATCCATGCTATCAAAGTATCGTTTGGTTTTCGGCCGTACCAAATTAATCGTACTATTTGTTTTTGGCAATAACCCAGATCGCGTGCACAATCCCGGGGATATAGCCAAGCAGCGTTAAAATAATATTGATCCAAAAATGTTTGCCTAAACCTACCTGCAGAAAAACGCCCAGTGGCGGTAGCAGGATTGCTAAAATGATTTTCAAGATTTCCATTTTATAACCTTTCTATTTCTTGCCATTGTTCACGATTTACCTTTGGCTAATTTATGCTAATAAGAATTATAGAATATTTCCAAATTTATTTGCAACCGACACGACCATTAAGCCACAAATAAAAACAGCCGCATGACGTCAAAAAAATCATTGGATGCAAACTCAATGGTATCCGGTGCCTTCAACGCGGCACCTGGGAAAAACGATGCACGGTAAGCATCGGTATGCCGATGATAGCGAATTTCAATTGAAAAATGCGGCGGCAATTGAATGTTGCATTGGGAATTATCTTTTTTGAGTGCTGCTTCGACACTATCGCGAATCTTTTCAACCGCCAGATGCGGGTGGATATTGATGGTTGAATTACCCACGCCATATTTGACGGCTACGGTCAAGATATGTGAATTAAGCGCTTCAGCCTGTTCACATATACCGGCATCACCCGAAACAAACACTACCGGTACATTGAGCGTCGATGCGGCATAGGCTTTTAAAAGCAATTCCGACGCAAACTGACCATTAATCTTAACATGCACCAGACGCCTGGTAATGGTGTGCGCCAAAGGATTGACATTACGGCCTCCCTGCGAGTGATAGCCCACGAGCAGTAATGCATCGAAGGTATCGTCAAGTGCTTGAATCATCATATAGGGGTGACCGCTCCAACCTCGCACAAACCGGACTTCCCGGGGCAATTTGGCGGCAATGATATTGCGGGCGGTATCATGTGCATCCTGCACCCAAATTTCCGTGGCCCCCGCGTTTAAAGCCCCTTCGCAGGCAGCCACCACTTCCGCGGTCATTTGTTCTTGAAACTCCTTGTAGTCTGAATGCTGCTTCTCGGTTTCATCCCAATGGGTCGCTCCCGTTACGCCTTCGATATCCGCGCTGATGTAAATTTTCATTGCATGTCTCCAAAAACTTTTTGCATGTCCTCATCGGTGTAACATCGTTCGCTTGCATCGGGATGCATGGCATCGTCTTCCAGCAAACGCCGGTCATAGGCGGGATCGAGCACTTGGTTGTAATATTCATGCTGGATCATCAGGTTCATAATTTCGCTGGTACCGGTCCAGATCATGCCCAGCCGAATGTCGCGCAGGATCCGCTCGATGGGATATACATCGGTATAGCCAATGCCGCCCATGACCTGCATGGCATTATTGACAACATCCCAGGCGGCCTCCGTGGCAAACCGTTTGGCTTCACTAACGAGTCGGCGCACATTGGGATAATTGGCATCCACAGCCCTGGCAGCCATATAGGTTAGCGCCCGGGCGGCATCCAGCTGGGTAATGGCATCTGCAATTTTAAAACTAACACCCTGGTATTTGCGGATTTGCTGGCCAAAGGCCCGGCGCTTATCCGAGTAACGCACAGCCAAATCCAATGCCCCCCACACCCCCAGACAGCCGGCCGCCGATGTCAGGCGTTCGGGAATCATCATCTGATGGAAACAAAGCGCGCCGCCATGCAATTCGCCAACCAGGTTTTCCTTGGGAACCTTAACATCTCGAAAAACCAGTCGGCCGGTGCCGCCGCCGCGGCAGCCCATCAATCCATATAGATACTCAGTTTCCACGCCTGGGCCCCGTTCGACAATCAAAAGGCTTAATTTTTGGTATTTATGGGCAGCAGGTTCGAAATTGGTTTTACAATAGACCAGAAAAAAATCGGCCCCCTCAGCTCCCACGACAAAGCGTTTCATGCCATTTAGGATGAAATGATCACCCTTAAGTTCGGCCCGGGTCATGGCCCCAAAGAAATCCGATCCCCCCCGTGGCTCGGTCAGGGCCTCGGCTGCCACCAGTTTGCCTTCGATATACGGTTTGAGATAGGTTTGTTTCTGTTTTTCAGTGCCAAACATATTGAGGGCTTCGCCCACAATAGACGGCATCACAAAGGCACAACCCAATGCAGTGCCCAGACAACCAATTTCTTCCGTTGCGGCCACCTCAGCCACCCAGCTCATTTCCCTTCCCCCATATTTTTGGGGAAACCGGATGCCGCGCAAATTGCGCGCCGCAAGCTTTTCCACGAATTCACGTGGATAGGTGATCTTATCCTTGTCCATTTGACGTAAAAAATCACTGCTGATTTCCTCGCGCACAAACTGGCGGGCCTCGGCTTTCAGGGCCTGCTCTTCAGGCCTCAGCATAAAATCATACATGTGACCTCCTTGAAACCAATGTGGTTATACAAAAATGGAAGTTGCGCTTTCGTTGAAACGAAACGGGTCCTATAAGAACTGCTTCAGACGTCAAAGAAGGTAAATTGACTTAAATACTGCGTCAGGGCGATTTTACTCGTGGCATCCATTGGGGGGCAGTCTTCCGGCCCTTTTATCCCTTGGCTTACCATGGTTGCGAAAACCAGGCAGGTAGGTTGGCCGCATTCTTTACAATTGGTTTGGGGTAACCGCTTGAGCACTTCTATGGTCTGAGGTTTGGCGGCAATATGTTGGGTCGGTGTTATGTCTGCACGGTTTTCCCACGTAGTGTTAATTTCTCTTTTCAACCAATCCAGAATTTTGTCGGCCTCGGCTTCATCCTTCAAGGCGTTGATGGCAATTTTATCGGCATGCACCGCTATGAGGCGCCCGTGCACTTTAAACATGACCGACGGGGGGGCTTGGGTGTAGGCTTCACCGCCAAATACAGAATTTAAATAGGGTATCACCTCACCGATGTTTTCGTTCAGATGGGCTATGCAATGCACCGACTGAAAGGTGGCATTGCATTCGGGTCGAAAGATTTCCTTGGTATACGATTTCAGCAACATATCGGAGCCTTTCGCTGCCGCATTGTGGACACCGAATGTTCAGTGAGAATTCTGCAGCAACAGCATTAAGTTCTGAAATCCCAAAAGAGAGGTCGGATGGCGTCATTCTGGTTAAAATGCTGCATAAAGTCAATGATTTTAAAGTAATGCACAAACATATTTTTCGAATCCAGAATGCATAAATGTCGTGAGGATGGTGCTTATATCGCGTGTGGCACGCCATTAATTCAACGGATTGGAATGCCATAAAACGGGAAGCACCTGTAGAGATGCTTTTTGGGGCGGTCTTTTATCTTAACGTCATCTATTGGTTAAACGAAATTTCAGAATATATCTTGAATAGGCATTTTATCGTACGTATTTTAACTGTTTAGAAAAATAAACGAACATCAACTACCGGTAAATAATCGAAGGGAGATGTAAAATGGCGAACGAAGCTGAAGCGCTACCTGAAGGAAGCCAGGTTGTCCGTGATCGGGCGACAACCAGCTTTTCCGATCTCTGGAAAAAAGAAGATTATTGGGCTATTTGGTTGGGATTTTTTCTCCTGCTCGTCGGACTCATTATCTTTCTACCGCGTGGCCCCGAGGGCATGCGCGATAAAATTGCCAAGGCCAATGCAACACTGGAGGCTGAGTCGGCAAGAGCGCCGTTTAAAACGGTGGCGTGGTATCAGGCGGTGGATGCCAAGAAAAAGCTCAAGGCCACCAGTTCCTCGGCCGGCAAATTCATTAAAAACTTTACAAACAAACCCCACGGATGGAAAGGGAATCCGGTGCAAGCTTTTGTATTCAGCAAAGATGCTGCCGATGCTAAAAATGCGGCCGCCGCTGTAAAATACGATGCGGCCAAAGCTAGCGCTGCCGAAACTTTAACGGCTGCCAAGGTTGCACAAGCGGCGGCGGCTTCAGCGGGTTTCAGTAATGAGACGCTGAATGCCCAGGCCGTGGATGCCATTGACGACTGGCGGGCCGCCCACACCAAAGAATCCAAGGCCAAAAAGAAAGCCGCCGCCAAGCCGTTTAACCAGATACCTTATCTAATTGGATTGATGATCGTTATGGGTATCTTTTTTGGCATTGGCTGGGCGGTCATGGGCAAATCATTCGGGAAATTTGTTGTCGGATTTGTCTTTGTCTTTCTGATTGCCGTTCTGGCATATGTTGCGGCGGGCAATAGCACCATGAAGCAATACGGTATCGGCTATGCGGCCTGGGCAATCCTGTTCGGCTTAATTATTAGCAACACCGTTGGAACGCCCAAGTGGGTCATGGAAGCCGTACAGGTGGAATATTACATCAAAACCGGCCTGGTTTTACTGGGAGCCGAAATTCTTTTCGGTAAAATTCTTTCTATCGGCGTACCTGGGATTTTTGTGGCCTGGGTGGTGACACCGACCGTTCTGATATTAACCTACATTTTCGGACAGAAGGTCGTTAAAATTCCATCCAAGACGCTGAATATCACCGTGTCTTCGGACATGTCGGTCTGTGGCGTGTCGGCTGCCATTGCCACGGCATCGGCCTGCCGGGCCAAAAAAGAAGAACTGACTCTGGCCGTAGGCCTGTCACTGGTGTTTACCTCCGTCATGATGATTGTGATGCCGGCGGTTATTAAGGCAACCGGTATGCCCCATGTATTGGGCGGCGCCTGGATGGGTGGAACCATTGACGCCACCGGCGCCGTGGCCGCGGCCGGTGCGTTTTTAAGTGACCGCGCCCTGTATGTGGCCGCTACCATCAAGATGATTCAGAACGTGTTGATCGGTGTGATTGCTTTTTGCGTTGCGATATATTGGTGCGCACGCGTGGATCGCATCCCAGGTCAAAAAGTGCCGGCATCTGAAATCTGGCACCGGTTTCCAAAATTCGTCATTGGATTTATTGTGGCATCCATTATTTTTTCATTGATGTATGAGAGCATTGGAAAAGATGTGGGCTACACGTTAATCGACCAGGGGGCCATTCGCGGTTTCTCCAAAATCTTTCGAGGTTGGTTTTTCTGTCTGGCTTTCGTCAGCATTGGTCTGGCCACCAACTTCCGCGAACTCAAAGAACATTTCAGCGGCGGTAAACCCCTCATCCTGTACGTATGCGGACAATCCTTTAACCTGATACTGACGCTGCTGATGGCCTACATCATGTTTTACAAGGTATTTCCGGAAATTACCGCGAGGATTTAACCATGACATATCAAGAACCGTCCGTGATGCCCAATGACGCTACCGGCAATAGCAGGGGCAAGCACAGACTGCTTCAATACCTTAACTTGGTTTTTTGTTGTAGCTTGGTGTTGATTTTCATGTTTGTTGTCGGGCCCTGGATAGAGAAGGTGCCCATGGTCAAGCCGCTGGTTACCTTTATTGAAGAGCGTGACATCGATGCCGGTGCGCTTTATTACACGGAAATCGAGGAATTTTCCGAAGCTGATATCAACATGACCAATTCCATGAAATATCCGCCCAAATAGTGCGGGGACAAGTTGTTGATGTTGAAATGATAAATGATACAGAACAGCCGGGCAGGCCCCTTCTTGAGGTCTGCCCGGTTTGTATTTTAAAGATGATGGTTTTCTGTTATAAAACCGAAGCAGATGTTAGCCGATGAGCCTGTTGTTGCTATACAGCGTTCCGATCAAACGGGCTTTTTCCCGCAATTTTTGTAGCTGAAAAT
This sequence comes from Desulfobacterales bacterium, assembly GCA_030066785.1. Classification (GTDB taxonomy): domain Bacteria; phylum Desulfobacterota; class Desulfobacteria; order Desulfobacterales; family JASJAZ01; genus JASJAZ01. The sequence goes on along the minus strand of JASJAZ010000064.1, from coordinate 6,036 downwards.
AGTGTAGATTGTTTCAACCCTGACTTTGCTCGCCTCTGATACTGATCTGCATCCGGTGTTTTCCACCAACCCCAATCATAATGGTTAAACATGAGTTCTTTGGAAGCCAAAAAAGAGTTTGTTTGGAAGCATGAGCAGCAGTTTGCCTATACCTTGGCAGCAAACGTACTTGATAAACCCAAGGCCACGGTCTGGATGATTCTAATCCCCATCATCTTGGTTTACCATATGTATCGCCATAAAAAATATGTGGAAGGTCGGCGGATGTTTGCCGAAAATTATTCTAAGACGCCTCAAAACTTATTGGATAAGGTATATCTGGCGATTAAAAAAGGAGCTGATGTGGATTTCGACGATGTCATTCGCCATTCTGGTTTGAGTAAAGATGTATATAAGCCCTATCGACAGTGGCTTGCGGTACTGGCAGCGCACTACGAGGATTTATTGCATGCGGACGGCGACAACATGGAGACATTAATCCGATCGGCATATAAGAACCGATCGGCCTACTTACTATTTTTAAACCAGCTCAAAACGGTGGAAAAGAAATACTATGCAGCCTTGACGCCGCTGCTGGCCAAAGAAGATCCAGCGGTGGGCAAAACCGTGGCTAAAATTGAACGCCAGTCAGAGTTTATTCGCAGAGAATTTGCTGAAAAAACTTTTCCTTGAAAAAAAGAAAAAAGGCCTCTGAACCGATTTGCCGGCGTCGTATTGCTTTGCCCGAAATATGGACTTGGCGCCGGTATCTGGTAGATGGTCTATTTTGAAATTGCCGCTACTTGGACCAAGCGGCTAAAGCAGCGACATCTGATGGTCTTCCACCACGGCCAGCCGGTCCACCTTCTGAAAGCCCCGGGGTAACTTGCGGCCCCGCAGTCCCCGATTGCCCATGTAGTGGGCCAGCCCCTCGCCTTTTAAATTCAAATAGCGTTTACCGGCATACACCGTCAGCTGGGTTTTGGGTGGCAGCAAGAACAGATGCGCGACAAATTCTTCCCGCGTCTTAAGCCGTTTGGGGGGTATATTGATAATTTTGTTGCCCTTGCCCCGGGGTAAAACCGGCAGGTCCTTCAGCGGAAAAACGAGCATACGGCCATCATTGCTCACCGCCACGATCAGATCGCTTTTAAAATCATTGACCGCCAGGGGGTGCAGCGCCCGGGCGCTCTGGGGCAGGCTCAAAAACGTTTTGCCTTTACGATTTTTGGTTAACATATCAGATAATCTGGCCACAAAACCGTAGCCGGCATCACTGGCAACCAGGAATTGCTGATCCGGCTCCCCCATCACCAAGCCCACGGTTTTGGCGCCGTTGGGCAAACTGAGTCGGCCGGTCAAGGGCTCGCCCTGTCCACGGGCGGACGGCAACGTATGGGCGGCCAGGGTGTAGCTTCGACCGGTGGAGTCCAGAAAAATCGCCGGTTGATTGCTTTTGCCCCAGGCGGTGCTTAAGTGCTGGTCGCCCGCTTTATAATTGAGTTTGAGCGGATTGATGTCGTGTCCTTTGGCGGCCCGCACCCACCCTTTGTGGGAAAGAATGACGGTTAAAGGCTCCACCGGTGCCAGTTCCGCCTGGGAGATAGCCTGGGCTTCAGCGCGTTCAACAATGGCGGTACGCCGCTCGTCGCCAAAAGCGTCAGCGTCGCTTTTCAATTCTTTTTTTACCAGGGTTTTCAACCGTGTTTCCGAGGCAAGAATTTTTTCGAGGGTTTTACGTTCATCGTTAAGTGTTTTCTGCTCGGTCTTTATCTTAATTTCTTCCAGGCGCGCCAGCTGGCGCAGCCTGATCTGCAAAATGGCCTCGGCCTGCACATCGCTGAGCTTGAATTTTTTCATGAGCGCCGGTTTGGGCTTATCATTGGCGCGAATAATTTTTATAATGTCATCCAGATTAAGATAGGCTATCAGCAGGCCTTTGAGAATGTGCAGTCGCTCGCGAACCTTTTCCAGACGATACGTCAGGCGCCGGCGCACGGTTTCTTTGCGATAGGTTATCCACTCCTTGAGAAGTGTTAGCAGATTTTTGACCTGGGGGCGGCGGTCAAGGCCGATCACGTTCAGATTGATGCGAATGGAGCGCTCCAGATCTGTTGTGGCAAACAGATGGGCCATCAGGGCTTCTTTGTCGACGCGGTTGGAGCGCGGCACAATGATCAGCCGAATCGGCTCTTCGTGATCCGATTCATCCCGCAGATCCACCACCATCGGCAATTTTTTGGCCGTCATTTGCCCGGCAATCTGCTCCAGTACTTTGGCCGGCGATACCTGGTGGGGTAGTGCCGTGATGACGATATCCCCATTTTCGATTTCAAAGGTGGCCCGGACTCTAATAACGCCGCGCCCGCTCTGGTAGATGTTGATAATTTCTTCACGGGGCGTAATGATTTCAGCCCCGGCGGGAAAGTCAGGTCCCTGAATGATGTTGCAGATATCTTCCAGTGTGGACCGCGGTTTTTCAAGCAGTCGCACACAGGCATCGATGACTTCCTTGAGATTGTGTGACGGAATGTCGGTGGCCATACCCACGGCGATGCCGGAGGTGCCATTGAGTAAAATGTTGGGCAGACGGGCAGGCAGCGCCAAGGGTTCTTTAAGAGTCCCGTCAAAATTGAGGCCCCAGTCCACGGTTCCCATGCCCAGCTCCGACAGCAGCACATCGGCATAGGCCGATAGTCGGGCTTCGGTGTAGCGCATGGCGGCAAAAGATTTGGGATCGTCCGGGGCGCCCCAGTTTCCCTGGCCATCCACCAACGGGTAACGATAGGAAAACGGTTGGGCCATCAGGACCATGGCCTCGTAACAAGCGCTATCGCCATGGGGGTGATATTTGCCCAGCACGTCGCCTACGGTGCGGGCGGATTTAAGATATTTGGCCGTGGCCTTGAGACCCAACTCGGACATGGCATACACAATGCGGCGCTGCACCGGTTTAAGCCCGTCTCCGATAAACGGCAGCGCGCGATCCATGATCACATACATTGAGTAGTTGAGATACGCCCGGCGGGTAAATTGATGCAGGGGCATGCGTTCAATATCGTGAAAATTAGATAAGGTGGCTGTTTCCATTGGTATCAGACTCTTTATATAGGATTATTTAGGCGCTGAAATCGGCCAGGTTGCCTTCTTTTTCCAGCCAATGTTTACGGTCTTCACTGCGCTTTTTGGCCAACAGCATATCCATGACCTTAAAGGCTTTTTTTTCAGAGACCAGCTCTAGTTGAACCAAACGACGGGTGTCGGGTGCCATGGTGGTTTCGCGCAATTGTACCGGATTCATTTCACCCAAACCTTTGAAGCGCTGCACATTAGTTTTACCTTTTATCTTCTGGGCTTTAAGTCGTTTTAAAATCGCATTTTTTTCGGCTTCATCCAGCGCGTAAAAGACATTTTTGCCGGCATCCACCCGAAAAAGCGGCGGCATGGCCACATACACATTGCCGGCTTCCACCAGTGGCTGGAAGTGGCGTAAGAAAAGCGCACAAATCAGGGTAGCGATGTGCAGACCATCGGAATCGGCATCGGCCAAAATACAGATTTTTCCGTAACGTAATCCGTTTAAATCCCGGGAGCCCGGATCCACACCGATAGCCACGGCAATATCATGAATCTCCTTGGAATTTAGAATCATGGCCGATTCATCTTCCCAGGTATTTTTAATTTTGCCCCGCAGCGGCATGATCGCCTGAAATTGTCGATCCCGGGCCTGTTTGGCCGAACCGCCGGCGGAATCGCCTTCCACCAGAAACAGTTCGGTATGATCCGGGTCCTGGGAGACACAATCGGCTAATTTGCCGGGTAACGCCGGACCGGAAGTGATCTTTTTGCGCACCACCTTTTTGCCGGCTTTGAGGCGTTTACGCGCACTTTCGATGGCCATCTCTGCCAGTTTTTCGCCGGCCTCGGTATGGTGGTTGAGCCACAGGCTGAAGGCATCTTTAACAACTCCACTGACAAACGAGGCACTTTCGCGTGATGACAGGCGTTCTTTGGTTTGCCCGGAAAACTGAGGGTCAGCCATTTTAACCGACAAAATGTAACTGCATTTTTCCCAAATATCTTCCGGGCCCAACTTAATCCCCCGGGGGATCAGTTTGCGAAATTCGCAGAATTCACGAATGGATGCCAATAAGCCCGCGCGAAAACCATTGACGTGGGTTCCACCCTGGGGCGTGGGAATCAGATTGACATAGCTTTCGGTGATGGTGTCGCCCCCCTCCGGCTGCCAGACGACGGCCCAAGAGACCATTTCATCTTTGCCGGCCAGTTCGCCCACAAACGGTTCATTCGGGATCAACTCCAATCCAGCCAATTGATCGTTTAGATAGTCTTTGAGGCCGTTTTCATAGTACCACTGCTCCGTCTCACCGGAAGACGCCTGACGAAGAGTGACCGTCAGCTTGGGGCACAAAACCGCTTTCGCACGCAAGGTATGTTTCAGGCGCGGCAAGGAAAATTTAACGGTGTCGAAATACGTCGGATTGGGCCAGAAGCGCAGAGCTGTGCCGCTATTACGGGCACCGACTTTGCCGACAACTTTGAGCTTGGTTTTGCGTTTGCCGTCGGCAAAGCGGATTTGGTATTTTTGTCCGCCGCGCCGGATCTCCACCTCGGTGCGCGATGAAAGCGCGTTGAGGACCGAGACACCCACACCGTGCAAGCCCCCGGAGAAATGATAATCTTTGTTGGAAAACTTGGCCCCGGCATGCAGTTTGAGCATAATTACTTCCACGCCGGACATATTTTTTTCTTCCGGATGGGCATCCGTGGGCATCCCGCGGCCATTGTCGACCACTTCCAGAGAACCGTCCTCATGCAGTGTGACATCGATGCGCGACGCAAACCCGGCAATGGCTTCGTCCACACTGTTGTCGATGGCTTCATGGGCCAGATGGTTGGGGCGGGAGGTATCGGTGTACATTCCCGGTCGGCGCTTAACCGGCTCCAGGCCGCGCAGAACTTCAATCGATTTGGCGGTATAGCTGTCTTTAGCTGGCATTGGTGCAATTCATCCCAGTTGCTTGAAATTTGAGTGCTTTTTCCATACACGAAAAATCGTGTAATTCAAGGTATTTTTCGATTTTGAAAATAAAAATGGTAATTGGCTTGTATATATTGGCTTATTCGGATTGTGAATTGATTAAAAGCGCCGTATGATTGCCCGTAAATGTAAAAACAAAAAATAATGATTATTACATGTATACCATATTTTGATTTAATTAGGCGTAACGATTGAACAAACTCAGAGTTAGGCAAACCAAGAGGTGGCAAATGAAAAAAATAGCATTGATGACAATTGGCATGATCATCTTTTCGGGGATGATTTTGGGGGAGCTCTCTGTCGCAAATACGCCAGCTGCGAACCCTGCTGTTTCCGGTAAGGTGATAGGTGGCTTCCGTATACTGCCGATTGAAATGACACCCGATAAGCTGCATTTAACGGTTTATCGTGGCGATTACATAAAATTTGAATTGAATCATGCCTTTCGCAACCCAGCGCTGTCCATCCCGGCACTTGCTATCGATCAGAAGCTTTCAAATAATCTTGCCGAAGCGCCGTATTTCAAAATGAAAAAGACGGGGACCTATCCTTTTGTATTGGGTGCGGTGCAGGGTGTGATTGCGGTCATAGAATATCGGCAGCCCAATTACCGGGAGGTCACCGCCAAAGAGGCTGCGGAACTTATCAACAATATCTCACCCTTAATTTTAGATGTGCGGACACCGGCAGAATATCAACGCGGACATCTGAACGATTCGGTTTTAATTCCAGTGCAAAACCTGCAGCGGCGCTGGAAGGAAATCGGTACCCATAAAAACCAGGACATTTTGGTTTATTGTGCCACCGGTAACCGTAGCACCGTGGCATCCAAAATTCTCATCGATAACGGTTTTAAGCGTATTTATAATATGCGCTACGGTATTGTGAATTGGAATCAAAACAACTACCCGGTCAAACGGTAATCATATGAAATTACCGTGTATGATTAATCGGCGTTAGCGGTAATAGCGTATGGTTCGACCTATCGTTCATTT
>JASJAZ010000063.1 GCA_030066785.1 Desulfobacterales bacterium | reverse complement strand
CATTTCCGGCATGTTCATGCCCCCCATCATGGGTGCCGGCGGCTTTATCATGGCCGAGCTGACCGGGGTTCCCTATTCTAAAATCATGCTGGTGGCCATATTTCCGGCGCTGATGTATGTGTTCAGCGTGTTTATCATGGTGCACTATGAAGCCAAGATGCACAATATCAGAGGCGAAAAAAGCGAACACAGCGCTTCTGAAATTTTTAAAACACAATGGCCCTACACACTGCCCTTGATCGTCATTACGATTTTTATGCTGACCGGTTATTCGCCAGCCTACTCCGCCATCCTGGGATTGGCCACCTGTGTTGCGGTTAGTTTCAAAACCATAGAAACGCGAATCGATCTAACGATATTTTGGATAGCCGCCTTTTTGCTCCTTGGCGGGACGATTTTACCTTGGATCGCCAAGCCCATAATGGGGGAATCCGGTACGGCTTTTATGGGAAAAGTATTCTCTGCGAAGCTTTTGGTGCTCTATGGACTGGTTTTTTCCGCCATCATGCTCTTTTACCGCCGATCCAAAGGAGTGGATGTCAAAGCCGAACTGGTGAGCTTTGTGAAAGCCTCCCGCGCAGGTGCTGAAAACAGCCTCAAGATCGGCGCCACCGTGGGGGTCATCGGCATTATCATCGGGGTGCTCACCTACAGTGGCCTGGTGCTCACCTTTGCTGATATTGTGATCGAACTGGCCGGTGGCTCGCTGGTTTTAACGATTTTGTTTGTTGCCCTGGCTTCCCTGGTGCTGGGGATGGGGGTTCCGGTGACCGCCGCCTATCTGATTACCGCGGTGGTGGCTGTGCCGGCCCTGATCCATCTGGGGGTCAATGAAATCGCAGCTCATATGATTGTTTACTGGCTGTCGCAGGATTCCAACATCACACCGCCGGTGTGCATCGCCGCTTTTGCAGGCGCCACGATTGCCAAGGCTAATATGTGGAAAACGGCCTTTACCTCATTTAAATTTGCTAAATTTTTGTATCTGGGACCGTTTTTATTCGGCTACGTGCCGGGCTTTTCCTTAAACGGCAGCGCCATGGACATCATTAAAGCATTTGTGCTGATCCTTTTGGGCACGTATGCCTATTCCTGGATTTTAAGCGGCATCTGGATTAAGTCCCTAAAAGGCATGTTAAAAAAATCACCTGCCAGCAATTAGTGTTAATTATCATGTGTTTTAAACAGTTTGTCTTTCCCGCCATCGCATCGTTTCACTATCGGAGGTGCAGCCAATGATATTGCCCAAAGTCGAGATAAAAAGAATATTGTATGCCACCGATTTGTCACCCTATGCCTTAAAAGCCTTTGCCTATGCTGTCAGCCTTTCCAATCTCTATCAAGCGCCGCTGACCATTGTGCACGTTGTCACCGAGGACCCGGATTTGGATGAAAAGGTGATAGGCTACATCAGCGCTGAACAATGGGATCAAATCAAACAGCAGCATGTGGAAGATGCACGCCAGGTGCTCATCGGCAAACAGCGCGACCATATGGTTATTCGCGAGGTTTTAGATAAGTTTTGTGAATCAGCCCAAAATGGGTGCGAGGACCAATCTTTTGTTGCCGATGATATTGTGGTGAAACGGGGCGATGCTGTGGAAGAACTTCTTGCCCAGGCTGAAAAAAGTCAATGCGATTTAATCGTCATGGGAAGTCATGGATACGGCACCTTTAAAGATGCCATGATGGGAGGAACAGCCCGACGGGTTTCACGCCGCGCCAATGTTCCTGTTTTGTTGGTTCGATTACCAACCGAAGAATGAAGCCAACCCTTCGTCATATGAGCGAGCATTCATCAAATAACACAACCAGCCTATCAATGAATATCACGGGTCGATAGTATTCAGACTAAAGATGGAGTGGTTGCAGGTGCTAAGGTGAAGCTTTACATAGATTAGCAGGCGTTTTTTTATTACATCGCCTGTTTGAAAAATTCTTCCTCTTCCGTCACCGTATCCGGTTTTTTGGTGTATTCGGTGGGAACGGTGCCTTCCTTAAAGCATTCAAAAACCGTATTGGTGGATTCAGGAATCGGCAAAAGGCCTGTTTCAGCATCAATCTTGGAAAAAACAACCCCTTCCGGAACTTGAAAAACCCTAACCGGCTTGTCTTCCAGTATACGCTTCATAAAGCCTAGCCATATGGGGCTTGCCGCCCGTGAACCGGTTTCACCTTCACCCAGCGAAGCTTCCTCATCAAAGCCAACCCACACACCAGTCGTATATCGCGGTGTAAAGCCTGCGAACAAGGCATCAAACAGATTATTGGTTGTACCGGTTTTACCGGCCACCGGCCTTCCCAGGGCGCGGACACGAAAACCGGTGCCATTTTTCACCACACCTTCCAAAAGATTTGTCATGATGTAGGCGGTGGCCTGATCTAACACTTTTTCACGGGTGGGTTCCCGTTCTTCGATGATATTGCCGTGGCGATCCTCTATGCGCGTAATAAAAATGGGCGGTACAAGATATCCCAGATTGTTGAATATCGAATAGGCTTGAACCAGCTCCAACAAAGAGATCCCAGATGATCCCAAAGCGATGGATAGATCTCGATTTAAATTGGATTTGATGCCCAAATTCTGCGCATACTCAATAGCGTAATCGATACCAATATCCTGCAGCAGCTTAATGGTTACCACGTTGCGGGATTTCGCCAAGGCCACCCGAAACAGAGTGGGACCAAAAAACTTTTTTTTGTAATTCTTTGGTTTCCAGGTAAAATCCCGCTCTTCGTCTTCAAATACAATGGGCGAATCAATGATCACCGACGCCGGTGTATAGTCTTTATCCAACGCGGCCGCGTAGATAATCGGCTTGAAAGCGGAACCAGGTTGCCGACGCGACTGGATCGCTCGATTAAATTGGCTTTGCGTAAAATCTTGGCCTCCCACCATGGATACGACATATCCCGTTTCAGAATCAAGACACAGCAGCGCGGCCTCAGCCTTGGGTACTTGCTCCAAAACGACAGACCAAACATCTGAATCCTCAGGCTTTTCTTTGACCTTCAGCAATATAACATCACCTTCTGATAATGCATCTTTCATTTTGCGGAGCTTGGTTTGGTAATAGGGTACTTCCGGGTCCGGTTTGCGGGCCCAACGCATATCATCAATTGCCAATGTTCCCAATGCATCACCGATTCGAACGGTTGCCACATTTTGCTTTTGATCTATTTTAACCACCACTCCTTCCAGCTCTTGGCCTGCGGCAATCGGGTCTTTCGCCAGCTGTTCCTGCTGCTCTTGACAAAAGGCTTCGATCTCTTCGGGCTGCAGATGCTTTATGGGTCCTCGATACCCTTGCCGCTTGTCAAGTTCCCGCAAACCTTTGGTGATTTCGGCACGAGCGGCTTTCTGCATTTCAATATTAACCGCTGTGTATACTTTCAGGCCCTCGTTGTATAGGATCTCCGGTCCATATTTTTCTTCGACGTAGCGGCGAACGTGCTCCGTATAAACCGGAACTTTTTCAATGTACCAATTGCGGCGGGGTTTAATGTCCAGCTCGGTGTTGATGGCCTCGGTAGCCTGGATGTTGGTAATGTAACCCTCGGCCACCATTCGATTCAGTACATAAATCTGACGTTGTTTGGCCCTTTCCGGAAAATGAAACGGTGAATAACGACTGGGAGCCTGAGGCAGACCCGCCAACATGGCGGCTTCCGCCAAATTAAGGCTTTCAGCCGATTTGCCAAAATAATTTTCAGAAGCAGCTTGCACGCCGTAAGCGCCATGGCCCAGATAGATCTGGTTTAAATAGAGAAATAAAATCTCTTCTTTAGAAAAAGTTTTATCGATGCGATAGGCTAAAATGGCTTCTTTGATCTTACGATTGTAGCTTTTCTCAGGGGTCAGAAAAAAGGATTTGGTTACCTGCTGAGTGATGGTACTGCCGCCCTGTACAATGGTGCCGGCCTCAAGATTTTTAAAAAACGCACGAATGATACTGTAAATATCGATGCCCTTGTGCTTAAAAAAACGGGAATCTTCCGCTGCGATAAAAGCTTCCGTTAGCATTTTGGGCATTTTCACAAGCGGTATGACAATGCGGCGCTCTTTATAAAATTCACCGATTTTGCGCCCATCATCAGAATAAACCGTGGTGATAATGGGCGGATGATAATCAGATAGTGATTGAATTTTTGGTAGATCTCTGTTCAAAAAGAAAAATACACTGACCGCCGCTACCGCCCCAGCGACCAACATAAACAGCACCAATATTAGCGACCATTTTACAAGGTGACGGGTGACGTCCCGCGACCCGCGCTTTGCCCGATTCTGTAAAATGTCGGATTTACGTTTTGCTGCAGCCATAGAGCTAATAATTCCCTAGTCCAAGATATGATATTTTCCTTTATAAGCGCTTAGAATAGCTAAAAATGATACAGAAAGCAAGGTTTACTCATAAATTTATTATTTGACTTTATTCTTCTGACTCGATAGTTAAGATAGTTTTTATAATTGTAATGTAGATCAAAGACTTATTCATCCTAAAATCAAAGGTGCTTTGAGCGAATCTATACATTCAATTGGTAATAATTAATTCTGCATTTATCGGCAAATCAATTCTGTATCAACACAGTCGGATACCAGGTAAAGATTATTGGAACAGATGATGATAACGCTTGATTTTACGAAATTAGATGGACTGGTCCCTGCAATAGCACAAGATGTTCGTAGCAATGAAATCTTGATGGTTGCCTTTATGAACAAAGATGCCTGGGAAGCCACTCTGGCCACGGGTAAAGCTACTTATTGGAGTCGTAGCCGACAGGAGCTTTGGGTCAAGGGGCTAACATCGGGCAATATTCAGCTTGTAAAAGAAATCCGCATCGACTGCGATAATGACACGGTTCTGTTAAAAGTTGACCAGATTGGTGGCGCTGCCTGTCATACCGGCCATCGAAGTTGTTTTTTCCAAAAAATCGTGGATGGTAACGCCTGTATCACCGATAAACCCGTATTTGATCCCGAGGAGGTTTATAAATAGATGGACAAACCGCTCAAATTAGGTCTTCCCAAAGGAAGTCTGCAAAGTGCAACAATCGCCTTGTTTAAGCGATCCGGCTGGGAAATCAACGTCAATGGACGCAGCTATTTTCCGGAAATTAATGATACTTCCATTGTATGCGCTATTTGCCGCGCCCAGGAAATGTCTCGGTATGTAGAAAACGGTACCCTGGATGCGGGTCTTACCGGCAAAGACTGGATCGCAGAAAACCACTCCAATATCCATGTGGTGTCTGACCTGATATATTCAAAGGTCAGCTCAAGGCCGGCCCGCTGGGTTTTGGCCGTACCGTATGATTCTAACATCAAAGAGATCGCGGATTTAGAGGGCAAAAAAATTGCCACCGAGCTGGTCGAATATACCCGCAATTATTTTGCTGAACAACAAATTAATGTTGAAGTGGAATTCTCGTGGGGGGCCACGGAAGCCAAAGTCGTTTCAGGGCTAGCGGATGCCGTGGTGGAGGTGACTGAAACCGGCAGCACCATCAAGGCCCACGGTTTGCGTATCATTCATGAACTCATGCAAACCAATACCCAATTAATTGCCAATCTTGATGCGTGGCAGGATGGTTCCCGCAGAGAAAAAATCAAACAGATAGCGCTGTTACTGAAAGGCGCTCTCTTAGGCGAAAAAATGGTTGGCATCAAAATGAACGTATCTAAAGACAAATTGGAGGCGATAATCGCTCTTCTGCCGAGTCTCAATGCGCCGACGGTTGCTAATCTTTTTCAAACTGAATGGTTTTCCGTAGAATCGGTTATTAATACCGCCGTGGTGCGCGAATTGATTCCAAAACTGTTGAAAGCAGGTGCCGAGGGTATCATCGAATATCCCTTAAATAAAGTAATATAGTTTTTTCTTCCGGGATATTAGATTGTTTTACAATTAAGGCCTCGCTTCAACCGCATTCATAACACATCGAGGTATGTGCGATGGTTTCAAAACGAACCTGTAATATTAGCTCCTTTATCGTGATGGATGTTTTAGAAAAAGCGCACGAGATGGAGCGCAAAGGCATTCATATCATCCACCTAGAGGTAGGTGAACCTGATTTTGAGACACCCGATTGCATTAAAGCTGCCGCTTGCCAAGCCCTTGACGAAGGCCATACCCACTACACGCATAGTCTCGGATTGCTAGAACTGAGGGAAGCCATTTGTGATTACTACTCTGAAAAATATGGTGTTAAGGTGACGCCCGACCAGGTCATCATCAGCTCCGGCACATCACCTGCAATGTTTGTATTGTTCTCCGCCCTTCTAAATCAGGGCGATGAAGTCATTATCTCGGATCCGCATTACGCCTGCTATCCAAATTTCATTAAATTCTTAAATGCGCGACCTATCACGGTGCCGGTGCATGAAGAAGATGGCTTTCAATACCGCCCCGAGGCCATTAAAACGAACATTACCGCCAAAACACGCGCCATTTTCATTAACTCACCGTCCAACCCCACGGGCAATCTGCTGACCCCGGAACGCATGGAAGCCATCGCCCAGCTATCACCTTTCATCGTTTCCGATGAAATTTATCACGGACTCGTCTATGAAGGTAAAGCTCATTCCATCCTGGAATTCACAGATAATGCTTTTGTGCTCAATGGTTTTTCCAAACTTTACGCCATGACCGGTCTTCGCCTGGGCTACTTGATTACGCCACCGTCTTTCGTGCGTGCCATCCAAAAAATTCAGCAAAACTTTTTTATCTCGGCCAATTCAGTTGTTCAGAAAGCCGGCATCGCCGCGCTTAAGGAGGCTGATCAGGATGTGGCTCGCATGCGCAAAACCTATAATGAAAGACGGCGATTCATGCTTGACCGGCTTCGTGAGCTCGGATTTGGCATTACGGTTGAGCCCACCGGCGCCTTTTATGTGTTTGCCAATGCGAAGCATCTTTCCCACGATTCTTATCAACTGGCTTTCGACATTCTTGAAAAGGCGCATGTTGGCGTTACCCCCGGCATCGATTTTGGCTCCCAGGGTGAGGGCTATTTAAGATTCTCCTACGCCAACTCCAAGGAAAATATCGCCGAGGCAATGAACCGTTTGGAGCGCTATATCCATAATCGCCGAGATTAGTTTGTGTGCTCGGTAACTGATACGCTGCAAACCGATATCTGTTTCAATTCACTTTCATCCATCCGACTACGCGGTAAATGGCTATGAAAATTGTATCCGCCGAATTTTTAATCAGCGCCGTCAAAGCGCAGCAATATCCGGATGACGGACTGCCGGAGATAGCGTTTGCGGGTCGCTCCAATGTCGGCAAATCTTCATTAATCAACACACTGCTTAATCGCAAACGGTTGGTTAAAACCAGTTCAACGCCCGGTAAGACCCAACTGATTAACTTTTTTTCAATTAATCGGGAGTTTCTGTTTGTTGATCTACCCGGATATGGGTATGCCAAAGTACCGATGCAACTGCGTCGTCAATGGAAACCGATGATTGAAACCTATTTAACCACCAGATCGGTATTAAAGGGATTGGTATTGCTTTTGGATATACGGCGAAACCCCGGTTCTGAAGAAATACGGTTCCTGCAATGGCTACGGCAGCACCGATTGGCATCAATTTTAGTATTGACCAAAGTGGATAAATTATCCAAAAACAAGCAGGGCCAGCGGCAACGTCAAATTGAATCCGCTCTTTGCATACCGGCATCACATTTCATTTTGTTTTCAGCAAAATCACGTCAAGGCAAGCAAACGCTTTGGCGTCAAATTGAACCATTGCTGGGGATAGCATAGATTATTCCTAGTTTCTGCGCTACCCACCAAAGCCCGGTTTTTTACCCGTGATTTCTGACCATAAAAACGAAACATATGCAAATTTTAGATCCGGTTATGTGGCTATACTAGGAGCGCCCAATGTGGGCAAGTCCACCTTGCTGAATCGCATGCTGGGCCAAAAGATATCGATCACATCCAAAAAACCACAGACCACTCGCAACCGCATTATCGGAATCGTCCATCGCCCTGACACTCAGATCGTTGTTATTGACACACCCGGAATCCATCACGCCCGGAATATTCTCAATGTACGTATTGTAGAAGTTGCATTAGCGGTATTAAAGGATGCGGACCTCGTTCTGTTCGTCATCGATGCCGGGAATCGGGATCAGGCTTCAGAGGAAATATTGATTAGCAAACTTCACAACCAACCCAGACCGGTTCTGCTCGTCCTGAACAAGATCGATTTAATTGGACGCGCAAAGTTACTACAATTGATAAGCCGATGGGCACAATTATTTAACTTTGTGGATATTGTTCCGGTTTCGGCGAAGCTGGGCCATCAAGTGGAAGATCTGGTTAGCGCCATTGCTCGGCATTTGCCCAGCGGTCCGCCTTTCTTTCCAGAAGATGCCCTCACTGATGTGCCGGAACAATTCTTGGTGTCAGAACTTATTCGGGAAAAAGTGATTCGACTGACCGGTCAGGAAGTTCCCCATGCCGTGGCGGTCACGATTGATTCGTTTCAGCGAAGCGAAACGAAGCGTATGGTTAATATTGAGGCATGTATCCATGTGGAGCGCAACACGCAAAAAGGTATTATTATCGGTAAAGGCGGCAGCAGATTGAAAATGATTGGCGTGAGTGCCCGCAAGGAAATCGAGCAAATGGTAGAGACGAAGGTTTTTCTTAAACTATTTGTCCGCGTACAAAAAAACTGGCGTAAGGATACCCGCGCCCTTCGCAAATTCGGAATTTGAAAGAAACAATGATTCTGTCTTTTCACCCCTGTTTTAATGGGGAAAAAAACATCATTTGTGCCGGCCGCAGACCAAATATTGACGACATTCAGGCAATTAAAAAAGCCACGGCCGTCATCTTACCGCAAGGATGTCGTCCGGACTTATACAAAATGGCTCGTCAACATTGCCGTCATGTCTTTCCAAACTATGATGCGCGATTTAACCATCCCGGCAAACTGGGTCAAATTCATTTATTTCGCACCACCGGCGCCCCGCATCCATTAACAATGACCTTCACGTCGCTTTCCAAATATCTTCACAAGTGGAACGAAACGGCATTAGTCTCCCATTTTCCCTACCCTTTTGTTTTCAAATTTAACTGGGGCGGTGAAGGGCATAATGTATTTCTCATTCAGACAGCCAAGGATCTTGAAAAATGCTTGGAACAAGCAGCAATATTTGAACGCAGCGGTCAAAAAGGGTTTTTAATCCAAAAGTATGTTGACGGTTTGCAGCGTAGCCTGCGCGTGGTGATTATCGGAGAAGCGATGTATTCTTATTGGCGGGTGCAGCCTGGTTCGGCCCCGCTGTTGGATCTCAGCATCGCCAGCGGTGCGCACATTGACTATTTTTCAGATGAAGCAATCCAAGCTGAAGCCATTTCTTTAACGCGCACTTTTTGCGATCAAGCATGTATCAACCTTGCAGGCCTTGATCTGGTAGCCGCTTCTAACCCATCAGATCCAAAGCTATCGTTTCTGGAAATCAACTACTACTTCGGCCGCAGAGGTTTGGGAGGATCCTCGACGTATTATAAACTTCTTGAAAAATCGATTCATTGTTGGATAGCACAATTACCAAATTAAATTTGCTTGATCTTATCATACTAGAAATGAATTAATATGTTTATTTTGGTGGAACAATGAAACACCGCAAAAGAGCAGCTACTAATAGTCACCCTTTTTATGGCGATGATGCGGAAATAAAACGGAATCGCCAAAAAGCCCGACTACTGCGCAAGTCGCAGTGGTGGAAGCGACAATGTGCTAAAGGTCGGTGTCACTACTGTGGGCAGCCTACGGCACCCAATGAACTGACAATGGATCACGTCGTTCCCATTGGACGCGGCGGTAAAAGCACAAAAGGCAATGTCGTTGCTGCTTGCAAAACATGTAATAGCAAAAAAAAATATTTATTGCCGATGGAATGGGATGAATATTTGCAAAAAACCTCGAAGGATTCAAACCAATAAAAAACACAGGCCACAAGGGGAAGGGTGTTAATTTTTATTGCATGATGAATTAACTTTTTTTAGCGGGATGTGTGTGGCCTGTGTTAAATCAAAACGTAACCATTTATATATTCGGGTCAAGTATCATTTTTTTCGTGATCCTTTTTTGAGCTTCGATGCAACCAATTTTAACAAAAATGTACTCCCGGTAGGGAGCTTCTAATTCCTGCCCTATTCTTCATGTGAAGTTTTACTGAACGAACCGTTTCTGTCTATCGACATCCATTTTTTTATGATAGCCGGGAGACCGTCATTTTATTCAATCAATAGCTTTTTTTTAACATCAACAATAAACGGCTCATAATTTTAAATTTTTTTATTGCTTTCCAAATTATTATATCATTTATTAAATATTTTTATGAAGGCCTAACTGTTTTTCTTGATCTTAGAAAAAGTAGTGATCTGGAATTTTTCCTTTTGGAATTTTTTCTTCTTTGTGGCAAGGTTAACATCAGCACAACTCACCAACCATAGAGCTTACCTCGTTCGCCAGGGCTCTGCATTGCGATAGATCATAAACTTTTTAGCCGAAAGGAAAGATCAATGCCTGTGAATGTCAGCACCATTGAATCGTTAGATCTATTTGAGAACCTCAATCATGAAGAATTGGAAAAATTAGCGGAACTGCTAAACTCTCGCGAAGTCAAGCAAGGAGAGGTTCTCTTTAAGCGGGGAGGAACCGCAGATACATTTTTTATTATTGTCAGCGGAAAATTTAAAATTACCTATGAAGGTGGAAAAACATTTGAATTGGAAAGCAAAAGCGAAATAATGGGATGGTCAACAGTCGTTGCCCCGTTTGAGTACACGGGATCTGGCGAAGCACTTATCGACAGTAGCGTTTTATGGATGCCGGGTCAGGAATTTTTTAGATTACTGCAAAGCCATGCTGCTATTGGTGAAAAAATAATGAACAAAATCAATCAAGTTGCTTCAGAACGCCAAGCGTTTGCCTCTGGTAATGAAAAAACCACCGTCATATGAGTCGATGCAGACCATCATTTGGCTTTCTATCTATGTTTCATTTTTCTGACAGTCATACAACAAGGAGGTCTACTGGTGTCCGGATTTGAATACATCAATCACCACAATGGATGGGCCATGGCCATAGCCGGCGCATTAATCGTATTTACCGGCCTATCGGTTCTTTCTTTTATTATTTCCCAGCTTCACAAAATCGTGCGGTTTTTTGAAAAAAAATCAGAAACGCCAACCGTTACGGTTACCGAACCTTGCGTCGAAGCGTCAACATCTGACGCCCTGACACTCGACGACCTGTCAGATTTAGACCAAATTGCCCAGCTTTATAAACCACTTGTTGATCAACTGGAGCAACCGTTCGCATTGTCAGCTCTATATCAGCTTGCAAATGCAGAAAATATACCCCACCCTCATCTGACCATCAAATACCTTAGGGAATCAAACATCCTCGTTGCCCAAGAAGCTGATTTATTTATATGGGATCAACCAAAACTTGCAGGAACATAGGAAAACGAAATGGAATTATTGATACAATTTCTGTCTAACACAGGGTACTTTCTAGCGGATTATCGTCATTTGATTATGCTAGCGGTGGGCGGTACGTTTGTCTATCTAGGAATTGCCAAAAAGTATGAACCTCTCTTATTAGTACCCATCGGATTTGGAATTTTAATCGGTAATGTGCCCTTTTTCAAAGGATTCGGACTTGGTATTTACGAAGAAAACAGCGTATTGCACTACCTCTATTTCGGGGTAAAAGCCGGTATCTATCCATCCATTATTTTTTTGGGTCTGGGTGCCATGACCGACTTTTCATCACTGCTGGCCCGCCCGAAATTGATGTTGTTGGGTGCTGCGGCCCAAATGGGTATCTATTTTACGTTGCTTAGCGCCCTATTTTTAGGGTTTGCTCCTAAAGAAGCCGCCAGTGTCGCCATTATTGGCGGTGCCGATGGCCCGACCTCCATTTTTTTAACCGCTAAGTTGGCGCCCCACCTCATAGGCCCCGTGGCCATCGCCGGTTATTCCTATATGGCCTTAATTCCCGTCATACAACCACCGATCATGCGGCTACTGACAACTAGGGAAGAGCGGATGATCCGCATGCCGGAGCCGCGTCAAGTCTCTAAAAAGGAACGGCTTATATTTCCCGTTGTTGGGGTTTTACTGACCTGTTTCTTGGCGCCGGCTGCAATACCACTGTTGGGTATGCTGTTTTTTGGAAACCTATTAAAGGAATGTGGCGTAACCGAACGTTTAGCTCAAACAGCCCGTACCGCCATTATCGACACGGCAACTATCGTCCTTGGGTTCACTGTTGGGGCCAGCACCCAAGGAGATGTCTTTTTAACGCCTAAATCGGTAAGTATCTTTGTGTTGGGTGCGGTGGCCTTTAGCTTCGCCACGGCATCAGGCATTATTTTTGCTAAAATTATGAATATGTTTTTAAAACAAAAAATTAACCCTTTGTTAGGCGCTGCGGGTGTCTCCGCTGTACCCGGTTCTGCGCGCGAAGTTCATTTAATGGGCCTGAAGTCAGATCCGGGTAATTACCTGCTGATGCACGCCATGGCTTGTAATTCATCGGGAGTGATCGGATCAGCGATTTGTGCCGGTATCTTGTGGAGCTTTATGGTTGTTTAGATAGGCGATTCTTTGGTACGCAACAGAGCCCTTTCAAGCATACGGACTCTTGAAAGGGCCCTGATTTTGCTGGTTGAATTTTTAACGAACTGAACACAAAAGCAACTTTTTCGTCTTTATTAAGCGCTCGCGCAAATCGTACCCTATTTTGAAACACCTTCACGTTTCAATAATTCCTGATACCAGCAGGCAAATTCAAACATGCCCTTCACCCGCTCATCCTCATTGATAATCCCAAGAGCCATTTCCATCACACCCTTGCCATATTCATTGCCATAGGTTTCCAGCTGGCTTGACTGTAAAAACTCGCGCACAAGCATTTGTGTTGTACGGCGGGTCTTATCCCGCCTTATATCAATCGGATCTTTGGGTTCTATAAATGGATTCCACTGATCATATCCTTTTTTAAGGATATGCTTCTGTCGCCGCGTCGACATGCTGTCAAAAATTGCTTTCTTCCGCTGCTCCTCTTCTTTGACGTTAGGTTTCATTTTATATTTTTCTCCGTATTTTCACATTTTTCCGAAATACCGAGATACTCATCGCTGTATTCCGTCAAGATCGCCATCGATAGCGGCACCAACATTTCAGCCATTGTTGCATATTTGGTTTTCATTTCGCGCACCATCTCAACGGAGATTTCATACAATTGCTTCTGAATAGCATCCAAATGTACCGTGGGATAAGCTTCGCCCTGTTTAAAACCCGATTTACCGCAAGTATGGCCTTTGCCACCAATTTCGGTCGGAATACCATACAAACGACAGGTAATCGGCCGTTTGTCATACATATCACACATCTCCTGCTCATTCAGCATTGGGCATCGAATTCGAGCGGTGGCCATTTCCGCTAAGATTTCGTTTTCATCTTTGCCCTTTTCCAGTTCTTTGTGAGCCTTGCGTTTCAACTGATACGCCTTGCGATCAGCCTGGTTAGCCCTTTCCAGCAACCGGTCTCTCAGCTTATCCACAAACTTAGCGTTAAAATGCTTATTGATGTACATGGCCTCAATCAGCGATAGATCAAATACCGCGTGACAGCAATCCGAACACTCTATCTTACACTGCACACATTCTGGGTGTGTTTCTTTTACCTTTTCAAATACCTGATCTATCATACCAACCAGGGCCTCATATTTTTTAAAAAACTTTTCATAATTGAATGGCATAGAATATCTCCGGTTGTTTTAATTAGAAGATGTAAAAACGCCCCTAACGGTTAGAATCCATTTAATGTTTCACGTGAAACATTATTTACCTATGCAGAACCGATTAAAAATTTCGTCTAAGATATCGATTTTGATTTTGATACCGATGGTCTCATCCAGAGCATCGATCCCGGCTTGAATATCAATCGCTAAAAGCTCTCCAAAACGGCCGCATTGAATCCCTATTTTTGCCTCTTTGCAAGCCATGAGAGATCTTTCGATAGCTTCCTTCTGCCGTAAGTTGGGAATTAACGGATTAAAACTATCCAGGTGCTCACGCCCGAGAATTCCATCAACGATACGCGCCTCTAGTTCGGATACACCGCGGTGTAGTATGGCGGCGGTATCAACTTTAGCCAAACAATTTTGCCCATCAAAAGAATCGCCAAATTCAACCGCCGGACGGGCTAAATCTATTTTGTTTCTGACAAGAATGTAGGGTTTTCCGGATATCTCGGTGTAAATTCGCAAATCATCCGGAAGAAGCGGCTGCGAGGCATCGACCATAAACAAAATAAGATCGCATTTTTCAATGTCATATCGGGTGCGCTCCATTCCCAATACTTCTATCGGATCTTGGCTATTATGAAGGCCAGCAGTGTCCGTAAAAATTAATGGCAACCCTCTGACATTAATATTTTCTTCAATGATATCGCGTGTGGTTCCAGGAAGAGATGTTACAATCGAACGGTCTTTTTTGATCAGAGCGTTCATAAGGCTGGATTTGCCAACGTTGGGTCGGCCGATAATCGAGATCCGCAACCCCTCTCTGATGACATGCTTGTTATCGTATTCTTGCAAAATTTGTTGAAGAGGTTCAATGATTTTCCGCTGCAGTGAATCTACAGTGGCCTGAGTGTCAAAATCCTCATCAATGTCATCGGGGAAATCTATATAAGCTGCAAGGATGGTTTGAATATTGAGCAGTTCTTTCCGAATTTCATCCAAAGCATTCTTTAACTGTCCGCTAATTTGAGCACTGGCGACTTCTAGTGCTTTATCGCTTTTAGCATTAACAACATCGATAATAGCCTCTGCTTGCGTCAAATCAATTCGGCCGTTAAGAAACGCCCTTTTGGTAAACTCTCCCGGTTCGGCGACTCGTATGTCATCTTGTTTAAGTACGAGTTTTAGGATTTCATTTAATACCACCAAACCGGAATGCGATTGGATTTCAATAACATCTTCCCGGGTATAGGAATGGGGCGCTCGCATGAGGCTAACCAGCACTTCATCAATTACATGCCCGGTTTCCGGATTGATGATGTTGCCGTGATACAAGCGGTGACTATCAAATTTATGACTGTCGGCGAAACATCCCGCGTTGCCTAGACGCAATTTGGGGGAAGAAGGCTTAAATATGGCAGCGATGGCAGTAAGGCTCTGTTTGCCTGATAGTCGAATAATACCGATGCCACCCTTACCAATCGGGGTTGCCACTGCAGCTATGGTTTCGCTGGGCATGTTTAACTGGTGACCGCTATGCAAATCAAAAATTGCGCGCTAACAAATATTAATATAAAAGCGGCTGTTTTTTAGCGTTTACGTGCAGACCGCTTTTTTTTGGGAAAAATCATTAGTTTCCGGTAAAAACCTTCTCCGAGGCTCTGGGTACGAACATCTTTATCGTTTTTAAGCGCTAAATGGACGATGCGTCGATCGTGGGCATTCATTTGCCCCACACGAACCGGACGACCTGTACGACGAACTTTTTTGGATAGCCGCGCGGCCAGGTTTTCTAGTGTATTTTTACGCGTGGCCAAATACCCCTCCACATCGATCTGTACACGCACCCTTTTATCATTATGTTTGTTGATAACCTTTTCGACCAAATACTGCATCGCCTCGAGCGTTTGTCCACGCTTGCCGATTAATATGCCGGCATTGCCGCCTTCAATGTTAAACTGAACGCTGCGGGAATTCTGGGCAATGTCAATGCTGGCATCGGCGGTGATAGCATCAATGATGCGTTGAAGCACCTTTTTGCCGGCCTCCAACGCTTCTTCCGATAAAATTCCCTCAGGCTGAACATTCTCCTCAATACCCGCTTCTGAAATAAATGCATCGACTTTTTCTTTGGCCAGAGAACGTGTGTCGGTGTCACTGGCAAGCGACCCTTTCATTTTTTTGGTCGCGTCCGAATCCTTCTCGGGCAGAAATACTTTAATTTTCGCTTTCTTGCTGCCAACTAAACCAAAAATCCCCGTAGATCCGTATGAAATGACTTTATATTGAAGCGCTTCTTTGTCAATTTTGGTCTTTTTGGATGCTTTCTCAACCGCTTTTTCGATATTTCTTGCTTCAAACTCAAGGTCCGTGACCATGCCCAACCTCCATATTTTAACCGGCCTTTTTCTGGATGTAATATTGCTGCCCAATTGAAAGAATGTTGTTTACAAACCAGTATAACACCAGGCCGGATGAGAAATTGATAAAAATGAATGTGAATATAATAGGCATTAACATCATAATCTTGGCTTGGGATGGGTCCCCAGGAGGCGGTGACATTTTTTGTTGCAATAACATGGATGCACCCATGATGAGAGTTAATACAGGAATACCATACGGTGGCTGCATAAATGGAATGGAAAAATCAAAATGGAACAGTCGGTCAGGGGCCGATAAATCGTTAATCCAGCCGAAAAAAGGAGCATGTCGCAGTTCGATGGCCTCATACAGCATTCGATAAAGTGCAAAAAACACAGGTATCTGAGCTACCATCGGTAAACAACCGCCTAAGGGATTGATTTTATACGTGCGATACAATGCCATGACTTCTTCATTCATTTTCTTTTTATCGTTCTTATGTTTTTGGCGAATTTCAGTCATTAAGGGTTGGAGTTTCTTCATTTGATTCATTGATTTGTAGCTTTTGTTTCCCAATGGCCAGAGAAGTATTTTGGTCAGAAGGGTCAAAATAATTATGGCAATGCCATAGTTGGGAATCACCTGATAAAAAAGATTCATCAACCACAAGCACGGTTTTGCTAAAAAATCGAACATCCCGAAATTAATGGAACGCGCCAATCCATTGCCCAGGCTTTTCAGAATCCGCATGGATCTAGGTCCAAAATAAAGGTCATACTCATAAACTTTTTGGGTTCCGGCGGGTATGGAAACTTCAGGCATCATAATCTGATTTTTGAAAACCTCTTCGCTGACCATGCCCAACTGCATACTGGCTTCTGTCATTGCTGCGGGTATAATACTGGACATAAAATATCGATCCTGAATAGCTATCCAGCCAATTTTTCCCTTGAAAAGATTTTCTTTGGCAATGTTTTTGATCTTGATTTGTTCCAAGGAGTCATTGACCAAACCACTGGGACCCTGAAAACCGTAACCACTGCCTTGACCGCGGGTATCTCCGTGAAGGGCTACTTCCAATTTATCGACAATGCTTTGCGCCGAGCCATTGTTGATCGCAACGGTTAATCCGATGAGGTATGAATCGTTTAAAAATGTATAGGTTTTTTCAACCCAAGCACCATTCGGCAACACCGCCGTGAACTTGACATTTTTAGATCCGGCAGCCACTTGTACAAGGTTTTGATTTGTGTCGGCCGTAAAGATCGCCTTTTCAAGATT
The DNA here is from genome assembly GCA_030066785.1 of Desulfobacterales bacterium. GTDB lineage: Bacteria > Desulfobacterota > Desulfobacteria > Desulfobacterales > JASJAZ01 > JASJAZ01. The sequence goes on along the minus strand of JASJAZ010000063.1, from coordinate 13,304 downwards.
GGGCAAACTTTGTTTTTGAAAGGATATCAATACGGAACCATCTGGCAGATTTTCGTCAATAAGTTCTTTCATTGGCGATTCTGGATCCACCGCTTCGCGGTAATCCTTTAATTGCAGACTGATCAATGCGCCGCCCTGCTCAGCTATTTTTGCGATAAATAGCGGTGTCTCCACCGCAATCGTGCGCGCGGATCTTGCAACGGTTGGTTGCGGTATCGTAACCGGCGCTACAGCCTGGGGCTTGACGATTGGCGCTTTCTCCGGTTGAGTCGCTGGTTCCTGCTGGGCGGTCTCGATGGGCGCTTTTTGTTCCGGGGCTTTCTCAGAAAAAAAGAAACCCCAGACTAGAAAAATAAGAAACGAAAGGCCGAGTGCTAGAATCAACCGGGCTTGTTCCTGTCCCATAATAATCTCCTGATAAAATATGGTTCGAATTAAAAAATTGGCATCCTGATAAAAAACATTACCGCGCACTAGCCAATCAAGGCATGAATAATGGCAGGCTTGCTAAGGACGGGTCGAGGTGTCGGTTAGCAGAAGTCTTTTTGAAAGTCCTTGTCACTAAAGAGTATCCACTAAAGTGATGCCGAAGCGAATGGTTTGAAATAACCATCGCTATTTGATCATGGCACAGGATCCACGCCTCCTGGATGAAAAGGATGACAGCGCAAAATCCGCAAAATACTCAACCACATTCCTTTCAACGGTCCATGCTTGTTAACGGCCTGATAGGCATATTCGGAACAGGAAGGATAAAAACGACAAGCGGGTCCCAAAAGAGGTGAAATGAAGAATTGGTAACTCTTAATTATGAGCAAAAAAATCTTTTTTATCATTTATCGCACAAAGCTGCTTAAAAAGCTGATTAAGAGAATCGATCATATCGGCAGAAGCAGTTGCTGCAGTGCCTTTTTTAACGATGATATTAATATCCAATGCCAGTTTCAGCTGATGATGATTCCGTCGAAAAAATTCTCTTATCTGTCGTTTGATTCTGTTCCGTGTAGCAGCATTGCCCACCTTTCTCGTAACCGTAATTCCTAGCCTTGAGTGGCCAACCCCGGGATAAAATACGAAAATAAAATGCCGGTCCTCTCTTCTGGTTCCTAACCGCGACAGACGCAGAAACTCGGATCGCTTACGCAACCGAAACTTTTTAGAAAATGAATCGCCTGTCACTTACGTCTGCTTTTAGCCTGTCTGTCCAATTGCATGCCGCTGGCCAAATTCATATTAGATGTTTAATTAGACGGCAAGACGTTTGCGGCCTTTAGCTCTCCTTCGATTAATAATTCGACGCCCCTGTTTCGTAGACATCCTTTTTAAAAAGCCATGGGTTCTCACGCGTTTGGTTCGACTTGGTTGAAAAGTACGTTTCATATTATTAACCCTTTTCTAACATTCCAATATTATTCCATTATTCCGGTTGGCGACAAATTTAACCTGCAAAGATAACCATAATTCATTTTATTTGTCAACGCCCTATTTCGATTGCTGAGCAAAGAAAAATTTGGTTTCGTTTGTTGAGGGTCGATTCGAATGGCATCGATAGCGGGGCCAACCTTTAGCAGTGATGAGGATTGCGCATATACAAGGTTTGAAAAGGCATCGTACGTTTAATTATTTAGTGTTTCAAACAAATTGAATTGTTCCATGTGGTAATCAGCATTGGGATAAATAACAATTTGGTTACCCATCAACCGTTCGAGTGCGCTGATAATTTGTCGTTCTTCGCCGTGGAGCAGTTCCGCAATGACAGGGTTTACATGCAATGTCAGCCGGCTACCGGTAACATCCTGGGATAACCTTAAGACTTCACGGTAAATATTATAGCAAATCGTCTGTTTGGATAAAATCTGTCCCTCGCCGTCACAATAGTGACAGGGCTCACACAACATAGAGTTGATAGATTTACGGATTCGTTTACGCGTCATCTGGATCAAGCCGATTTCTGAAATCGGCAGGATGTGCGTTTTACTCTTATCTTTTTCCATGGACTCTCTGAGTGCGTTGAATACTTTTTCTTGGTTGGCCTTTTTAGCCATATCAATAAAATCAATGATAATAATCCCGCCAATATCACGCAGGCGAATTTGATAAGCGATTTCCTTGACCGCCTCTAAATTGGTTTTTAAAATGGTCTCCTCCAGATTGTGCTTGCCGACATACCGACCCGTATTGACGTCAATGGCCACCAGCGCCTCGGTATGTTCGATCACGATATAGCCGCCTGATTTCAGCCAGACCTTTTTCTTGAGAGCTCGAGAGATGTCACCTTCAAGGTTATACGCATCAAAAATCGGTTCGCTGCCCTCATAAAGCGCAACCGAATCTTTGCGACTTGGCATCAGAGTTTCCAAAAACGATAAAACCGATTCATATCCTTCGCGTGAATCGATAATGACTTGGTCGACTTCGTGAGTGAGCAAATCGCGCACCGCCCGGAGGCTAACGGTTAATTCTTGATGCAGCAGTGAAGGTGCTGAGTGGCCACGATATTTCTTCTGAATATTAGCCCAGAGATTATTCAGAAAGCCCATTTCATAGACCATTTTCTCTCTTTGAATCCCTTCGCCCGCTGTGCGTACGATGTATCCAAAATCTTCGGTTCGCAGCGAATCAACCATTTCTTTCAACCGAAGTCGCTCTTCCTCAACTTCTATCCTTCTAGAAATACCGATATGATCAGAGGTTGGCATTAATACTAAGAATCTGCCAGGAATCGAGATATAAGATGTTACCCGCGCACCCTTGGTACCAATGGGAGATTTTACCACCTGCACCAGAATGTCCTGCCCTTCCACCAACAAATCTTCAATAGGGCTCGCCGGTTTTTCGATAATTGAAATTGCCTTTTCATTATTGTCGTCTTCAACAGGATTTTCTTCTTCGCCATCCTTAATGAACAGTTTTTCAAATTCCTGGAAATCGTTGGCATTGACATCATTAACGTAAATAAAGGCCGCCTGCTTGAGGCCGATATCAATAAAGGCGGCCTGCATGCCCGGCAACACGCGTTGTACGCGGCCTTTGTAAATATTGCCCGCTATTACTTCTTCATCTTTTCTCTCAATAAATAACTCGGCAATCGTTCCGTCTTCCAAAAGGGCAACTCGCGTTTCATGTTTGGTAATATTGATGATAAGCTTTTTAAACATAGTGTATGTCTCGGCAGGTGTTCAGATTAGGGGAATACTTGCTTGGTCCCATGCTTTTTTGGTCTAAATGACCATAAACAGGGATTTTGAATCGCTGACAACTGTTTTGATTTATCATAGCAAGTTGAACTAAAAATTCCCATCAATTCTTGAGCTTCAGGATTCTCGCCAATCTAATAGACTCCTCAGATAAACCAAACAAGTGCTGCAAAATCTCTGTAACGCGTATGCGCATACCCTCTTTCTGGATTAATTCCAAATGCAGCTGACCATCATCCTGCAAATGGATCCTCCTTAAAACGTCTTTTAAGTTAATGGTCTTTGTTTTTTGTTTACGCTTGACTTGAATCTCAAAGGCTTCAGAAGAGGTCAGAAAAGATTGTATTACCGGCTCCGAGAAAGCTGTGCTTTTTAGGCGGATTCGATATGCACAACGATCTGAGCTGTTAAGCGGAGCCTTATCTTTCGATATTTTACAATCATGCACGACAATACCTTCCGGCAAATGCTGATTAAGCATTTGCATTAACCGCGCGGGTTGTAGGCGTTCATCGAGACACAGCAATAAATGCTCCTCTTGGCTTTCGATTCCAACCGGTAGGGGATCCTCAAAAGACACTTTCGGCTTGGGATGAAACCCCTTTGAATAGGCGATCTTAATGTTTAATCGGCGTATAGCTCGCAGAAAAATATGAACCATTTCGAGATGTCCGAAAAACCGTGCATTGCCGGTTTTAGAATAGGCGACTTTCATAAAAGTACGTTCTTGAGGACCGGTATCAATAGTTTCCTGGAAAACCATCCGCTGGTCGGTTTGTTGATACACCACCGGGCCTAAAACCTTAAAGTCGCACACACCACAACCACTGCATTGTCCCGCGCGGCAATCCGTAATGGTTTCGCCATTGTACGCGTTTTCCCATTCTTGTTGCAGAAAGGATTTTTCAACACCTGTATGAATATGATCCCAGGGCAGCGGTTCGTCCCGTGACCGCCGGCGTTGGGTATAAAACGCAAGGTCAATTCCAGTCTCCTTGAGCGCGTCATTCCATTTTGAAAAATGAAACTGATCGCTCCAACCATCGAATTGACACCCTTTACCGTAGGCATTTATCAACAGTTGAGCGAGTCGCCGATCACCTCTGGCAAAAAGACCCTCCAGTAAGCTTATTTCAGGATTCTGCCATTTAAAATGAATGGCGGGTTTTCTAAGAGCACTTCGAAGAAATTCTATTTTCGTTTTAGAAGCATTCAAGTTTAATTGCGATGCCCATTGAAACGGTGTGTGTGGCTTGGGAATAAAGGTCGTGATGCTGACATTGATTTGCCCTTTGCGCTTACCAGGGCCTTTGATCTTGCTTAGCCGGTTAACCAGATCAATAATAGCGTGTAAATCGTTTTCGGTTTCCGTGGGAAGACCAATCATAAAATAAAGCTTAATGACTTGCCAGCCCAAATGAAAAGCACCGCTGACACTATCGATGATTTGTTGCTCGCTTATATTTTTGTTAATCACATCGCGCAGCCGCTGGCTGCCGGCTTCCGGGGCAATCGTGAAGCCCGTTTTACGCACCTGTTTGATGATCCGCATTAATTCCGGAGTCAAGGCGCCCGCGCGAACCGATGGCAAAGATATTGCTGTTTTTTGAGGCGCATATCGCTGCATCAAATTCTGGAGCAATTCAGTTAAACATCCGTAGTCTCCCGTGCTTAAAGACAGCAATGATATGTCCTCATAGCCGGTGGTTGTAAGTGCTTTGTGTGCCAAATCTACAATCTTGGGAATCGATCGTTCGCGCACCGGTCGATAAATCATGCCAGCTTGACAAAAGCGGCAGCCACGTGAACAACCTCGAGAGACTTCCAATCGCAATCGATCGTGTACCGGTTTCGTAAAAGGGATGACCGGTCGATCCGGAAACGGTGCTTTATCCAGACTCGCTTCAATGGCTCGAGGCACATACGGATGAGCGACCGCTGTTGGTTGAATGCGTTGAAATCCATCTCTATCAAATGATACCTGGTAAAGCGCCGGTACATATACACCAGGTATCTGCGCCATTTTTGCAAGGAGTTGTTTTTTATCGTTACCGCCTGAGTGCACATCGATCCACATCTTGGCGATATCGGCAATCACCGTTTCACCATCGCCAATAACAATGGCGTCAAAAAAATCAGCCACGGGTTCCGGATTACAGCTGCAGGGACCACCGCCAATTATCAGCGGGTGATGCGATTGCCGATCCCGGGCCCAAAAGGGTATTTGGGCTAGATCCAACATCAATAGAATATTCGTATAATTTAGTTCATACAGGAGACTGAAACCGATGATATCAAATTCTTTTAAGGGTCGGTGTGATTCAAGCGACATTAGTGGCAGACCATAAGCACGTAAATAGTGCTGCATATCGGTGGCGGGCGCGAATACTCTCTCAGCAACCGTATCGGCCCGTTGGTTGAGAATGTGATAGAGTATTTGCAGCCCAAAATGCGATGTTCCGATTTCATAAAGATCTGGAAATGCCAGCGCAATTGACAGCTTGGTCTTTTGCCAATCTTTATGGACACTGTTTATTTCCGTGCCTAAATATCGGCTGGGCTTTTCAACCAGCGGCAGGATATCTTGCAAGCGTTGGGTGCTCATGATAAAAGATTGTCGCTTTCTCTAATACAATGTTTAAGTTTTTCCAAAAACTGCTTTATGAATAACTCAAATGAAATTTTTCCAACAAGTTAGACTTGCCGCCATACCAAAGCACGGTCTTCAAATTAGTAAAAAAAGATACCTTTTATTGCTTATCTCGATTTTAATTCTGTTGCAAACGGGATCCCTCGAGTCCTACCAGCGCAAAAGTGCCATTGTGGATGCGGTTAACAAGGTCAGTCCGGCAGTGGTAAATGTAAGCTCAGCCTATGAAGTTCAAAAGCGTGACAATCCATTTTCGGGATTTGGAATGGATCCGTTTTTTGATTCATTTTTTAAAGATTTTTTCGATCGCGGTTTTGAACGTCGTCACAAAAAACAAAGCCTGGGATCGGGTGTCATTATCGATGGTACTCGAGGGTTTATTCTTACCAATGCGCATGTGATTGAACGCACAGGCACCATCACCGTTGTGCTCAGAGATAAGCGTGAATTTACCGCTCAGATTGTGGGCGCTGATCCCGATTCTGATTTAGCGGTTTTGCGCATAGAGTCGACTGAGCCCCTGCCGGCCATTGCCATGGGAAATTCGGAGGATCTCATGATCGGTGAAACGGTCATCGCCATCGGCAATCCTTTCGGTTTTTCCAATACCGTCACCACAGGTGTCATTAGCGCATTGAATCGCAGTATTCGCAGTGGCGAAAAAGTTTTTCATGATTTTATCCAAACCGATGCTTCCATTAATCCTGGTAATAGCGGTGGTCCTCTGCTCAACATAAATGGCGAACTGATCGGCGTCAATACCGCCATTTATGCCAAAGCCCAGGGAATTGGGTTTGCCATCCCCATCAACAAGGCCAAACGAATTGTCGCTGATCTCATTCAATACGGCGAAGTGATTCCGGCTTGGATCGGTATTACCATTCAAAATTTGGATGAGAGTTTGGCATCCTATCTAAAAATCGATCAATCTGAGGGGATTCTAATCAAATCCGTTGAACAAACGGGACCCGCTTATGAATCGGGCATCCGTAATAAAGATATCATTCTAAAAATAGGTCACACGCCCGTCGCATCCGTTGAAGAATTTGACAACACCATGAAAAACTACTCTGCCGGTGACCGCATTCTGCTTAGTTTAAAACGCAAGCATAAACAGCTGAAGGTTGCGGTCACGGCGGTTGCTTTTCCGGAACGGTTGGCCATGGAGCTGGCCTACGAAATGATGGGCATTGCAGTGGAAGATTTATCTCTATCAAACCAGCTGACCTATCGGACCCATGTTAAAAAAGGCGTCGTTATTTCAGAGGTTCATCCGGAAGCATACCTATTTGAAATTGGTGTTAGGGCTGGCGATATTATTCGACAATTAGATGATTTTCCAATCAATACAAGCAACGATTTCAAAAAAGCCATTGTCAAATACCGCCAGAAGAACTCCATCGTCATACTGTTGCAGCGCCGTAATCAACTCTACTATATAACCGTTAAAATAAAAGCCTGAGGGCAATCCAGCGCCACTGTGACCGCCCACCGGAGACCATCAAATGCAACGCACCAAAATAGCAACATTACTTGATTCTGAAACACCTTACGAACAGGTTTTGATCAAAGGCTGGGTACGCACCAAACGAGACTCGAAAGACTTTTCGTTTATCGAAATCAATGACGGATCAAGCCTGGCCAACATGCAAGTGATTGCCACCAATCAGCTGCCCAATTATGCCGATATTAAAAGGGCAATTACCGGCTCGGCTCTTTCGGTAACGGGAAAAATGGTTACCTCACCCGGTAAAGGCCAGAAGTGGGAAATTCAAGCTGAGCACATCGATATCGTCAGTTTAGCACCGGAAACGTTTCCACTTCAAAAAAAACGTCACACCGATGAATTCTTGCGAACCATCGCCCATTTGAGACCGCGCACAAATAAGTATGGTGCCGTTTTTCGAATTCGTTCGGAGCTAGCCTATGCCATCCACCGTTTCTTCAAGGAAAAGAGTTTTCGCTATATCCACACACCGATTATTACCAGTTCCGATTGTGAAGGCGCGGGCGAGCTGTTTCGAATATCCACTTTGGACTTCAATAATCTGCCAAAAAAAGCCGATAAAATTGATAATACACAGGATTTTTTCGGTCGCGAAACCTATTTAACCGTATCCGGTCAACTTTCAGCTGAAATGTTCGCGCTGGCCTTGGGAGATGTGTACACCTTCGGGCCAACCTTTCGTGCGGAAAATTCCAATACCAGTCGACATGTCGCTGAATTTTGGATGATTGAGCCTGAAATGGCTTTTTGCGACCTACACGCCAATATGGCTTTTGCGGAAGAAATGGTGAAATATCTAGCCGGCCATATTATGCAGGAATGTGAAACCGATCTTAATCTTTTTGCGCGCTTTGTTGATAAATCACTGATGCCGACATTGGAAAACATCGTGTCCAGTGATTATTTGCAGCTACCATATCATGAGGCCATCGATATACTGGTAACCTCAGGCCAATCGTTTGAATTCAAGGTGGCCTACGGCAAAGATCTGCAATCGGAGCATGAGCGCTACTTAACTGAAATTCATTTTAAAAAACCGGTTTTTATTTATGACTATCCTAAAAGTATTAAACCGTTTTATATGCGCCTGAATGACGATAATGAAACCGTGGCCGCCATGGATCTTCTCATGCCGCGGGTGGGCGAAATTATAGGGGGCAGTCAGCGTGAAGAGCGGTTGGCGGTATTGCAAGCGCGCATGCAAGAAGTTGGTTTGAATCAAGAGGAATATTGGTGGTATCTGGATTCAAGGCGGTTTGGATCAGTTCCGCACAGCGGCTTTGGTATGGGTTTTGAGCGGTTTTTAATGATGCTGACCGGCGTCTCCAACATCCGGGATGTGATCCCTTTTCCGCGTTCACCGGCAAGCATCGACTTTTAAATCACAGCCATTTGGCAGGAAAACACATAATAGTAATACGTATAAACCCAATTATATTAAACTATTGTTCTATAATCTATAAAGTTATGCTTTTTTATCTTAAACATCTCATTTTAGCAAGATCTTCCGCATATCCGTACAGGTGCAGCCCTTTGCTTTCAACGATCATCTCCCCGTCTTGTACGCCGATTTCCGCCGCCATATATTCTTTTAGGTTTTGAATGGCCGCAAGGTTGGCCGGTAAACCATTCCAAAGATCCCAAGATCGAAAATAAACGCAAAAATGCAACTGGTCTTTTTGAATGCGTGTATCAATAGATCGCAGACAAGGTGGATCCAGCAATGTTAAGTCAGATGGGTCGGCTACTTGTAAAACCATCTGATTGTTGCGAGCACCATGATGCTGATAGGTATGAATGACCCATTCAATCTGATTTAAATAGAGTTGCCCTTCTTCTTCAAACAGGATATTGCCATCAATCTCACGTTTATCAATGATTTCAGTATTGTTTTCCTGCCACCACATCAATTTATCGCCAACCAGCGGCACCCGGGTTAATCGTTCACCATAGGTATAGGATTCACCTTCTTCTTTACGGGGGCTCATAAGATATTCAATGTAAGCGCGATCGTATCCCTCGCCACCATAGATATAATTATGCTCAACGGGATTGGGGATACCGCATGAAGGTGGTATATCAGGAATCAAGGGTTGGGTGCCCGGATGGAGAATATGACCTGTGAAATAATCATATTCCAAACGAGTTTGTCCGGCATAGGATCCGCGATCAATAGTAAATCGCTGGCCATTATCAAGAATGTTGTGAACCGCTTGAAACCATAAGTCCGGTAAATCCCTCGCTTCGATGCTGTGAATGTTCATGCATTACTCCTCATCCTGATGGCTGATCGTCCAAACCTATCAAATTATGACTTTTTGAATTTTATAGAAGAAAATAGCCGGGTTTAAAACCCGGCTATTTATACCGCATATTCGGCAGCACCGATGGCAGAATATGAATAATCATACTTGGTTTAATTAGATGTCGAGCATGCTGACATCCAGCGCGTTGCTTTGAATAAAATCACGCCGCGGTTCTACTTCGTCACCCATCAGAATGGTAAATATTTCATCGGAATCGACGATATCTTCAATTTTAACTTGAAGCAGAGTGCGTTTAGCCGGATCCATAGTGGTAGACCACAGCTGTTCCGGATTCATTTCCCCCAGACCCTTATAGCGCTGAATATGGACGCCTTTTTTGCCCTCAGCAATCATAGCAGACAAAAGATCTTGTTTATTTCTAATGTGTGTCGGTTCCGAATTCTTATCCCGACTCTCCATGATAAACGGTGGTTGATCATATGAAATAATATTTTGGCTGATGTTGAAATTTTTTTGATATTCCGGCGAATAAATCAGACCTCTTCCTATTTTAACCGCCCGCTTATCTCGATCTTTGCCGATCAAAAAAACGTCTGTTTCTTCTTGATCGGGCTTAATCATAATTTCATAAACGCTGCGCTCCTCACTCCAGAACGGCCCGGTAACGCCAAATCCTGCTTGTGAAAGTTTCTTTTTAAGGCGGGCCATTTTTTCCTGATCTTTTAGATAGTCTTGATCTGTCACGTTTTCCTGAATTAAAAATTCGATCAGATTCGCCGGTAGTCCGCGGCGCTTTAGCTTATCCATATTATCGAAATATTCAGCCAACCCCGTAATAAACAAATAGGCATCATGTTCAGCGATTTCAGTGGCACCCGCCCCTATTTTGATTGTTTTTTGATGGCACGCTCTTTTTAGTATGTGATCGCTCAAATCAGCTTCGTCTTTTAAATAAAATTCACTTTTGCCTTTGCCGACTTTCAGCAATGGTGGTTGTGCAATGTATAAATAGCCCTTTTCAATCACTTCTTGCATTTGACGGTAAAAAAACGTCAATAACAGCGTACGGATATGCGAACCGTCGACATCGGCATCCGTCATGATAATAATTTTATGATACCGGATTTTATCAATGTTATATTCTTCAGTGCCAACACCCGTGCCTAAGGCCGTAATGATATTCTTAATTTCTTCACTGCGCAAAATCTTATCAAAGCGCGCTTTTTCAACATTGAGAATTTTACCTTTAAGCGGCAATATTGCCTGATACTTGCGATCACGCGCCTGTTTAGCCGAACCACCGGCCGAGTCGCCCTCCACTAAATAAATCTCCCTTTTTGCTGGATCGTTTATTTGGCACTCCGCCAGTTTGCCAGGCAATGTGGAATCCAGCAAAGCGCCCTTACTGCGTGCCAAATCGCGAGCCCTGCGAGCAGCATCCCGGGCTCGCGCCGCGTCGGCAGCTTTGGCCAATATTCTTTTGGCAGTAGATGGATTTTCTTCTAGAAAGGAGCTGAGACGTTCGTTAACCAAAGATTCAACCAGACCTTTTACCTCGCTATTTCCCAGCTTGGTCTTGGTTTGGCCTTCAAACTGCGGATTCTTAATGCGAATACTGATAATGGCGGTTAAGCCCTCCCGAACATCATCGCCACTGATTTTAACTTGCAAGTTTTTCGGTAAATTTCCATTGGTCGCATATTGGTTAATGGTTCGCGTCAGCGCTGCTTTGAATCCGATTAAATGAAAACCACCTTCAATGGTTTTTATATTATTGGCAAATGAGAATATTTTCTCTTTGAAAGTACTGTTATATTGAATCGCCACTTCGATCTGGACATCATTCTTAAAACCTTCAATGAAAATTGGCTTGTGAAGAGGTGTTTGCCGTTTATTGATATACTCAACAAACGCTTTGAGACCGCCTTCGTATAAATAGGCCTGTTTGGTATCTGTGCGTTCATCTTCAATAACAATTTTCAATCCCTTGTTAAGGAAAGCAAGTTCCCGCAGACGACGGCTTAAAATATCAAAATTAAACTCATCGGTATTAAATATTTCAACATCCGGTAAAAACCGAATCTTCGTTCCATTGATTTGTGTGGAACCGGTCACAGTCAAATCGGATGTCTTAATTCCTTTTGCATAGGTCTGGGAGTGGATTTTGCCACCCGAATGAATTTCAACCTCTAAAAATTGTGACAGGGCGTTGACCACAGATACGCCCACACCATGCAGGCCACCGGATACTTTATAGGAATCATTATTAAATTTGCCGCCGGCGTGCAGCTTGGTAAGAACGACCTCTACCGCTGGTAAATTTTCGGTTTGGTGTATTCCGACCGGAATTCCCCGTCCGTTGTCACTAACACTGACACTCTTATCGGTGTGGATGGTTACCGATATTTCCGTACAATACCCAGCCATGGCTTCATCAATACTGTTATCCACCACTTCATAGACCAGGTGATGAAGCCCTTCCACATCAACATTGCCAATATACATGGAAGGCCTGAGCCGAACAGGCTCAAGACCTTCTAAAACATCTATGCTACTCGCGTCGTAATTGGTATCCATTAGATTCTCATGGGCATAATGACGCTAATAAAATGCTTATCTTTTTCCCCTTCGATTATACAGGGATGCTCGTCGTCGATAATATTAAATGAAACATTATCATCATCAATAACATTCAAGGTTTCGATAAAATATTTCGGATTAAAGGCAATTTCCATGGTGTCCCTGGAATAGGTAATGCTCATTTGTTCTTTGGACTCACCGATATCCGGATTAGTGGTAGTAACCGTCAATGTATCGTCTTCAAAACGAAATATCGCCCCTTTGTAACTTTCTGAGGATAAAATAGACATCCTTTTAAGCATTGCCAAAAATAATTGGCGGGATACCGTAATCAATTGTTTTTCATGCTTTTTAATGATGTCCTGATATTCGGGAAATTCCCCTTCCAAAAGGCGAATGATAATGGTTTCCGCATCCCGCTTGATAATGAAATGGTTGTGTTTCAATCCAAACTGAATAGTCGTCTCCGGTTCAAGAAACTTATGGACTTCGCTCAGGCCCTTTTTAGGAATAATAACACTGGTATCAAGTGCAAATTTGATATCCTTGCCGTAAGGATAATCCACCGCGGTCAAACGACTGCCATCGGTTGACACCATTCGTATTTTTTTATCATCCCCTTTCTTTATATTTTCTAAGTACACCCCGGTGATGTGCGCGCGTTTTTCATCAGCAGCACCGCTAATCATAATGGTTTTTTCGATCATTTTTTTAAGCGTGTCGGATGGAATTTCAAAAAATTGAATATCTTCGATATGCGGACTATCAGGAAAATCCTCCGGATTCATGCCCACAATGTGATACATGACTTTTTGATTACCGATTTCGATCCAGCGGTTTTCAATCTCATTAATGTTAATATCTTCATCAGGATAATTTTTAATGATTTCAAAAAACTTGCGTGCATTGATGGCGATACTGCCTTCGGCTTCCACCGTGGCTGGATACATACCTTCAAATCCGGATTCCAAATCGGTCGCGGTCAAATTTAGACCATTTCCAGCCGCCCGTAACAAGACGTTTTCTGTAATTGCCAGATTACTTTTGCGGCCGGTCAAACCCTGAATTTTGGATAAAACATCGATTATATCGCCTTTTTTCAC
>JASJAZ010000240.1 GCA_030066785.1 Desulfobacterales bacterium | reverse complement strand
ACCAAACTTCGCTATCAGCAGGTCTGAAAATGTGTGATACTATTTATATGCTAGGATATAAAAAGGCCACCTTAATTAGCATATAGATTGCATATTAGGTATACGCGATATAAAACTCCGCCCAATTTTATTTTTCGGCTAAATCTACCGCATTTTGTTTATCCGATATTGAATTTTACACCACATTTGCCACCTAAACCATAGCCGCCAAAATATATATCCATTATATCGGAGTATAATGCCGCGTTGACTCCAATGATTTGTTCCGGTCCAAACTGGCGAGGTGGATTGATGTTATAGAAAGTTGAAGTTACTTAGAGGAAAATGCAGCGGTCTGAATACTTCCTGCTTCACCGTCTTATGGCATATCATAGCGTCAATTGAGCGCGTTCTTGATGGCAAGGCCGATAGTTTCAAGTGAATAAGGCTTTTTAATAAAAGGCCCAGCGCCTAGTTGCTGCACCTGCTTGACCCGATCCGATTCAGAAAAGCCGCTGGCCACGATGGCTTTTTGACCCGGTTTAATTTCAAGAATCTTTTTGTATGTTTCCAGTCCGTCCATGTCGGCACTCATTATCATGTCCAACATTATCAGGTCGGCCGAGTGGGTCTTCAAATATTCCACAGCTTCCTCACCGGAGGATACGGCCGTAGGCGCGTAGTTTAGCGTCTTTAAGACCGTGGTGGCGAACTGTCTTTGTTCCTTGATATCGTCTATGATCAGAATGGCTTGGCCGTCACCCTTGTAGTCATCAATCGGAATTGTTGGTGTTTCCTCTTTTTTTTCTGCAGTTGTCGCCGGAAAGTAGAGCGTGAATGTGGTGCCTTGATTGGGTCTGCTTTTTACTTCGACATGCCCATAGTGGTCTTGCACAGTCCCCCATACAACGGCCATGCCAAGGCCCGTGCCGCTTCTTCCCATTATCTTCTTGGTGAAAAAGGGTTCGAAGATCCGGTTTAAGTCCTCTTGCGGGATTCCGCATCCCTGATCCGATATCTGAAAAACGACATGTTCGCCTTTGCGACCCTGTTCCATCTCTTTTTGGTTTACGTTGAAATCCTGATTATAGGTGGAGATACAGATCGATCCGCCCATGGGCTGCGCTTCGACCGCATTCGCGACCAGATTCATGATGGTTTTACGGATATGGATTGACGATCCTTCGAAATTATCCAATTTGCTGTCGAGGCGGACTTCAACCCTCACATTTTGGTGGTAGGAGATGAGCTTCTTGTACTCCGGTGAATTGAGATACTCTGAAATAATGTCATTCAAATTAATCGTATTTTTTACGCTGACCCCTCTTCGGGCCAAGGTCAACAAATCATCTACGATTTCAGCAGCCTGTTGCCCCGCTGTTCGGATTTCCTTGAGCGGCTCGCGTAAGGGGCTGTCCTCATCCAGTTTCCACAATAGCATTTCAGGATAACCGATGATGCCCGAAAGCACGTTGTTGAGATCGTGGGCCACACCCCCTGCCAGGGTACCAAGCGCCTCCATTTTCTGGGCTTGAACCAGCTCTCTTCGGAGCTTTTGTTCGGTGTTCATTAATTGAATCGTGCGCATAATGAAGCGGATGCGTTCAACCAGAATGACCCAGTTGATGGGTTTGGTAATGAAATCGGTGGCGCCGGCCTTATATGCCCGGTTGATGGAGTCGATATCTTCCAGGCATGTTAGGATCAGGATCGGAATGTTTTTAAAACCGGCCAACCGGCGGATGGCCTCAGTAGCTGCAAAACCATCCATTTCTGGCATCATGACGTCCATCAGAATGATGTCAGGCCGCTGTTTTCCCAGCATTTTTATGGCCTGAACACCATTTTCGGCTTCAGACAATATAAAACCGGCTTCAGACAGGTTCTGGTGTAGCGCCGTTCTAACGATATCGTCATCGTCGACCACCAGTATGTGGGCCGATGTTTGCTCTTTGGATACCATCTTAAAGACCTTTCATTCGATTTCATTACAGCTATCAAAAACTGTGCCTGGCAATTCACCACAGATAGCCTTTATCTTATTATCGGCTGATCTTCAGTTAAATAAAATCATTTCTTCCCAAATACTTACAGATTCATAGACAGATTCGGATTTTTTATTTCTAAAACTGCTGGGATTTCGGCACCCGATCAAAATGACATTTTGCGGCACGCGTTTGCTCAAAAGCGTCAGCTCTCCAGATCGTCCGCTGTCTGAATCTATCTTCGCTTGAGCTCTCTGGCGTAATAAACAGTGTAATTGTAGTATGTTATGCCTTCCAAGGAAGCCATAAATCACCATTAGCACACAAATTGCATACATTTACCTAAACGCGGTCTTATTGAAGATTGTGTATGCAGAAAAACACAGCAATTTCAAATAATTAACATATTAATTGAGAAAAACAGGCAAGGGCTTTCCCATCTTAGGGAAAGTGTCGCCTTAAGCGATATTGATAAAAACACAAATGGATTGATCGATTCGACGACAGGCAAGGAGCATGAACACATCATCGGCAAGAATATAACGAAACTTGGATCTATCAGAGCGTTCAAGTGTCCGTTGATTTGTGATCTTCGCGTTGCATCGGTGGCTGGCAACGAAAGGGAAGCGGGGTGCTATGGTTTGGATAGGAATTGTGAGTATCTTTTCCCTGATCAGCTTGCCAACGATGGTCCCAAAATGAATGCGCATTACGCCGATGACCGCTATTTGCTAATTTGAGGCGGATTCGCTCAGCGGCATATGCATTTGGATTTTTAACATTCAGGCAATCTGTGTCCAAAATGAGGCAAGCGCACCATAAAAAGCGGCTACGATTGAACACCCGGATTTGTTTTGAGCCTCTCGAACCTCGTCTGCTGCTTTCGGGCAGTTGGGGTACAGGTGCTGACACACCCGGCCCGGACGAGCAGGGCAGCAATACCAAAGCCACAGTGTTGCCTCAATCCATAGCCGAAGCCTCCCGGATCCAATCGGATCATCAAAGCAATGATCAGACCATTGGTGCAGTGGACCTGCTGGCACAAGCCCCCCACTTTAACCCTTCCGATTCGGCGGTGTCAGCCCATGCCAATGAAAATAATGGCACTGCCACTACCGCAAACCGCCCGGAGATTAGAGACCAAGAGGAAAGTCGAGAGCTGATCATTATCGATGGTAAGGTGGCCGATTACCGGAAATTGATCACCGATCTTCAAACAGATCCCAACAGTCGTCAATTTGAGGTGGTGGTGCTGGACGGCAATAGCGACGGGATTGCTCAGGTGAGCGAGATTCTTGGCGGCTATTCGGACCTTACAGCGGTGCATTTCATCACCCACGGCACCGAAGGCCAGATCAACATTGGCAACACCTATTTAAATACCACTCTCCTTCAGCAAAACAGTGACGCTGTAGCCGGTTGGGGCAATGCCCTGACCAAAACCGGCGATATCCTTTTTTACGGTTGCAACATAGCCGCCGGCAACCACGGGCTCTTTCTGCTGAACCACATCGCCGACCTGACCGGTGCCGATGTGGCTGCCTCTGACGATGCCACCGGGCATGCTTCCAAGGGCGGTGATTGGGATCTCGAGTATAGCGCAGGGATGGTCGAAACAAGGACAGCCATTCAGCCCGGCGCTCAGAACAGCTGGGCTCATCTGCTGGTTCCCCCGGTCATTACTTCCAACGGCGGCGGGCCCACAGCCAACATCAACGTGGTTGAAAACACCACAGCCGTCACCACCGTGACGGCGACGGACGCCGATCCCGGGGATGTACCCACCTTCAGTATCAGCGGCGGGGCCGATGCGGCCCTGTTCGACATCGATACCAATAGCGGGGATCTGACCTTCAAGACCCACCCCGATTTCGAAAACCCCACCGACAGTAATACCGACAATCTTTATGAAGTCGAAGTGACAGCCGACGACGGCAACGGCGGCATGGATACCCAAACCATCAGCGTGACGGTCACGAACGCTGACAACGGCATCTGGATTACTCCGGACCAGGATTCAGGCACTGGCGCCGATGGCATTGCAGGCTGGCGGGAAGGGGAGGTACTTCAGCTGGGCGGGCCTGATCTGACCCTGGGCCCGGCCACGGACGGTGATTTCTCCTCGGTGATTGATTTCGATCCTTTTATCGATTTTGCTTTTTCGGGTACTTGTGATCCAGGCGCCCTACACTTTGTGACCCGCGATCTGACCGTTGGCAGCGGTGCCAACCAGTTCAATCTGCAGATCGGCGACGTGCTCGTCTCCTTTAATCAGAATGAAACCATCCTGGCCGCCTATTCCGCAACCGGTTCGGACCTTGGCGCCGGCATGAACGATCTGCTGGTCTTCCGACCGGATACCCTGGGCGATTTTACGTCCGGCACCTTCTCCATGCTGCTCAATGGCGTGCCTTATCCCGGCGGCGGGGCCATCAGCAACCTGAACGCCATCTCCCTGGTGGAGCAGGACACTTATGTGGGCAATACCCTGCTGCCATCCGGTAGTTTTCTCTTCTCGGAGCAAACCGGATCCGGGCCGAACACTCCCAACCATATCTACCATTTCACACCCACGGATGTGGGTTCGGTTGCCGCCGCCGGCATTTCGCAGATTTTGATCGACGGGGGCGAAATCGGTATTGAAACCGCTACCTCGAGCTATATCCGCGGGCTGGACCTGATCGAGAAACCAACCACCGTCGGTGGCCTATCCCTGGATGCAGGCGATATCCTGGTGACCTTGAACCAGGACGACGGGTTCGTGGGCGATGCCCCCACCCTGGCCACCTCCACCAGTGATGTTTTTGTTCTTAAGGTGACCCGGTCGGAACCCGAGCCCGGAAACCTCACTGCCGCCACAGCGGAAATGGTCATGGACGGCAGTGACGTCAACTTCAGCGGGACGGAGCGTGTCTACGCCATATCGTTGGTTCCCGATAACTTTGGGCCCGCCGTGGGTGGGAATGACACAGGTGCGGTCACCGAAGATGTAGGTGTGGCCGGCGGCCATATCAGCGATGCAGGGACCTTGACGGTTACCGATCCCGACGCAGGTGAATCGTCTTTTGTGGCTGAAACCATTGTGGGCACATACGGATTATTGAATATCGATGGGACCGGCAACTGGACCTACACGGCCGACAACAGCCAGGCCGCCATCCAGGGTCTAAATAACGGTGACAGTCTCACCGATCTGTTTCTCGTGACCACGGCCGACGGCACCACCCAGCGGGTGACCATCACCATCAATGGTGCCGATGAACTCGCTAACACACCGCCCGTGGCTGCCGACGACCCCGGGGACTTTGCGGCGACGGTTCTGGCCCACACGCCCCTCAGCTACTGGCGTCTGGGTGAGGCCGCCGGTTCTGCCGCCGATCTGGGGTCAAGCGCCAACAGTGGCACTTATAACGTTGCCGGCCTGGGTCAGGCAGGCGCCATCAATGGTGACAGTGACACGGCGGTCCAGTTTGATGCCTTGAATACGGATTACGTGGCCATTGCCCATTCCGACGATTATCTCCTGAACAATGGCACGGTGCAATTGTGGTTCAATGTCGACATAGCGGCCACCGGAGATCTTCAACATCTGTTATCCAAAGACTCCCAGGATAATGACACCGGCGGTCATCTGAGCATATACCTCGATGCAGCCGGTCGACTGGAAGTGCGCCTGCAAAGCACTTCCGACTCCTATTTCGTCAATACCTCCTCGGCCGTCACCGAGGGGCAGTGGCATCATGTGGCCTTTACGTTCGGTGCCGGGGGCATGGTGCTCTACCTCGACGGCCAGTCCGTGGATACCAACGTTTATACCGGTGGTATGGGAACCAGTTCCGGCGGCACAGGCAACCACGAACCGATCGCCATTGGCGGCGGCACCCAGCTCAGCGATGATCTATTGATCACACCTGTTGACCAGTTTTTTACTGGGCTGATCGATGAGGTTGCCATCGTGGGCAGCCAACTGGACGGTGAAGCCATCCGGGAATTGTTCGGCGCGGCGCGGCAGGATTACACCGTCGATGAAGACAGCACGCTCAATGTCTCCGCTGTGGAAGGCGTCATGGTCAATGATTTTGATGCGGATACCGATCCGTTGACCGTCACCGAGATCAACGGGAGTGCGGCGAATATTGGCGTACCCGTCATCCTGGGCTCGGGTGCCCAGGTCACCCTCAATGCCGACGGCAGCTTTATTTACGACCCCAACGGCCAGTTCGAGCACCTGGGCATGGGGCAGACTGCTACCGATACCTTTACGTATATCGCCAATGACGGCACCAGCGATTCGAATCCGGCGACGGTTTCCATCACCGTTACCGGCGTAAATGATACGCCGGTAGCTTTTGCTGACAGCTTTACCGTCAACGAGGGCAGTACCACCACACTCGATCTGGCTGACAATGACAGCGATGCCGATGACGGGCTCGATCTGACGTCCATCGCCATCGTTTCCGGGCCGACCTACGGCACGATCGTCATCAACGGTAACGGCACGGTAGATTACATCCATGACGATACGGAGAACTTTGCCGACAGCTTCTCCTATACGATTAATGACAACAGCGGCGTGACCTCCAACACGGGCACGGTGACCATCACCATCACGCCG
>JASJAZ010000239.1 GCA_030066785.1 Desulfobacterales bacterium | reverse complement strand
ATCTGGACAGGAAAGATGCTGGTTTGAGAAAGTCGATTAATGCACAGACAAGCCCGCAGCATTGACGGGGTGAGGTTTTTGGGCTAGCCAAGATAAAAAGCAGCCGGATCGGTTAGCAGATATTATGTTACCTTTCTGAAAAAATTTGTATCTATATTTGAAACCGCCAGAATTTGAACTGGATTTTAGTGATGATAAGGCTTAATTTAGCTGAACATTATGCAGAATAAAAAACTCCTGCAAACATGACGGAAACGCATAACGGAAATACGATTTCTGGTTGAGCCGGTATCAGCTTAACTGTTATGATGGTTTTATAATGCCTGCATTTGCTGAAACATATATACCGGTACCGATTTTTAACGGCAAAGGTAAGTGCCTTTCCTGCGGTACCAAAAACAACATGAAACGGCGGCGCTACTGCTCTCCCGAGTGCCGCCAGAACCTCATGTATCGGTTAAATGTTCGCACCGGCTTGTTGCGGGCGCTTAATACCCGTTATGCCACCTTTTATTTTACGGATTTTTATCTTATTTTAGACGTCCTGCCTTATGACACCAAGGAAATTTTCAGCTTTGTTTACCGCCGCTCGGCGCTGCGCAAACCGGTGGATGATTTCTCCCGTATGGCCAATTATTTGGGCAATCAATGGTGGGCTGAAAAAAAACGAACCCATAAACGTTACCTGGCCACCCGGTTTTTATTGGAAACAGCCCACAAAAACAGTTTATCCACCCACACCGTTAAGCCGCTGGTCACACGCAAACCAAGACGCATTGGCCGTTCGCTGACCCATTTGAATTTAAATCGCAAAACCTTGGATTCCCCGGAGCTTTTACGAACGATCAAAATGGCCTATCGGCGGGAGGCCAAAGCCCATCATCCCGATCATGGCGGTGACGCGGAAATCTTTCGGAAAATATATAAAGCTTATCAACAATTGGTCCGCTGGGCAGAAAATCCCTCTTTCACCACTCATCGCGGCGTTCCTTACAAATGGTTATATCAGGGCTATACCAATCAATGGATTAAACCCGCGCTCAAACGATAATGGCATCAGAGGCATCATACCAACACTCAAATTGTCCTCAAATCAAATTTTTCTGACTAAATAATGGATGATTTATTAAGCGGTAAGGGGCTAATATTATATGAACACGCATGACGCCATCGTCGCATTTTCCCAGTGTGAGAAAATCAAGTCGGGCCTCATCTGGCTATCTCAATCCTTAAATTTTTTACCGGGCCTTTCCGAGCCGGCCAAACCGGGGGCTGAACAGGTTCTCAAAGCGCTGCTTGGAATGATTGCCAATGAAATTCAGATTATCCGTCGTCACAATAAGGATGAATTCTGGCTAAAAACTGAAAAGAAACTGGAAGTCGCCATGGTCATGATGAACTCAGGCGTTCCCCACGAAGCTGGATATCACATCTCACAAGCCCTGAGCCAGGTGACGACCATCGGCCAGCGCGCCATGTCACATTTAAAATCGGAAGGGTTGTTAACCGCGGGCGGACCGACCAATTAATCTGAGGCGATGCGTGCCGCATAACGCTGGGCGATGGGATAACGTCGACCATAACCAAAGGCTTTAGAGGTTACTTTCAGACCAGGGGCCGCTTGATGCCGCTTGTATTCGTTGCGATCAACGCGTTTGATCACATCCATGACAATATCTTTTGAATAGCCCATGGCGACGATTTCGTTCACATCGTGGGCATCTTGAATGTAGGCTTTTAAAATCGGATCCAGTACATCATAGGGCGGTAAATCATCCTGGTCGGCCTGATCCGGTTTGAGTTCGGCCGAGGGTGCCTTGTCGATAATTCGCTGGGGAATGATTTCCGTTTCAGCATTTATCAATCTTGCCAGGTCGTAAACGATGGTTTTGGGTACATCCGAAATGACCGCTAAACCCCCACTCATATCGCCATAGAGCGTACAATATCCAACAGCCAATTCTGATTTATTGCCGGTGGAAAGCAACAAACATCCCTGTTGGTTTGATATGCCCATTAAAATCGTTCCGCGAATACGGGCCTGGATGTTCTGCTCGGCAATGCCGGGATCATCAATTTGAAATTGTGGCGCAAGGTATTGCAAAAAGCTTTCAAACATCGCATCGATCGGAATCGTTTCCAGTTGTATCTCAAGATTATCGGCCAATTGTTGCGTATCTTCATAATTATCCTGTGAGGTATAACGCGAAGGCATAAAAACGGTTCGCACATTGTCTTTACCCAACGCACGCACGGCAATACAGGCGGTTAAGGCCGAATCGATGCCGCCGCTCAATCCAATCACGGCTTTTGAAAAACCGCATTTGGTAACATAATCCCGGGTACCCATTTCCAGCGCGCTTAAAATTGAGCTGCTATCCGAGGTCGCTGTTGGGCGCAGATCGCCCTGCCCCCGCGCCAAATCACAAATAATCAGATCCGTGTTAAACTCCACTGCCCGGGCGATCACGTCGCCATCAGCATTGTAGACACCACTGGCACCGTCAAATAATACGCTGTCATTGCCGCCCACCTGGTTGGCATACACAAGGGGCACCTTGTATTTTTTAGCAATGGCTCCCAGCATATACTCGCGAAAACGCTGTTTGCCTACAAAAAAGGGCGATGCTGAAATGTTGACAATCAAGTCGGCACCCTGGTCTATCATCGTTTTAACCGGATCGGTATGGTAAATTCGTTTATGAAAAATATCCATATCATTCCAGACATCCTCACATATGGTTAAACCGATGCGCTGCCCTTTATAATCAAATACGGTCAGTGACTGGCCGGGTTCAAAGTAGCGCCGCTCATCAAACACATCGTAGGTGGGCAACAAATGCTTGGCGGCGGTGTGCCGAATGGCACCGTCTTCAAAAAAAACCGCGGCATTTAAAAGGGGGTTGCCGGCCTGGTGGTTATTCTTATCAACAAATCCGCAAATCACACCGATTCCACGGATGGATTCAACCAGTTGGCGCAGACATTTCAGGTTGGCATCAACGAAATCGCCTTTCTCCAGAAGATCGCGGGGTGGATAGCCTGTAATGGCCAGCTCCGAAAATACGACCAGATCACAGTTCTGCGCAATGGCCAGATCGGCAGACTGCTCAATCTGGCGGGCGTTGTGTTGAAAGTCACCAATGATTGGATTGATTTGAGCAACAGCTATTTGCATGGCAATTAAAAAATGGTGCTATTGGGCGTTAGATGCATTTTTGAGATTGGTTCTATTGAAATTTAAAATAGCAAACCAGCCAACATGCCGTCAACTATCATCCGCGGCTTCATTTATACCTGTGCCGGGCCTTGCAAGCCCGGCTTGCTTGCCTCTCGCGGCTGATTACTGTATAAACAGATTATCTGTCAAATTAATAATAATGCTAGATAGTTGTCACTCGCATCCAACGCAGGCCCCGATAGGATGAGTTAACGCTGGATAGTGTTATGATTTTCGTTCCAACGACTGTCAGCCAAAATACCTGTAATCGATATTTGGCCAAACCCTTTTGGGCGGATCAATCAAGGTATAAAACATGCTGCCAAGCCAACTAAATTATAGTGATCATTTTGATCTATCCTTCAAGGTCTTCCATGAGTTGATGGCCAAACGCGTCAGCAAAATTCTGCTCGTCTCCAGCCCCTACGACGCGTTTACCATGGAAGAAGACGGCCGCCTGGCAGAGCGTATTATCCATGAGTACCGTGGACTTAACCTAACGCGCCCCCCCCGGCTCACCTGGGTCTCAACCGCCCAAGAAGCACTTGACACCCTGGCCACCAAACCATTTGACCTGGTCCTCACCATGCCTTTTCTGGATGATATGAATGCGTATGCGCTGGGCCGTGCCATTAAGCAAAAATATTCCGACCTGTTTGTCTATTTGCTTACCCAGATGTCAGCCAAATTCATGATCGATCCCAAATATGCCGACAACAACGCCATTGATAAGATATATGTGTGGCGCGGTAATACAGATCTATTGCTGGCGATTATCAAAAACATCGAAGATCAGATGAATGTGGCCTACGATACGCAACGGGCCAATGTGCGGGTCATTATCTTTGTGGAAGATTCACCCTTTTACCGTTCATCGATTTTGCCGTTGCTCTATAAAGAAATCGTTATGCAGACCCAGGCCGTCATGGAAGATTCGCTCAACGAAGAGCATCGCATCGTACGTATGCGCGCCCGACCGAAAATCCTGGTGGCTGAAAATTTCGAACAAGCCATCGCACTATACCGAAAATATAACCCATTTCTGCAATGTGTGCTTTCCGATGTGCGCTACCCCCGCGAGGGTCAAATAGATCCGGAGGCCGGCTTTAAATTTCTTTCCATGGTTCACACCGAACGACCGGAAATTCCGCTGCTCGTGCAGAGCTCGGAAGAGATCAATCGTGACAAAGCCGCACGCATACCGGCGGTTTTTCTAAATAAAAATTCACCGGTGCTGCATGACGAGATCCGATCCTTTTTTGTGAATCATCTGGGTTTTGGTGATTTTGTGTTTCGGCTTCCCGACGGCACAGAGGTGGCGCGGGCTTCTAACATGCACGCCTTGGAAAAGGTCCTTCCCAGTGTACCGGATGAATCGGTTTGGTATCATGCCCTACGGCATGGTTTTTCAAGTTGGCTGATGGCGCGCTCGGAGATCGCTTTTGCCACCCGATTGCGGCAGGTGCAGGCCACCGACTTTGCCAACGCCCAAGAACTGAAGCAATTTTTAATCGACTGCATCCGTGAGCGCCGTAAAGGTCGCCAAAGGGGTGTCATTACCGATTTTTCATCAGAAGATTTCGATCCCGACACCGATTTTCTAAAAATCGGTAAAGGGTCTTTAGGCGGCAAAGCCCGCGGATTGGCGTTTGCTTCCACCCTTTTAGAACAAAACAGACATCTCAGAGCAAAGTATAAGGATGTGACCATTCATGTGCCCAAAACATTGGTTATCTCCACCGAAGGCTTTGATGCTTTTATCAATGAAAACGATCTGCAAGGATTTTCAGGCACCGATCTTAGCGACGAAGAGATCAAGACCATATTTTTAGACGCCACGTTTCCAGATTGGCTGACATCGGATCTGGAGCTGTTTCTGCGCGACATCACCTATCCACTAGCTGTGCGATCCTCCAGTTTGTTGGAAGATGCCAAGTTCCAGCCCTTTGCCGGCATCTATCAAACTTTTATGATTCCCAACAACCATCCCGAGCTGAATGTGCGTTTAGGCCGGCTAATCAAGGCGATTAAATTGGTCTATGCTTCCACCTACCTGGCAACCTCCCGGTCCTATGCCAAAAGCACACTGCATCGCACTGAAGAAGAGAAAATGGCGGTTGTGGTTCAAAAGTTGACCGGACAAGCCTGCGACCATTACTTCTACCCTGCTATTTCCGGTGTTGCCCAGTCTTACAATTTTTATCCCATCGGGCATTTAAAATCAGAGGACGGTATCGCCCACCTGGCTATGGGGCTTGGCAAAACCGTTGTGGAGGGCGGCACGGCCTTGCGCTTCTCGCCCAAACATCCCCAATTTTTACCGCAGTTCTCCACCGTGGATAACATCCTTGAAAATGCCCAGCGCTTTTTTTATGCTTTGAACTTAAGCGGCTTTCCCGATAACATTATGGCAATGGATGACGCCACCCTGGAAAAATTGGAGGTTGATGATTTTACCAGCCACGCGCCCATCCAAAGACTGGCCAGCACCTATTTTCACGCAGACCATCGTATCCGTGACGCACTGCTTCCCAAAGGTTTTCCGATCCTGACCTTTGCCAGCATTCTTAAACACAAATCCATTCCGTTGCCGGAGATTTTGACAGACATTCTGGAAATGGGGCGCAAAGGCATGGCTAGCCCGGTAGAAATCGAGTTTGCCCTTGACCTGACCTCCGGCGATGATGGCAAGCCCGAATTTGCGCTGTTGCAAATACGTCCCATGGCATTAAGCCAGCGCAATTCCGATATCACCATTACCAAAAAAGATATCCGCGATGCCTTCTGTTATTCAACCAGTGCTCTGGGAAACGGCACGTTTCAAGATATCGAAGATATCGTTTTCGTCAAGCCAGAGTCTTTTGATCCAGCCCAAACGTCCACCATGGCGGCTGAAATCGGAAAAGTTAACGGGGATATCGCAAAACTGAATCGCAAATTTCTATTGATCGGCCCGGGGCGTTGGGGATCAGCCGACCGTTGGCTGGGCATTCCCGTCAAATGGCATGATATTTCCGGTGTGGGTGCCATTGTGGAAACCCATGTAAAGAACTTAAACGCCGATCCCTCCCAGGGATCGCACTTTTTTCACAACATTACGTCCCTGGGCATCAGCTACCTGACCCTATCAAAAACCGGCGATGATTTTCTGGATCAGCAATGGTTGGACTCGCTCAAGCCAATGCATGAAACCAATTATTTGCGCCATGTACGACTAGAGAAGCCAATCAAGATTAAAATCGACGGGAAAAAATCGCTGGCCGTACTTCTGCGTTGAGTTTCAGTTCAAACGATTGATTGCAATAAGTACTTTTATTTATACGGATCTCTACAAAGCTCCAGTAGCGAAGAATTCCGACAAAGGGTC
>JASJAZ010000042.1 GCA_030066785.1 Desulfobacterales bacterium | reverse complement strand
ATCATCCGGAATAGAGGCGCTAGCTGGGCGATTATTGGTAATGCTGACCGAGCCCAAAAGCGTGACATTGCTTCCAAAGAACACGTCGCCTGTGACTTGTAATGACTGGCATTTTTTCAAGGAAGGATAACCCTTGGGGAAGCGTTTTTCAAAATCATCAATCCGGCCATAAAACTGCGGATCGAGCTGAATGGTCTGCCCTTGTTCATTCACCTGCTGCGCGTCAGCCGCTTTAGCGCAAATCTTATGGTTTTCGTCGATAGAATAGCAGTCGGATCTTAGCAGCAACAAATCGTTGCAGCTTTTGACGGGAAAAAAACGGTTGCGGGAAACATGCACCGCCGTGGCACCGTCAAATAGGTTTACGGCCGATCCCATGGCCGTTTCAATCTGGTAAACAGGCGGTGAGGCCGCATCGCGAGGATCCAATGTTTTAGGATTTAGTATCATGGGCAGGCGCACAATTTTTTGTCGACGAATGGTTTTTTCCAGATGCTGCAAATTAATCCAAATGCTATTGGTATTAAAGAACTGGTAACGGTCGACATTGCGAAAAGATTCAACCTCAGACTCCGGGCATTGGGCGGCTTCCCGCAGAATAAGCCGATTGGATTTATGGCGTGCCAAGTGCCCCCCTTTGACATCGGCAAGCGTGCGCCGGGCAACCTCCATCATGAAAGGGTAGTGGTTGGCCGCAAAATAACCCAAAAGCGCTAGGTTCAAATCAGCACCCAAGTTATCAGAATTGGATATGAAGGCATATTCAATTCCATCGGCGATAAGCGTTTGCAGCATACCTGAAGCAGAAAGGGCCGTATAGATATCGCCATGTCCCGGTGGATTCCATTCCAGTGACGGGTTTACCGGCCAGGTGGCCGGTGATAGGCTGTCTTGTAATATTTTGGGAAATTTATGCTGAAGAAAAAGATCAGGGGGTTGCTTCGGCCCCATTGCGTTTAGAGCAGTCAAGGTGTCAGCGTGGGTATTAAAGCTGTTCATTAAACACAAGCGCACGCCTGCGGTTTGTGCTTGACCGATAATGATATCAAGGAAAGATCGGCTGTCTTCGGCTTTCAGCAAGGATTTGGGCCCGGTCAATCCCATAGTGGTTCCAAGGCCGCCGTTTAAAACAATTCTAACTGTTTTAGAAAGTGCTCTGCGGCCGGTATCTTCAAATGCGGCCAGCCGGTCTAAATGTTCAACATCGTCAACAGTCAGCGGTTCAATTTCACTGTCTGACAATAAGCCGGTTTCACCGCCAAGCACTTGTTGATAGTAATACGCAAACG
This sequence comes from Desulfobacterales bacterium, assembly GCA_030066785.1. GTDB lineage: Bacteria > Desulfobacterota > Desulfobacteria > Desulfobacterales > JASJAZ01 > JASJAZ01. The sequence goes on along the minus strand of JASJAZ010000042.1, from coordinate 27,508 downwards.
TATCGATGACCAAAGGTGCAAGCGACTCGTTCTCCATTTTAGCGATAAAATCGGCTAAATGACCTACAATTTCTGGTTGGTGTTTCATCTCAATTTAATGTTGTTTAGCCGCTAGTTGCTTTTTCAATTCATTAAGCGCAAGAGATTAGATCGAAACAATCCAATTCATCGTGTCTTCCACTTTTCCGTATTGAATATCGGTCAAGGCATCAAAGAATTTTTGTGCCATGGGGCCCACCTTGCCATCGGCAATGGTGAATAATTTGTCAGCGAATCCAATTTCACCCACCGGTGAAATGACGGCGGCTGTTCCAGACCCAAAGACCTCCTGGAGCTTACCGCCTTGCTGGGCATCGATGACTTCTTCGATACTGATCTTGCGCTCGGTTATTCTGAGATCCCACTGCTTGGCAAGCTGAATGACCGAATGGCGGGTAATGCCAGGCAGGATGCTACCACTAAGCTCGGGCGTGATGAGCTCATTATCGATAACAAAGAATATATTCATGGATCCCACTTCTTCGACAAATCGGCGTTCGATGGCATCCAGCCACATCACCTGCGCATACCCTTTTTCATGGGCCTGTTGTCCCGCATACAGGCTGGCCGCGTAATTGCCCACTGTTTTGGTGGCACCGACGCCGCCTCGAACGGCCCGGACATGGTCTGCGGACACCCAGATTTTTATCGGATTGAATCCCTCGGCATAATAAGCCCCCACGGGCGACAGAATGATATAGAGCCGATAGGTATCAGAAGCACGCACCCCCAAAAAAGGGTCCATGGCAATGACGGTTGGTCTTATATACAGCGATGTGTCCGGCGCCTGCGGTACCCAGCGTTTTTCCAGTTGGAGCAATTGCTTCAGGGCCTCTAGCATAAAGGCTTCATCAATTTCAGGAATGCATAAACGGCGACACGAACTATTAAGGCGTTTGAAATTTTCCTGCGGTCGGAAAAGTTGAATATTGCCGGTATCTGTATTGTATGCTTTTAAACCCTCAAATACCCCTTGGCCGTAATGCAGGACCATGGTCGCCGGGTCCATTGAAATAGTGGCGTACGGCTCAATGCGGGGATTATGCCAGCCTTCTTTGGGATTATAATCGATATTAAACATATGATCGGTAAAAATAGAACCAAATCCCAAATTGGCTTCATCCGGCAGCGCTTTCAACTGCTCTGCTTTTCTAATTGTTACCTGCATCTCAAATTCTCCTAATCGTTGGTGTGTAGTGGCTTGCGTTTGCGATGGCTTGCCGATCAAACGCTCGCAACCCAATTATTTTTCCCAAGACAAATGCCAACGCATTTGACCGGTGCGTTCATCATAGGTTCGTATAGGTGCCAGCCCAACCCATTCTTGAAGATGAATTTCAGCGTGATAGACAATGGAATCGGAAAAAAGCCGGCCCCCGGTAATAATGCCGGCATCATCACTCAGTATGATATGCGCATAAACAAACGGACGGCTTGTTTGCCATGAAATATTGCCCGTGCAACCGACAATTTCAAGCGATTTTTCTTCAGCATGCGTGACATAAACTTGTTGGTTTTGATCAAACGTGCCGACGGTAAATTTGGAAACCGACCCGGTTGCCGTGAAGGTTGCCAATCGGAGGTCTTTTTGGACACCGATTTTTTCTAGCGCCGATATCAGATCCGCACCCTTCCGGATGTTTCCAATAAACCGTCTTCCCGGATTTACTTCCTTCAAGTCGAACATTCACATCTCGATAGAGTCTAATTGGTATCAAGGTCCAACAATCTATTTGGCTATAGCAGAATGGCGCTTAAAATCAATTAATAACCTGAATTTTACAAAAAATAGTAAGAAGCCATCGGGGAATAAAATATCATCTAGATGGGTTGCAAGTGCTTCATTATGCTTTGCGATGAGGGGTCTATTACTAATACCGTTGACTTAACCGTGGTTTTTCGATAATTTCCTAAATTTGGACTAAAATAAATGTGAAAGGTTTGCAAAATGGAACGTTCCGGTAAGATGGCTCAAATCGTTCCCGAGCGTGTGGGGCCAGATCATAAATTTAAATTTAAATGCCACAAAGATGTGGGATGTTTTACCAAATGCTGTCGCGGTATCAATATTATTCTAACACCATATGATATTATTTTACTTAAAAATCGACTCCAGATCTCATCGCAAGAATTTCTATCCATTTATACAGAGCCCCATTTGCTTGAAAAAACAGATTTGCCGGTAGTGGCGCTTAAACTGTTGGATGATGAAGAGCAATCCTGCCCGTTCGTGCGTGAGGATGGTTGCCTGGTGTATGAAAGTCGACCTTCTACCTGCCGCTACTACCCACTGGGGGTTGCCTCCCTCAGTCATAAGGAGGGCGCAGATGGGGACGAATTTTATTTTTTTGTCAATGAGCCCCATTGTCTTGGGTTTAAAGAAGACGAGGAATGGACGGTGCGGGAATGGCGCCAAGACCAAGGCGTGGATATTCATGATAATATCAACGCCGAATGGACGGATTTAGTGGTCCGCAAACGTTCTTTTCCGCCAAATATTCAATTGACTGAGAAGAGTAAAAAGCTTTTTTTCATGGTAAGCTACAATATTGATGAATTTAAGGGATTTGTTTTTGAAAGCACGTTTTTGCAACGGTATAATGTCGATGAAGAAATGTTAGAAAAGATCAAATCTGATGAATTGGCGCTTTTAAAATTTGGGCTGCAATGGCTTAAGTCTGTTCTTTTCCAAAAGGTGCCGTTAAAACAATAGCAAGCGCTTAGATCTGCCGTGTGTGCACAAAAAAGGTTCCGAGAGAGTGTCCGGAACCTTTTTGATGATAAAAACCATATATTGCAATAGCTACTGTGAAATACTAATAAGCGTCGTAAAATAGGCCCTCACGATAATCTAAATTTTCCAAACGCGCCTCAATATTGATACCGAAAAAATCCGCGATTGGTTGAAGGATTTCGGGATTATTGGACTGAACCGATCGTGCCGCCTCCAATACAACCGTAAATCCTTTTTGGGTCATTTTGCCCAAAGGCTGACGGCAACCACCGGATGGCATTCCCAGAAGGGTCATCAGTGTTTTCAACGCCAACGGATTGCGCGCCCGACAGCTAACCTCGCCATGAGGTGTCACTTCCGTGGTCGTGACGGTCACAAGGTTAAAAAGCGGTTCAAGCGCTTTGTTCAAATTTTCGGCGGTGGCCAGATCCTTATTTTGCAGGGCCGCTACCATTTGCGTTACCGCAGCAGGGGCAACATTGGATGCCACCGATATGACCCCGGCCGCCTGAATGGCGGGGTCCACCATCATTTGATACGTCAGGCCATCATCCCCAGAAAGGATTGTAAAATCTGGGCCGCAGCATTCACGTGTGCGCCGCATGTTGTCAAGATTGCCGGTAGCCTCTTTCACGGTGTTGACATTTTGAAACTCCCGATTCAAAAGACTTAGATCTTCGGGTAGTAATTGGGCGCCGGTTCGTCCTGGAATAACGTAAGGAATTGTTGCTACATCAGGGATCGCAGCCGCGATCGGCGCTACATATTCTCTGCGGATTTCAAGCGAACTGGGCCCATTGTAATAAGGATCGACCAGTAGCACGGCATCGACCCCCACGTCGGCGGCATGCTTGGCGCCCGACAGAGCTTCGGCCGTGTTGTTGCTGCCGGTTCCAGCAATACATTGTGCTTGGCCCTTGCATTTTTCGGCAACCTGCTCGATTATCTTGGTATGCTCCGACCATGAAAGCGTAGGGCTTTCGCCGGTAGTTCCGACTGCTAAAATACCGGTGATTCCATTGGCGATTTGAAAGGCCACCAGTTGCTGAAGGCCCTCGTAATCAATACCCCCGGCCTTAAATGGCGTTGCCAGTGCGGTATAGCATCCCGGTTTCATATAAACCCCCTTTGTTTGTGTCATGCAACGAGAGCAGACATTGCAAAACTGTTTTCAACGTCGAAAAAATCGTAAAAAAAGGATGAGGTTATGTCAATAGTAAAACGGGTACAATGTTAATGCTGGCGATCGAATATCGGCATTGATGGATGTTTTGGCAAATGAATGCTTGTCAAAGCCTCTTTATGGTTTTAGCTTGACAAGGTGTTGATAGAATATTACCAAATCAAATTTTAAAAAGTGCAGCGATTAAAGACAATTTACAAGGAGGCTTCTTAATATTATGCCTAAAGCCAAAAACGTAGAAGAATACATTAAACAACAGCGTCAAGCGATTTCAGCCAACCCGGAATGCGGTACTTCCCATTATAATTTAGCAGTTGGGCTGCTCGGACAGCAAAAATATGACGAAGCTGAACGGGAACTGGTCGAAGCCATCGAGTGCAGCCCATCCTTGGCTGAAGCGTATGTGCTGTTAGGGGGTATCTGCCTGCAGCGCGATGACCTGGACGGGTGTCTGCGATATAACAAGGCCGCCGTAAAAGCCCGGCCAGGGTTTTCAGAAGGTTTTGGAAATATTGGTTTTGTTGAACTGCAGCGGGGCAATCTGGATGAGGCGATTAAAAATCTCAAAAGAGCCACCCATTTTAATTTCAGATATCTTCAGGGGTTTGCCAATCTTGCCAATGCCTACCTCATGAAGGGCATGATTGATGATAGCATTGAAAACAGCTTAAAAGCCTTGGAGCTTGATCAAAACTTTGCCGTATCCCACAATAATCTGGCGATTGCCTATATCGAAAAGGGCGAATATGCAAAAGCGATCGAGCATTGTGATAAAGCGGTTGCGCTTGGCTACGAGGTCGCCCCTGAAATTATAAAGGAAATTGATAAACATCGTAAATAGGTCGTCGATTTCCTTTATCGATTAACATTTATAAATGGCCACCATGGCTTTTGAGCCCGAAGTCCGTTTTTTTTTATATGATATTCGCCGGCCGCTCGTACCTGACGGCAAGTTCTGGAATCAACCCCTTCCATTAAACCGGCGGATGGCATCCGCCGAAGTATCCGCACGAAGCTCGGAAAATATTTCTTACGGCCACTATTTTCAGGCCGTTCAAAACCTGCTTATCCAGGATAACGGTAAGCACTTGGCAAATGCGGCCAGGCGCTGCCTGGCCCGTACCATTTTACCTGAGTCGATTGACCGCCTTGACATCATATTGAAGAAGCACGGCGCTTATTACCACCCCGCAAAGATCGGCATCAATGCTGATGATCAACAATTCTGGTTTGTCTGCAATGTTGCTTTATCCGAAACCGGTTACCAAACGCTTGCCCGTGAATACCGCCTGATCAAATCCCTGCTCGCCCATAAGCAGTCTGCTTTGCTTCCACAGGTTTACACTCTTTGCCAAGACATTTGCCTGGACGGAGGCCTTAAGGCCTCAGCTTTTATCGGTGAATGGTTGGACGATTTTCATGAATTTCATACCGTTCGGAATCAAGCTGGGCAAAAGCATGTAGAGGTGTGGGATTCAGGTAGGGGTCGGTATGTTTTGTCATTGGAAGAAACAAAATCGCTCTATCGACAGGTGGCCTTTATCCACACTAGTTATTATGATCTGAATACCAGCCGTCACATATATCCTTGGCATCATGCCGCGGGCGATTTCGTTTTGCGGCGACGACCCAACCAAATCGATGTGCGTTTGATTACTGTTAGAAATTATCTGCCCTTTGTCAGCACTCCGCCGGATGATATTGCCGATATACTGGAAGCTCTGACACTTTTTTGTTTGCATCTGACACTGCATACTCGCCTGGATCGCATCCGCGGCACCGGCGAGATTGTCTGGGCCGATAACGAGGTTGTTTCGCCGACGCTGGCAGGATTTTTTGAAGGCCTTGCTTGCCTGCAAATGCCGGTGGCGCTGCCGGTATCACTGGCCGAAGGTTTTCACGACTATCTGGCCGCCCTTTCCGAGGCCACGCTTACGGATCTGGCATCAGACATCGTTGCCAAATATCCAGACAATGCACCTGAAATTGATATTATAAATAATGAATTGGAACGGCATGTCGCAACCGTTTACGAGGCTATTCAACAGATGTGATGATGGATGCGGATTGAATGGTGGGTTTATTTTCGGTGGTCAGCAATATATTTAAGGCCTTTCTGTTATTGACCTTGGACATATCTTTTGTCCTTATCTGAAAATTTATATGCCAAAAGGCGTTTGTATCATTTTGGCACAATATGGTGGCATTGACAATCATCCAACCACAATATAGCGGTAATCAGTGTTTCACACCTGTATTTCTTGATACCAAAGATTGATGAACCCTGCTTTTTTATTGACATTAAACCCGATTGATTTTATAGCAACCTCTTTGAGTTAATATAATTGCCAGCAGTGGCGTTCCCGAAAAAATTGACTATCCATATTCAATATAAAATAAATGTTGAGAGGAGGTGAACCCAACCACCCGCGCTGTGGGTATACGATTATAAGAGGTAGAGACTGTTTTAATTCTTACTAAATGGAGGTAAAAACGATGGCAAAACATGAAACACCTATGTTGGATCAGCTCGAATCCGGTCCGTGGCCGAGTTTTGTGTCCGACCTGAAGCAGGAAGCTGCGAACAGAGCCGCAAACCCCAACAACCTCGAATACCAAATTCCGGTCGATGTTGTTGAAGATATTTTGGGCGTGCTCGAGCTTTCCTTCAAGCATGGACGGACGCACTGGAAACATGGCGGCATTGTTGGTGTTTTCGGTTACGGCGGTGGTGTTATCGGGCGCTACTGCGATCAGCCGGAAATGTTTCCGGGTGTGGCTCATTTTCATACCATGCGCGTCAACCAACCGGGCGCCAAATTTTATAAGACCGATTTTCTGAGAAACCTTTGCGATTTGTGGGACCTTCGCGGCAGCGGTATCACCAATATGCACGGCTCCACCGGTGATATCATTTTCCTAGGCACCCGTACCGAGCAGCTGGAAGAGATTTTTTATGATTTAACCCATAAGTATAATCAGGACCTGGGCGGCTCCGGATCCAACCTGCGAACCCCGGCCGACTGTATCGGACAAGCCCGTTGCGAATATGCCTGCTACGATACCCAGGGGCTTTGCTACCATCTGACCCAGGAATACCAGGATGAACTGCACCGACCGGCGTTTCCGTACAAATTCAAATTTAAATTTGACGGCTGTCCCAACTGCTGTGTGGCCTCCATTGCCCGGGCCGACATGTCTTTTATCGGTACCTGGCGCGACAATATCGGCATCGATCAGGAAGCCGTGCAGGCTTATATCGGCGGGGAATTGAATCCCAATGCTAATGATCACGGCGACCGTGACTGGGGCGCCTTCGATATTCAGAAAGAAGTTATTGACCTATGTCCCACCGAATGTATGTGGATGGAAGACGGCAAACTCATGATCGACGACAAAGAGTGCAACCGCTGCATGCACTGTATCAATGTCATGCCGCGCGCTTTGCGGATCGGTCAAGATAGAGGCCTTTCCATTCTGGTCGGCGCCAAAGCCCCGATCCTTGATGGTGCCCAGATGGGTTCCCTGCTGGTTCCATTTGTCAAAGCCGAAGATCCGTATGACGAAATCAAAGAAGTCATTGAGAATCTCTGGGATTGGTGGATGGAAGAAGGTAAGAACCGCGAACGCCTTGGCGAGCTGATCAAGCGCCAGGGTTTTCAGAAAATGCTGGAAGTGACCGGTATCAAGCCCATGGTGCAACACGTGCAGGAGCCGCGTCACAATCCTTACATCTTCTGGAAAGAGGACGAAGTCGAAGGCGGTTTTGATCGCGACATCAACGAATTTAGAAAACACCATCAAAGATAAGGGGGTTAAACCATGGCATTTGTATCCACAGGCTACGATCCCAAAGAGCCCATGAAGGACCGGATTACCGATATCGGTCCACGAAAGTACGATGAATTTTACCCACCGGTCATTGCCAAAAATAAGGGTAAATGGCTGTATCACGAAGTTTTAGAGCCTGGCGTGCTGGTGCACGTGGCTGAATCCGGTGATGAAGTCTACACCGTCCGTTGTGGGGGTGCGCGTCTTATGAGTGTGACCCACATCCGCGAAATCTGTGAAATTGCTGATAAACATTGTGACGGCTATCTGCGCTTTACCACCCGTAATAACATTGAGTTTATGGTGGACAGCAAAGACAAAGTTAAACCCCTTGTCGATGATCTGGAAAGCCGCAAGTTTGACGGCGGCAGCTATAAGTTTCCCGTGGGAGGCACCGGTACATCGATTACCAACATTGTTCATACCCAGGGTTGGATCCACTGCCACACCCCGGCCACCGACGCATCGGGCCCGGTCAAGGCGACCATGGACGTGTTGTTTGATTACTTTAAAAGCCACAAAATGCCCGCCAAATTGAGGGTGTCGCTGGCATGCTGCCTGAATATGTGCGGCGCGGTGCATTGCTCCGACATCGCCATTTTGGGCTACCATCGTAAACCGCCGATACTGGACCATGAGTATCTGGATAAAATGTGTGAAATCCCACTGGCAATTGCCGCATGCCCGACCGCAGCCATCAAACCGGCCAAGGTTGAATTTGAAGGCCAAAAGCTCAACAGTGTGGCGGTGAAGAATGAACGTTGCATGTTCTGCGGCAACTGTTATACCATGTGTCCTTCCATGCCTTTGTCAGACCAAGAGGGTGACGGCATCGTTTTGATGGTCGGCGGCAAGGTTTCCAACCGCATTAGCGCGCCGAAATTCTCCAAGGTTGTGGTGGCGTTTATCCCCAATGAACCACCGCGCTGGCCGAAAACCACCGAAGCAATTAAAAACATGGTGGAAAAATATGAAGCCAACGCCAATAAGTATGAACGCCTGGGCGAATGGGCCGAGCGGATCGGATGGGAACGCTTTTTTGATATCTGCGGACTTGAATTTACCCATCACCTGATTGATGACTTCCGCGATCCGGCCTACTACACCTGGCGACAAACAACGCAGTTCAAATTTTAATTATACTTTAAACCTGCGGGGCTTGTTTTTTGGAGGCAAGCCCCGCAGGATAACCCAGAGAAAGGGTGTCTAATGGCATTGGATTACGAAGAATCGAAAACCAAAATTGTAGAAAAGTTAACCAAAAAGGCGAAGACGAAATCGAAGTTTTACTTTAGTGATTTGGCCAAGATCTTGGAGGCCAAGCCGCGCGAAGCCAAAAAAGTCGTCAACAAACTGGTTGAGGAACAGGTGCTAGAATTATGGTCCAGCGGCAGCACTTCCATGTATGGCTTAAAAGGTATCGGCAAACAGGCCTCTGCCGAACAAGAGGACTAAATCACTGGTAGTCAAAGGTTCCCATCGAGCACAACAATAGCCTGACTGCATCTGCCCACTCGCCGGATCGGCAAGAGCGTATGGAAGTTCCCAGAATAGTTATCTCCGCCTTGCGGGGCGGCGCGGGCAAGACCATTATTTCGATTGGTATTATTGCAGCGCTCAGGAATCTAAATAAACCGGTCGCACCCTTTAAAAAGGGACCCGATTATATCGATGCCGGCTGGCTGACACTAGCGGCCGGCCGGCCCTGTTACAATCTTGATACTTTCCTACTTCCCGCTCCCAAAATTCTGAATTCATTTTTTTCCCACGCTTCGCTCAGTGATATCGCGGTAATTGAAGGCAACCGCGGATTATATGACGGCATTGACATTGCCGGATCCACCAGCACGGCGGAACTGGCCAAGCTGCTAAACTGTCCGGTGATTATGTGTCTGGACTGTACCAAGACTACGCGTACCGTGGCGGCGGTGGTGGCGGGATGCCGTCAGTTTGATTCGGCGGTAGCCATCAAAGGGGTGATTTTAAATCGTGTGGCGGGATTACGCCATGAAAAAATTCTAACCGACAGCATCGAACAGCACTGCGGTCTGCCGGTAATCGGCGCTATTCCCAAACTAAAGCGTCAACAGTTTCCCGAGCGCCACATGGGATTGGTACCCACACATGAGCATGATTGGGCCAAAAATTCCATCGCAGCGGCCGCGGAAATGGCGGCTAATTATCTGGATTTGAATCGTATTTTAAAGATTGCACTTGCGGCGCCGGTCATCGATTCAGCCAATGTTGTTGAAGCCGATGATAGAAAGAACGCCACAACGGCTGACAATTTATCTAAATCCGATTCTCCGCGGATAGGCGTCATCAAAGACTCCGCTTTCCAGTTTTATTATCCTGAAAATATCGAAGCATTGGAATGCGATGGCGCGGAGGTTGTTTTTATCAGCCCTTTGGAACGATCATCGCTTCCACAGATTGATGCGCTTTACATCGGCGGTGGTTTCCCGGAAACCCATGCCGGGCAGCTTGCCGCAAACCGCCAGTTTCGAGAGGAATTGAAGGACCTGATAAATGTGGGGCTGCCCGTTTATGCGGAATGTGGTGGATTGATGTATCTTGGCAAGGAATTACGTTTGGACGACAATACCTATCCCATGGTTGATGTACTGCCGGTAAGTTTTAATTTATCCAAAAGACCCCAAGGCCACGGGTACACCATTGTGACCATCGATCGCCCAAATCCGTTTTTTGATATGGGCACGGAATTAAAAGGTCATGAATTTCACTATTCGCGGGTAGTCGATTGGCAGGGCACGGATGATCAGCTGGCATTTCGCATGCAGCGCGGAAGCGGCTTTCAAAACGGTCGTGACGGGGTTTGCGTAAAAAATGTGTTGGCCACCTATACCCACATTCACGCACTGGGCACTCCCGTGTGGGCGCAAGCCATGGTCCGCAACGCCATCAAGTTTAAAACGGCCAAGTGATGATGTGATCCTTTGTTCAGCGGCAGGTCGCTTCGATAAGATAAAAAAAGCGGGGCACTTATGGTAAAAGTGCCCCGCTTTTCTGGTAATAGCAATCGTGTTACTTTTTAATTTTCGGATGGCATTTGGTGCACGTCGTTGGTGCTGCTTTGGTTTTATATTTCTTGTTATATTTTTTGTGGCAGCCCTTACAATTGTAATGATAGGCTTCCGCATGGTATTCCAACCGCTGCTTTTTATTTAATTTTGGCGCACCTTTTCCTTTGGGACGCTCGCTTGGTATTTTATGGCACTCGATGCAACGCTGAACATCATCTCCCATCTTCAGATTTGTCAGCGGTTTGCCTTTATCATCATGATGGCATTCGCCGCAGCCGTTTTTGTAGTATTCGGGAAACTTCTGGGCATAATCTTCCGCATGCTTCTTATGCGTAAACAATACAATACCCTTTGTGTGCTTCTCGTATGCCGGGTCTTTTAATTCAATCTCATCTTTGACTTCGGTACCGGCATAAATACCGGCTGCCAGCAATAGAAATGCAACCCCGGCAATCAACCCAACTACAACTGTTCGCTTACTCATAAAATCAATTACCCCCTTTCTAAATTATTGGATATAGCCTACAGGCTTTTATTATCCCCCCCGGGCAACTGATCTATCAATCAATCATCGCCCTGTCAATGCCAAAGAGCGCGGTTTTTTAGACGTTTTTAGATCCTAAAAGTTTACCGCAAATACGAGAATTATGAGACCATTTGCTGTCAGATTTGCAATGATTTGAAATCTAAAATAGTAATGTAAAAATAGAGGTTAGGAGGTCCGATGGCTACTCTGTGGCCCCTGAGTCAGTTTCGGTTTGGGTGTCAGCGTCATGCACCGGTTTGCGACCAAACAAGCGAGCACCGATGATGCTGATTTCATAGAGTAACATTAAGGGTAAGGCCATCATGACCTGGGTAACGACATCGGGTGGGGTTAACATGGCGGATCCGGCAAAAAACAGCAGAATTGCATACTTACGGTTGCGTTTTAAAAAGTCTGGGGTCACCATTCCCATTTTGGCCATAAAGGTAATGATGAGCGGTAATTCAAACACCAAACCAAAGGCAATCAATAATTTGGCTGCAAAGCTGAGATATTCACGCATGGCCGGAAAGGGGCGGATGACATCGGTGGCAAAGCTTAGAAAAAATTTAAAGCCGAAGGGAAACACAATAAAATAACCGAAGAGCGCGCCGCCAATAAAGAAAAAAGAGCACAAGAAAACGATCGGCAATAAGAATTTGCGTTCGCGGGTATATAGTCCCGGTGCCACAAACATCCAGAACTCATATAAGATAACCGGCGCTGCCAGCATGAGGCCTGAGAGAAGAGATACTTTCAGGTAGGTAAAGAACGCTTCCGGCAAACCCGTGAAAATCAGCGTGTCGCCGCTTTGCATGACGCTAACCAGTGGCCTGGAAATGATCTGAAACAACTTTTCTTTGAAAAAGTAAGAGATTAAAAAGCCCACGCCAACGGCACTAAAACACACGATAAGCCTAGAACGAAGTTCCTCCAGGTGTGCGGTAAACGGTATTTTATCTTCCTCATCAACCATTGCCCGATTCCTCTGTTCCGCTTTCCGTCTCTTTTTTCGCCTTACCGCTGCTGCTTTTTTTGTTATCAGGAGTCGCTTTTGCAGGTGAGTCCGCTTGCGACTCAGGCGATACATCAATGGTATCGCGAAGATCTTGGTTGAGATCGTCAAACGATTTTTTCACATCTGACATCTCAGATTCGATTTCGATGGATTCTTTTAGTTCATGGGTCGCCTTTTTAAATTCGCGCATGGCACGCCCCAATGATTTGGCCAAATCCGGTAGTTTTTTAGGTCCAATAACGATAAGCGCAATGGCCAAAATGAGTATCAATTCCGGCATTCCGATGCCAAACATATATCACTCCTGCAAGCAAATGCTGTGGATTGTCTTGAGAGCTAAAGACCAAGCTCTAATCTGTACTTATTTTGCGAAGAGGTGTCAAGCTTTAGCGGTTGCAAAGCAAAACGGTGGGGTATGATCATCGCCCAGCGTTATTCGGATGTATCAGGCTTTAGTACCAAAAAATACAGACGACCATGATGCTTCATGTGCCCGGCGGCGATTTCAGCATACAGACCATTGCCCCAGAAAAGGTCGACGCGTTGCGGTCCGCGAATGGCACCGCCGACATCCTGGCTTAGAACAAACCGTGAAAAATCTACCCATTCTTGGATCTGACGGTTGCCATCGATGATCGGCTTTTCAGCTTCGATGAATGACAAGGCCGGCAAAGGAAAAAGGTGACGATCGATGGCGATGGAGCGCCCTGGCGTTAATTTGACATCCAAATAGCCCAAAGGGCCGTCTTCCTCTATTTTAAAAAAAACATAGCTTGGATTGTAATTAAGTATCCTGTCCATTTCATCCGGATGCAGATTCAGATATTCGCGAATTTTTTGCATGGACATTTCTTCGGCCGTTATTTTTTCCTCGTCGATCAGGAGTCGACCGATGCTGCGGTAGGGTTGGCCATTGGAGCCATGATAGTGCACAGATAGTGTTGCGCCGTTATCTAAAAACACACGTCCTGAGCCCTGGATATGCAGAAAAAATAGGTCGATGGGATCGTTCACCCAAGCGATTTCCAGATTCTGGTCATCCAACATCTTCTGTTGATCGATTTCTTGCCGATCAAAATAGGGGACCACTCTGTGGTCGACATAACGGCCGATCAATGTTTTGCCGTCGTATCGAGGTGCGAATAGTGACAGATCGATGGTTGCAATATCTCCAGGCCGTGCATAGATGGGGTATTGATAGGTGCCATGGCGCTGCAGGCTGCCGTGCAAAAATGGCTCATAGTAGCCGGTAAACAAGACATCTGTCGGTTTTTTGAATCCATAGACATTGTAGTTTTCCGCAATGAATTTTTTCAATTCTTTGGGGGTTGGTGCTGTTTGGACAAAGTTTAAAAATGTTTCCAGCGATCGGATTACGTGGGTCAGTTCGTAGCGATCTTTGCCGAACCGGTATACGGTGTCGGCAGGTCTGTTTTGAAGATAAACAAGTGTTTTTTCAATAGCATGCTGTAAGCCGTCAAAGGCCATATCATCGTCGAAACGGGGATAAACCCGTGAATATTTGGATAGTACCATCATCTCGGGCGGTGGCGGCTTGGCTTCAAAGAGAGCGCAGTTGATCATGAAAAAAGGCAATAATCCGATAAGCAGGCAGGTCGCGCAGAGCTGATTTAGCTTGAAGCCAGTTTCGGTATCGGTACACAAATTTAGATAAATCATCTTAACTTCCCGGAATAGTAATCGAATCAAGGGTTATTTTAGTTATGGCCTGGACGTTTGAAGGTTCCACTTTTACCGCCGGTTTTTTCAAGTAGATAGATATCGTTAATTGACATGGTTTTGTCGTATGACTTGCACATATCATAAATGGTTAAAGCCGCGACCGTCACCGCCGTCAATGCCTCCATTTCTACGCCGGTTTGTCCATGGACCCTTACCATTGCCTCAATCTTAAGCACGCTGGCTTCGGGCTCTGGAAAAAAGTCGATTTGAGCATGGGTGATGATCAACGGGTGGCACATGGGAATCAATTCCGCCGTCTTTTTTGCGGCCATAATACCGGCAATACGCGCGGCTTCTAATACGTTACCTTTTTTAACAACTTTAGTGCGGATTTTATCAAAAGTTTCGGAATTCATCGAAACCCTTCCGTGCGCAATGGCCGTCCGCATGGTTGGTTCTTTATCGGAAACATTGACCATCCGCACGTGGCCTTTTTCATCGATATGTGTAAAAGAAGTCATGGTTTACCTTTGTAAATCGTTAGTGAAAATGGTGGAACTGCGATTTAATTATTATTTGCGATGATGACGGTATTATCTGTAAAATTGTTTTTTATCAGTAACGGTGGCTTTAATGGCATTTAGTGTGGCACTCAGGGCGGCAATTACATTTTCGCGGATATCGCCGGCCACAACCAGATACATTACATCATCACCAACCGCAAGGTCTTGGTCTTCAGCGATTTCCACCAATATTTCGGTGATGCCGTTACGGGATTTATTATCCGCGATGATTTTTTGCAATTTATCGTGATCCACTTTGATACGCAGGCCGGAAACGGACCGTCCTCCCCGCGAAGTACCGCGTACCACGCCATTATGGCAAAGGATCATGCCGACCTTGGCATAGTCCGGGTGCTTTTTAATCGTTTTGATCATTCGGTCCAGATTCATGCAATACTCCTATGGATTCTTTCCGCCGTCTGTAAATCATCGGGGGTATTAATATTGAAGAAGGAAATTAGCTCGGCATCATGTTGCCGCAAGGTTTCTTCCGGAATTTTTCTGGTACGCACTTCTGAGAAGAATCCCTGGATTTTGAGTTGATTGTTCTGCAGTTTGCGGGCAATTGGCTTGATGCAGCGCTTGGAGTAAGCGCCGAAGAGGGCTTCCAGTCCTTTCGAGGTTTTGGGGACGATGACATCCATCTGCGGTTCGATCGCATCCAGTATGCATCTAATCAATGCTTTTTGAACAAAGGGCGTATCACACGCCACACAGAAGGCATGTGTTGTATTTGCATAAAACAAGCCGGCATGAATTCCCGTCAGAGAACTCCGCACCGCAAATAAATCGGTTACAGCTTGGATATCCCAATCAATATAGTGGTGCGGTGTGTTGGTGACCAATATTATATCATCGAATAGCTCGCTGAACACAAGCAGGATACGTTCAAAAATGGTTTGTCCGCCGATTTTGAGAAGGGCCTTGTTTTCACCGGCAAAGCGTTTGCTTTCGCCGCCGGCTAAAATAACCCCGGTGAAGGGATACGTCATTGGAAAGCCTTTCGCTCCATCCTATTCTACTAACAGCAGAATCGCTGTGAGCCCTGTGCCGCTATCGCATGCACGACGACTTTAAAGTACCTGCGTTCCTGCCAAAGCGCTTGATCAGCCTTGTAAAGATGTTCTGGTGGATTAGTTTCTTAAAAAGGTGTAGTGTTACCCATCAAAATAACGTAATATAATGTATTTTCATAAAGCGGCAAAATAAGCAAAATTGGCAACAAAATCAAGATCATTTCTGTACCCTTACTAAGGCTGATAATTTTTTTGTGCAATTATCACCTATTTTTCTTTGATGCGGTTAATGAACCGTTTTAAAATTCAAGTTTAAAAAACATAGCAAACAGTGGCAGGGCAAAACATGAGCACGCGCTTACACAAAAAACAGGCACCTCGCCAAGTACGTCTTGGTATTCTCACGATTTCAACGACGCGCACATTAGCAGATGATATGAGCGGCCACTGGATCGCCAAACGCGCGAAACGCGAGGGACATCAGGTCGTTTATCATGATGTGGTTTCCGATGATAGTCCCATAATCCGCCGCACCATTCTAGCAGTGATGCGTGATCCGGCACCTCAGGTTTTGGTGCTGACCGGGGGTACGGGCATTAGTGATAAAGATGTAACCATTGAAACGGTTATGCCGCTTTTTAATAAAAAACTCTCGGCGTTTGCGCCATTATTTGCGCAACTCAGCTTTGAACAAGTCGATTCAGCAGCGATGTTGTCACGCGCCACTGCTGGCGTCATAGAAGAAACGGTCGTATTTTGTATTCCTGGAAGTCTGAATGCCTGCAAACTTGCTTGCAAGGCGCTTATTTTTCCTGAGTTAGGCCATCTTGTTAAGCATATTCAAGAAATTTAGGGTAAGGTTATCTCAAAAATTTGGAGCTGGATCCAGACATGCCTGCTGACTTGCAATGGACGCCTCTAAAACAGGGTGCGTGTCCGCACGGCTAAAATAATTATTCGTATTACGGTATTGAATGACATAAGTTGACATGAAAGAATTTTTCAAAGTTACAGATTTAGATGCGGTTTTTGCGTACCTTAATCATTTCTCAGCGGTTGCTGCCGAAATAATAAACATTGAGGATTCGCTCGGGCGAATTTTAGCCGAAGATCTTACATCCGATATAAATTTACCCGATTTTGCGCGTACCACCCGGGATGGCTATGCCGTGCGGGCTGCTTCGACGTTTGGCGCCTCCGAGGGATCACCCGCCTATCTAACAATCAAGGGCCAGGTCGGCATGGGTGAGGTTCCTTCTTTTTCCATCAATTCGGGAGAGGCGGCACGTATCTCAACCGGCGGAATGCTTCCCGAGGGCGCTGATAGTGTGGTCATGATCGAGCATACGGAAATGATTGATGCAACGGTTATTGAAGCCTATCGCAGCGTGGCCCCTGGCCAATATGTCATCACGGTCGGGGAAGATATCCAGCAGGCTGCTATTGTGCTAACTGCAGGCCAGCAGATCCGTCCTCAGGAAACGGGATTATTGGCGGCTTTGGGCTGCGAAACATTCAAGGTGTATCGCAAGCCCCGGGTCGGCATTATTTCCACCGGAGACGAAATCATACCGATTCAGACCGCACCGAAGTTAGGGCAAATTCGCGACATCAACACCCATACCCTTTTTAATCAGGTGCGCCAGGCCGGCGGCATGCCTCGATCTTTCGGCATTGTTTCAGATGATTATGATACCTTATTCGAACGTTGCTCCCAAGCTTTGCAACAATCTGACCTGATTTTAATTTCAGGCGGCAGTTCGGTGGGAACGCGTGATTTTACCATCGAAGTTCTGTCGAATTTACCTGATGCGCACATTCTGGTACACGGTATTTCTATCAGTCCCGGCAAGCCAACGATTCTGGCTGAAGTCGGCGGTAAGCAATTCTGGGGGCTGCCCGGGCATGTTGTTTCGGCCATGGTTGTGTTTGCCATGGTCGTCAAGCCATTTCTTTATAAGATAAGCGGGCGAACAGACCTGGCCATTGAGACTATTGGCATCAAGGCACAGCTCGCCCGTAATATTTCTTCCGCCCAAGGCCGGGTGGATTATATTCGGGTTAAATTAGTCAATCAAAAGGGATCTGTTTGGGCGGAACCGGTCTTAGGCAAATCCGGTTTAATTAACACCGTTGTGAAGG
Source organism: Desulfobacterales bacterium (assembly GCA_030066785.1). GTDB lineage: Bacteria > Desulfobacterota > Desulfobacteria > Desulfobacterales > JASJAZ01 > JASJAZ01. Next base: position 9,729 of record JASJAZ010000042.1, on the reverse strand, counting down.
CCGACGGCCTTGTGGCCATCGATCAACATACCGAAGGATTGGATAGCGGCGCCGAAGTGACGGTGATACCCTTTGACTGAATAGGTGCGTTGTCAGCTGGAACAACTTTACTTCTTGGAGCTGGATATGCGTTCTGATCGTAACATTTATCTAAAAATGAAAACCTTAACCGATGCCCGTGAGCTTATTTTTAAACATTTTCAGTTACACGGCATACTGGACAGCGAGACCATTGCCGTTCCGGATGCAGTCGGGCGCGTGTTGGCCAAGCCGGTAACGGCGTGTTTATCTTCGCCTAATTTTCATGCCGCCGCCATGGACGGCATAGCGGTTAAGGCTGAGGACACCTTCGGTGTTAGTGAATCTAATCCCAAGGAACTGATTATCGGCAAAAGCGCTTTTTATTTAAACACCGGGCATGTACTGCCAGAAAATACCAACGCTGTGATTATGATCGAGCAGGTTCACACCCTTGATGCAAAGCGGGTTGAGATTGAAGCACCGGCATTTCCGTGGCAACATGTTCGTAAAATGGGCGAAGATATTGTTGCCACGGAATTGTTGTTTCCACGTAATCATGCTGTTACGCCATATTGTGTTGGGGCCATGCTTTCAGGGGGTGTGTTTTCCGTCTCAGTTAGAAAAAAGCCACGAGTATTGATTATACCGACCGGATCGGAATTAGTTGAATGGCAAAATATCGAGATCAACCATTTGAAACCCGGTCAAGTGATAGAGACCAATTCGTTCGTACTTGGTAAACTAGTGGAAGCCTGTGGTGGTACTTATGTGCGCCATGACAAACTAATGGATGATTTTGAAAAGATAAAGCAAGCGGTGCTGGCGGCAATTGAAGATAAATACCAGCTTGTATTGATTATTGGCGGTTCATCGGCCGGCTCAGAGGATTTTGCGCGCCATGTGATTCAGGCCCTTGGCGAGGTTCTGGTTCACGGTGTCACCATGATGCCGGGAAAACCTGTTGTGGTAGGTGATATTAAAAATCGGCCGGTCTTTGGCATACCCGGTTATCCGGTATCAGCGATTATGGCCTTTGAACAGTTTGTGCAACCGCTCATTCTTAAGCTGCTTGAGCAACCCGAAAAAATTCGTCCCACTATTCCCGTGGAACCCACCCGGAAAATGGCTTCAAAACTGGGATTGGAGGAATTCTTAAGGGTCAAACTCGGAACAGTCGGCGATCGCGTCGTGGCCACGCCGCTTCCCAGGGGTGCCGGATGTATTACCTCGCTTACGGAAGCCGATGGTATTATTCGCATTCCGGAAAACATGGAGGGTGTTAAAGATTCCGAAACAGTTGCAGCAGAGTTGATTCGGCCACTGTCGTCCGTCCGCAAAACCATCGTCGTGGTGGGCAGCCACGATAATACCCTGGATGTGTTAGCGGATCAAATCAAAGCCGGGTCCAGCGAACTAACCCTTTCATCAAGCCATGTGGGCAGTATGGGCGGCTTGATGGCCATCAAGCGCAAATCGTGTCATGTGGCGGGTTCGCATTTATTGGACACCGATGATGGGTCATACAATGTATCATATGTCAGGCGATTTATCCCTGATATTCCGGTTCGGATTGTTAACCTTGTGTTTCGCGAGCAGGGTCTTATTGTGGCGACCGGCAATCCTAAAAACATTCGGGGCATCGAAGATTTAGGGCGCGAAGATCTTCAATTCATTAATCGGCAGGGAGGCTCGGGCACTCGTATTTTGCTTGACTACCGTTTGCGTCAAATTGATTTGGCGCCGGCGCAAATTAACGGTTATGAAAACGAAGAATTTACGCATATGTCGGTTGCGGTGGCGGTCTTGAGCGGCACCGTCGACGCAGGGCTGGGTATTTTCGCTGCTGCTCAAGCCTTGGGTCTGGCCTTTATCCCGGTCGTCACGGAACAGTACGATTTGATTATTCCAGTGGAACACTTTGAATCCCAATCCATGCGCATATTGTTGGATACCATTAATTCAAGTGCTTTTAAAAACCGCGTGGAAACATTGGGAGGCTACAGCACCCAAAAAACGGGCGAAATCATTGTGTAGATGTCGTCATTTCGATTACTGCAACGAAAACAGATCATTGGTTTAAATACAAAAATTCTTATTTATCGGGATGCCGCCGGATGCGTGCACCCATGTCAGATGTCGCGCATTAGCGTTTATGAAACTGTTTGCTTCCCGGCCCTTTTGTATTTTCAATGAAATACCGCATACTTGATCATACCGCCGATTTCGGAATTCAGGTTTTTGGACAATCGGCCCAAGAAGTATTTATTCAGGCGGCCTATGCCATGATGGAACAAATTGTTAATCGCAAAGCATTAGAAGTAAAATTTGAAAATCAATTGGTTATCGAGGGATTTGATTGGCCGGACCTTATGGTTAATTGGCTACGCGAATTATTATTCTTATGGTCCGGCAATGAATGGCTTATGAAAAGGGCGCTGATCAATACACTTTCACCAAACCGGCTATCAGCCGTATTGAAGCTAGATGTTTATAGCGCAAAACGACATGTCATCAAAAATGAAATTAAAGCGATTACCTACCATGAACTTCAGGTGAAACAAACCGTGGCAGGATGGCAGGCCCAATTCATTTGCGATGTTTGAAAAGATGCAATTATGTTTTGGAGAATGTTGCTGCTACGGATTCATTAGTTCCTTTGGTTAAAAAATGGAATTAAAAAAAATCGATGCCTATCGCTGGCAGGTTCTAAAAAGAGGCCCAATGCGTGTTCCCGGTATTGTGTTAACCAGCGAACCGATGTCCTCACATTTAGACGTTGAACCCTTAAAACAAGTCGCGAATGTGGCGACGCTTCCGGGTATTGTTACCGCTTCCTTGGCAATGCCGGACTTTCACTGGGGATACGGCTTTCCCATTGGTGGTGTGGCCGCATTTGATTGGGATTCAGGGGTGGTTTCCCCCGGTGGGGTCGGTTATGATATTAATTGCGGTGTGCGCTTGGCTGCGACCAACTTGGAAGCTGCTGATATCCGTCCTCGCCTTGAGAGCCTTGTTAATACCCTTTATCAGCAGATTCCTTCCGGCATTGGATCGAAGGGGTTTATAAAGTTAAATACCCGGGAAGAAAAAAGGGTGTTAAGGGAAGGCAGCCGATGGGCTGTTAAACAGGGATATGGCCTTGAGGAAGATTTGCATCATACCGAAGATGGTGGCTGCCTGAAAGCCGCTGATCCGGAATTCGTCAGTCCAAGGGCATTGGCACGCGGTCAAAAACAGCTGGGAACCCTTGGCTCCGGCAATCATTTCCTGGAAATAGGCGTTGTTGAAAAAATTTATCATCCAGAAGCGGCTGAGGTCTTTGGCCTATTTAAAAACCAAGTTACCGTAATGCTGCACACCGGTTCCCGTGGCTTTGGATACCAGGTTTGCGATGATTTTCTGGCGCGCATGGCGCGTCAGGCGCAAGAGATGAATCTTGAATTACCGGACCGGCAACTGGTGTATGCGCCGCTGCAATCGGACGAGGGAAAACGTTATTTAGGCGCCATGGCATGTGCCGCCAATTACGCGTTTGCCAACCGACAAATTTTACTGCATTTAGCGCGAGGCGTTTTTGAAAAAGTTTTTCGAATGGGTCCAAGAGATTTGGATATGAAGCAAGTTTATGATGTCTGTCATAATATTGCAAAAAAAGAAGAGCACCTGATTGATGGGAAAAAACGTCTGGTCTGTGTGCATCGTAAAGGTGCCACCCGGTCCTTCGGGCCTGATCATCCATCGGTCTGCAAGGATTACCGTCCCATCGGCCAACCGGTGCTTGTCCCGGGCGACATGGGCACCGCTTCCTATGTTTTGGTTGGGACCCGCAAAGCCATGACGGAAACCTTTGGGTCTACCTGCCATGGTGCCGGACGCGTGCTTAGTCGCAAAGCCGCTAAGAAAAAAAGCAAAGGCCGTGCGATCAATCGTGAACTGGAAGACCAGGGTATTCTGGTGCGGTGGACCGGCAGAGCGACACTTGCTGAGGAAATGCCCGAGGCCTACAAGGATATATCCAAGGTCGTTGAAGTCGTACATGGTGCCGGTATCTCAAAGAAAGTCGCACGCCTCAAACCGATGGCGGTTGTTAAAGGATAACGGTTGAATCGATATTCAGGGGCATTTGATGATGCATTTTTGTTGATCAAGATGATATTTTGTGAATCGGCGGTAGTAATAGTGTTGCAATCCCCACCTGGAAAAATTACATCTAAAGATTGTATCGTTAAGGAGTGCGATTGGATATTCTGAATATCGTTATTCTGGGTATCGTGCAGGGCTTAACGGAGTTTTTGCCGGTGAGCAGTTCGGGACATTTGGTATTGATGCAACAGCTTTTAGGTTTGCATGAACCTGAATTGTTGTTTGATATCTGTGTTCACATTGGCACACTCGCCGCGGTATGCGTTGTTTTTTTTCGTGATATTCTTGGATTAATGAGAACTACGTTCCGATTGCCGCACCTGTTAAGATCTTCCGCCAATGTTAGATCTTTGCTGAAAACCAATGATGAAGTCCGGATGGTGGTTCTCATTTTAGTGGGTAGCATACCTACGGCATTTTTGGGCTTACTCTTTCGTGAAATTGCCGATCAATTGTTTAGTTCCATATGGGTTGTCGGTGTAACATTGCTGGTCACCGGCACACTTCTTTGGTTTACCTCGAAACTGCCCCAAAGCGGTCGCAATGTCAGCGCCATGTCGATAAGAGATGCGCTCATGATCGGATTGATTCAGGGCTTGGCCATACTGCCCGGTATATCACGATCAGGATCTACCATATCGGTAGCATTGTATTTGGGAATAGATCGAAAACTGGCGGGACGCTATTCGTTTTTGTTATCCATCCCCGCCATTGTCGGCGCATTGGTTATTAGTCTGGATTCTTCTAAAATCTCCTCCTCTATTTCGGCACAATTGATCATTTTGGGGACCTTGATTGCTGCGGTGGTAGGATACCTTGCCTTAAAGTTGCTTCTATGGTTTGTGAATAAAGGGCAATTGAATTATTTTTCTCCCTACTGTTGGATATTGGGCGTGGGCGCATTGCTTTGGGCGATGTTTTGATCGATTGATGACGCTTATTGAATCGATGAATTTACAGGGTTTGCGGTGGCGCCGATTGAAGAGGTCAAATTTTATTTCCAGCACGCTTGCGGCATAATCCATATAACTGATCATTTTTTAACGTGGCCTCTTGCAAATATGGCCGTTTCATTATTAAATAGCTAAGATCAGTTCAAAAACGCATTCGCACCTCGGGTTTACGGGATTCTCGTCAGCATGTATCTTGCTCACTATAATTTGAAACGCAAACCGTTCCAGATCAGCGCTGATCCCAGGTTCCTGTGGCTTGGCGAAGGGTATAAAGAGGCTTTTGCGACCCTGAAATACGGAATCCAGGATAGCAGGGGATTTTTATTGCTAACCGGTGATGCCGGCACAGGCAAAACCACCCTGATCAATGCTTTACGAAACAGCCTGACCCGTGATGTTGTGGTTGCCTCCATTGCCGATCCCAGCCTTGGCAAGATCGATTTCTTCAGAATTGTTTCCAATGCTTTCAATCTCAATGGCGATCATACCAGCAAAGGGTCTTTTATATTAAATCTCACCAGATTCCTGGAAAGTGCCTACACCAATAATAAAAAGGTTTTACTGATTATTGATGAATCGCAACGCTTGACGCAAGCCTTATTGGAAGAAATTCGCCTATTGTCCAATATTGAAAAACAGCACACCAAATTGCTGAACATCTTTTTTGTCGGACAGAGTGAGTTCAATGAGGTTCTTCTCAGGCACGAAAACAGTGCCGTGCGGCAGCGTATAACGATCAGTTATTCCATTGAAGCCTTAACCGAAGGGGAAATTAAAAAATATATCCAGCACCGACTGAGTGTGGCCGGTACCGAAAGGATCATTTTTTCACCGGGTGCCATTCGCGAAATTTACAATTTTTCTCAGGGATATCCACGGCTAATCAATATTATTTGCGATCATGCTTTACTGACCGGATACGTCAAGGGTACGCGATCCATTAACAGTAAAATCGTCAAGGAGTGCGGCCGTGAATTGACAATTGAAGCCCCGAAACATAAAAAACGGTTCAAGAAAAAACCCAAACGCACTCGTAAGATTTCCTGGGGAAAAATGGTAGGCTATGCTGCCCTAACGGCAATATATTTGATTGTGGCGGCCTTTTTGTTTTATTCGGTTAAACAAAATCGCGAAAAATTCGAATCTTTGCAATCAGAAATCTCACGTAACCAGGCTAAGGTGGTTAGCAAGGTGCCGCTGCAAGCCGATACGAGAGCAGCCCCCAAAGCTGCCGGTCCGCCAACAAATCTGAATAAAGATGATCGCATCATATATATTCCGAAACGTGATCAAAAAGGTTTGCCGCGCAGCGCTTTTCACAAACTTGACCAGGCAGCCGCATATCTTCTGCAAAACCCCCAGAAGCACCTGGTTGTTGAAGGCCATACTGATTCCATGGGCATTGTGAGCGATAATAAATTGATTTCAGAATTCTGGGCTAATCTGGTAAAGGCCTATCTGGCCGGCAAGGGCATCGATCCGGCCAAAATACAAGCCATCGGGCGAGGTCCTGAAAACCCCTTGCAAAAAAATGATAATGAGCAAGGCCGCCGTACCAATCGGCGCGTCGAGCTTAAGTTTGTCAATCCATAAGAACATTTGCCCAGCCGGTTCTTTAGGGCATGGTCTCATAACCGGTACGGCTAAATTTTTTCGAAATGCTCAAATCCTATCTTTAACGTCCCATCACTGCCGATTATTGCCAACCTCTCTGAAATTTTACCACACTTATAAACATAACGATTAGTCACTATACCGAATTTCATTTATTGCTTATCCGATTTGAAGCAGCGTATGATGGCTGCGAATGGTTATACTGCTTTGCATGATAATATTCCGAATTAAGGAGTGGCGGCATCAGTGGTTGTAGAAAAAAACGTTTCAATAACGGAACGTTTTCTTGACAACTACTATAAGACCTCAATGATGGTGATGGATAAAAAAATATTTACAACGTTGTTTTTGTCACTTTTTACAGTGATCACAGGTGTGGGCATCGTTGTCCCCCTGCTGCCAGTTTTTGCACATGACCTGGGCGCTTCCGGGATCTACATCGGTTTAATTTTTGGTGCCTTTTCCTTCTCACGCACGTTTTTCTTACCCTATTTTGGGCGAATTTCCGACAAAATCGGACGCAAACCCTTTATTATTGCCGGCCTGTTAGCCTATACAATGATTTCGATTGCATTTTTATTTTCACAGCGCGTGGAGACATTCATTGTTATTCGTTTTTTCCAGGGGATTGCATCGGCAATGATCATGCCCGTCATACAGGCCTATGTCGGCGACATAACGCCGGTAGGGCGCGAAGGTTTTACGATGGGCCTTTTCAATATGTCCATTTTTTGGGGGTTGAGTCTAGGCCCTATAGTGGGCGGCTTAATCAATGACCGGTTCAACCTTGAAACCGCATTTTTAAGCATGGGTATCTTAACCCTATTTAGTTGTATCATCAGTTTGGTAATGTTGCCGCCCACCAAAATGGAACGGGTAAGCCAACGTGCCACCACACCGCTTCAATGGAAGCATCTCATCCGGGATATGGATATTTTCAGTATCTGCCTTTTTAGATTCGCATATACCACCTGTATCGGCATCATTTGGGGTTTTTTGCCGGTGTATGCGGCGGTGGAATTTTCGTTATCAAGCTCAGCCATCGGTATTTTAATCATGCTAGGTGTTTTTGTCAGCGGCGTTATTCACGCACCCATGGGGTATTTGGCGGACCGGTTGAACCGCAAGCGAATGGCAACTGTTGGCGGGCTAATCGTTTGCGCAGCCGTTTTTGCGTTTAACTGGCCCAACGGGTTTTGGGGATTATTTACAGTAAGTGTTTTGTTCGGTATTGGCGGCGGCGTGGCCATGCCGGCCGTGATGGCGCTGGCGGTTGTCAAAGGGAATCAAACAGGCTCGATGGGCTCCGTGATGGGTGTATTGACAATGGCCCACAGCTTAGGGATGATGACCGGCGCTTTAGTGGCGGGTGCAATGATGGATTTATTTTCCCTGCGGCACATATTTGCGACGGGTGCTGCGGTGATGCTGGTCAGTACGATTCTATTCTATATGATTAATCCAGCGCAACGCCAATCAATGCCTGACAGAGAACCATAATCGATTTCAAATTATGGTGATCATTGCCATGTTTTAGATAAATACTGATGATGTTATCTGATTTTTTGAAATGAGTTTCAGGTTACTTGTAAATCTGATTAAAAAGCGCTTGGGCCTTTTGGGCATCTAATCGTTGCAAGATTTTATACTCTTCTAAGGCTTCTAAGCGATTGCCTACTTGAGCGTAGATATACCCGATATTGTAATGGGCTTGCGCATCGTCGGGTGCAATTCGCAAAGCTGCTTTAAGCGCTGAAAGCCCTTCCTGATATTTACCTAAATTGCTGTATAAGGCACCCATCTCATTGTATGCATGATAAAAATCAGGATCGAATTTGACGGTTTTTTTGTAAGCTACAATCGCTTCATTCGGTTTGCCCATTTTATTTAAGATGTTGCCGATGTTAAAATGGGCGGGTACGAAATCGGGTTGGATGCGCAACGTTTCCTGAAGTGCTGTTAATGCTTCGCGGTATAATCCAAGTTTGCTGCAGGTAATGCCGATATGAAAATGGGCGGGTGCAAAATCGGGATTAACGCGAATAGCCTCCAGATAGGCCTGCTTGGCATCTTTCAGGCGGCCTAGCTTTGTATAGTAATTACCCAGTTGATAGTGGATTTTTTCATCTTCAGGATTATTATGGATGGCTTTTTTATAGGAATCGATTGCTTCAGTATGCCGATCTAATCCATCATAACAATTGCTTAGGCCATACCACGCTATTGGGTCTTGTGGGTCTACCTCTGTGGCCTTTCGATAATAATAGAGTGCTTCTTCATATTTGCCGTCCAATGCAAATGTAAAGCCTTGCCGGCAAATATCTTGTGCGAGTTTGGGGCGTCGACGGTTGAAATCAAATGTCCACTGCGAAATCGGTTTGCCGGGCAGATCATCATTTAAGTTCAAAATACCCCTACTGGCCACCGCGAAATTCAAATTTTGGCCTAACAAAGATTGAAAGCTGACCACACCGACGACGTTGCCGTTGAGGTTGATTACCGGACTGCCGCTTGAGCCCTGGGAAATGGGGGCTGAAAGCTGGAAGTATTTTTCACCATTTGGCAGATTACGAATAGCAGAGATAATTCCAACACTCACAGTTTGTTCCAATCCTAATGGACTGCCGACAACAATAATCTCTTCCGCGATGGCGGGCAACTCATCTGAAACCCGAACCCATTTAACGGCACTTTTCGGAATGTCAACCGCTAACTTGACCAGGTCGGCCGGTTCATTTTCAGCAATAACCGCCTTTACCGGGTATTTTTGACCATCCGCCGTCTTAACGATGACAGAAAATTTACCGACAATGACATGATGATTGGTAATCAAATGACCTTTGCGGTTAATGAAAAAGCCGCTGCCGATGGAAGTGACTTTTTTTTCGATATCAAATGCGACAACGGTAGCCACAGCTGGCTGAATCCTAGCCACTAAATCGGTCAATTTGGCATGTGCTGAAGCCGGAACGTAAAAAAGCAGGCTGATTGCTATTAT
>JASJAZ010000238.1 GCA_030066785.1 Desulfobacterales bacterium | reverse complement strand
CGCGGTGAAGATGACCAATTCCTTGCCTATCAAAACCGCTGCACGCACCTGGGGCATCGCCGTTTGGACCTGGTACCCGGAACCGATACAATACAGTGTTGCAGCATCAACAAATCCACATATGATGTGGATGGAAATAATATTTACGGCCCCGCCCCTAAACCAATTGCAACCTACCCCGCCCATAGAGATGGCAATAAGGTTGTGGTTACCATTAGGTAAGGTTTATTTTCTAAATATCGTCATCCAGCATACATAACCAACTTTCTATTTTGCGGATCAGTTGTCCGGAACGATGTATTGAGACAATGTGGCGGACCTATATCTGAACACTTGATTTCCATTATCCAGCACTTAAGTTTTTTTATGACACTGTCGACGGAGCCGATACAATGACGGAAACCAATCCCAATCTTACTGAAGATACCGATATCGGTATTGAAGAAAAAACCAAAGAACCACCCATGTATAAGGTTCTTATCCACAATGATGATTTTACCACTAAGGAATTTGTGGTGCAGGTCCTCATGTCCGTCTTCAGCAAATCCATGGAAGAAGCATCGCAAATCATGTGGCATGCGCACAGAGAAGGATTGGGATTGTGCGGTATCTACAACCGCGAGATCGCCGAAACAAAGGTTGAAGCTGTATCGGTCTTAGCGCGCGAAAATAGTTTTCCGCTTAAAACCACAATGGAAGAAGAATAATCCAGAATTCCTGCCGATTATGATACACTGATAATTCTGCGATCGTCATGACGGGCCTGAATCAAACTCGGTTGGTTTTTGATGGGCGGCGGTCCCTCTCCGGTTGAACTAAGACCGGTGCGGCTCTAGTAATATTACCAAAAATAAGGGGAAAGTCGGGCTCAGTTGGAAACTTGCAGTTCGTCTGAATTTACTGATTCAAAGATTGAATTATGCTTTTAATCATTTTGGGGACCGCAGATTTTTTTGGATAGTTGCAGAACCTTGCTGTGCAAACGGCAAGCTAGCATTGAGCACTTCAATTTCTTGCTGCTGAAGTTGATTGATTTGATCGATATGCTTTTTTAATAGATACTGCATACGAGGATCAAAGAATCGATGAAAGCTGTAGTTGGATCGGGAAACAAAGCCACGCCGAGCTTTGTGGGCTGACCCCATGCCTGGATCAAAATGTCTGATCCCGTTTTCAATGGCCCACTCAATGGGACTGTAGTAGCAGACATTAAAGTGCAGGGCATTAATAAATTGATGACACCCCCAGTAACGTCCAAGCAACACCTTGCCCTTGGTTAAAAACAACGAAGCCCCAACCGGTTTATCCCCGTTTTGCCCTAAATATGCCACCATCATCAGCAAACGATGGCGATATCGTTGGTGCAGCCCCATAAAAAATTCACGCGTGAGATATTTACATCCCCAGGGACCCCACTGGTCGTTTGTTTTTTCGTAGAAGCGATACATATCCAACAGCATTTGACGAGAAATGTCCTTACCGGCAAATGGTTTTATAACAATGCCGCTTACAGCCATTTTTTGGCGCTCTTTGCGAATATTTTTTCGCTGGTTGGTATTGAACACGGTTAAATAATCTTCAAAGGATTCAAACCCGGGATTTTCCCAGTCGAAGCTTTGATGCCGCCAACCAATTAAATCATTTGATTGCAAACTGCCCTGCCAAACAGGATCGACGAATAGAAAGCTGCATCCCGGTAACCGATTGTGCTGGCAGAACCGCTCAATTTCAGCCAGCATCATTTGGGTCAGGCGATGCTCATTTTCAGAATCAGCTATTAGAAAGCGGTAGCCTGTCACTGGTGTGACCGGAATCATCCCCACCAATTTGGGATAATAAGGCGCGCCTAATCGCTGGGCCAGATCGGCCCAAGCATAATCAAAGACAAATTCACCTTCGCTGTGGGATTTAATATATAACGGTGCGGCAGCCACCAGCCGTTCACCCTGCCATACAGTTAAATGTTGCGGTTGCCAACCTGCAGCAGGGGCAATACTGCCGGAAACTTCCATTTGACGCAGCCACTCCCACTCCAAAAGCGGTGTCTCCAGGGGCCGCGCCATGGCATCCCAGGCAGTTGCAGAAATATCCTCTATGCAGGATACCCACCTAAATCGCGTCTTCATCGCCTTTACCGTCTAATCTAGTGGCGTTACTAGCAAAGAACCACATGCCAACATGGCGTCAATAGATTTTATAGTGACCTCACTTCAATTCCTGATCAGCATTACAATTAGACCCAGTATTATACGTGGACAACAACGCCATGTTTACTTTTATGAAATGTATTTCAAATTGCCAGATTGTTGCGAGATATTGCTTATATGATAACCCTGAAGTTACAAAAGTCGAGGGGTTGCTGATTCGATCCATAAAGAGTGGGGATGCTTCGGATATTAAACAATGTCTCAAAGGTAACTGACAAAAAAACACATAAAGATCAGACGCGCACATCTTTGCCGCCGCGTGTCAAAAAATTGCGGACCTTCTCATCGCCGGTTGTGCTTAGAAGCTCTTTAGGGTTTCCACTTGCCAGCATGGTTTTGGTATCGGCATCAAGATAAATTGAATTATCGGCCACAGCAAAAATACTCGGCAATTCGTGGGTTACCATCACCATGGTACAGCCCAGACTATCTCTGAGTTGGATGATTAAATCATCGAGTAAAGAGGATGTCACTGGGTCGAGACCGGCCGATGGCTCGTCAAAACATAGAATCTCAGGATCCAGCGCCAGTGCCCGGGCAACACCGGCACGCTTACGCATTCCGCCACTGATCTCAGAGGGGTAATAGTCTTCAAAACCCGCCAGTCCAACCAGCGCCAGCTTTAAAGCGGCTAATTCGCGAATCTCCTTTTTACTTAAATCCGTATATTCTTCCAACGGCAGGCTAATATTTTCGGTCAACGTCATGGAACTCCAGAGCGCACCACTTTGATAGACGATGCCAAAATGCCGCGACAGGTTTTCACGTTCAATCGGCGCCACCTCCCACAAGCTGGTATCGCCTATTAAAATACGGCCTTTGGAAGGTGCTTTCAGTCCGGTGATACATCGCATCACGGTGGTTTTGCCACAACCACTTCCGCCCATTAGCACGAAAATTTCAGCTTTTTTTACCTGAAAGTTTAGATTTTGCTGAATAACAAAATCGCCATAAGCGATGTCTACATCTTCAACGGTAATAGCGGTTTGATCATTCATAGTACAGTCCTGAAGCGAGTTTCGAATTAAGCAAATATGTTATATAATTTTCCACAGGGATCAAAAAACCGAACTCCCCACTATATTCTCATAAAATTATCTTTACCCACACTAACGTTGAAGTAATGGAATTTCGAATGAATTGAATATTTAGTTGCAAGCATCATATTTTAAACCAATGAAGATGTTATCGGACAAGCTATTTATGCCAATGTTTAATTCTACTATCATTGAAAGCGTGGCCTGCATAGATCGATATGCATTTATAATTGATTCGGAAACACCTGTGAATACATATTTAATTTATCTGTTTTGGCATTTAGATGTTTAGTGATCAAATATTAAACCACTATATGCCTTATAGTTTGCTTTACAATGGTTATTTCTTTAGCTATCTTCAGTAGATAGCTCATAGCAGGCCTTAAATGTAGCATGGCACCGCTGTGGAGCATGCAACTGCTTGGCTTTCGTTTTATTACGGTATATGGCGTCACCTTAAATTAGCGTTAAAACATAATATGGCTGACACATTCGAAAAATTGGATTGCCCCTCTGCAATCATTAAAAATCCGCTGAAGTTTTTATGGCGGGTTGTCGTGGCATTTCGCGCTAATCAAGGCCTTATTCTCTCCGGGGCGGTTGCCTATTACACTCTGCTTTCGATTATTCCGATTTTCACACTCATGCTGATCGGTCTGTCCCACGTGGTGGATGATGCCGAACTAATGCATATCCTGGAAACCAACCTGAATCTCATCGTGCCTGGATTGACGGATACATTATTAATTCAGGCCTCCACCTTTCTCGAATACCGCAGCGCGGTTAGTTGGATTGGTATCTTACTGATGCTTTTTTTCAGTTCATTGGCTTTCACCGTGCTGGAAAACACCATTTCCGTCATTTTCTACCATCGTGTGGCCATTAAACGCAGACACTTCATGATTTCAGCCATTATACCTTATGCTTACATTATGCTGGTAGCCATTGGCTTCTTTATGATTACCCTGGTCAGTGGGGCCCTTCATACGGTTGAAGATCAACAGATTAAACTATTTTTCTGGACCTGGGAATTGGATGGCATCACTGAGTTTATCCTCTATGTCATTGGTGAATTAGGCATGATTATCCTGCTGACCTCTTTTTACCTGATCATGCCGACCGGTAAAATATCATTTAAGCATGCGCTCATCGGGGGAACTGCCGCCACCATTCTCTGGGAAATTTCTCGACATATCCTGATATGGTATTTTGGAACCCTATCGATGGTCAATGTGATCTACGGCTCGCTGGCGACTGCCATTGTTGCCCTGCTCTCCCTGGAAATTGCCGGCATGATATTACTATTTGGTGCCCAGTTGGTTGCCGAGTACGAGCGCCTCTGCGGCGGTGGTGATTATACCGATCCATTAGATGGATTAGAGACCCAAACAGCTCATCCGATCGGCAGAACCAATAACGATCCTCACTGACCATCTACGTCTTGGGGGGATGCGGTTGTAACGATTTTAAGCCAAGCGCCGCCACCGGGAATATTCATATGAAAGCAAAAGAAACAGAAATCTACAAAAGACTTGGTCGGCATCTGGAACAATTGGTAATGGGCTATCCGTATACAGATGAACTAATGGATTTGCTCACCCAAACTTTCAGCCCCGATGAAGCGCGGGTTGCGCTGGCGATACCCAATACCCTGCTGCCATTGGAAGTGGCGGATTTGGATACAATTGTTAATCGTAGCGGTCTTTCCAAAGAAATTGTCGCTAAGACCCTACAATCATTATCTTCACGGAATCTCATATATTCGGGCCGCACAGCATCAGGCGCCACAGGGTATGCTATTTTGCAGATCGGCTATGGCATGCCGCAAACCTTTCTCTGGGACGGGAAAAAGGATGATCGGGCGCGCCAAATGTCTCGCTTAATTTTAAACTATTTTTCTACCCCTACAACCCAAAAAGTCTATGGTGGCGTGCCCACCAAGACATATAAATACAGCCCCGCCAATGTCGCCCTGGATGTATCACTCCAGGGCTGCCTGCCCCACGAACAAATGGAGCCGATTGTTCAATCAGCTAGTCAAATTGCCGTAGCGCACTGTCCGTGCCGAATGTCGGCCCGCATTTTGGGCCGTACCGATTGTCAGCACAGCCTGGAAGTATGTATCAAATATGACGACATGGCGGAATTTGTTATTTCCAAGGAGCTTGCCAGGAAGATTTCCAAAGACGAAGCTTTACATATTTTGGGTGCATGTGAAAAAGAGGGATTGGTTCATATGGTGGATAATGCCCAGGGCGACGTTAAGCATACCTGCAATTGCTGCGGACATTACTGCTGGAATGTGGGTACTCTCAGGCGCCGCAAAATACCGCGTGATGTCCTGATGGCAGTCTATTTTATTCGTGAAACCGACGTTGAGGCTTGTATCGGTTGCGGCGCGTGTGCCGAAATTTGTCCGGTGGCATCAGTGATGCTTAAGGACGATATTGCTCAGATCGATATTGACTGGTGTATCGGCTGTGGCGTGTGTGCTGGTGTATGTCCCACCGATGCCGTCTCAATTGCCCGGCGTACCGAACGTCAATCTCCTGAGAGCTTTACGGATTTGCACCAACGCATTAAAAAAGAGCGCAAATTAATCCAACAATAAATTTTCTCTTAAGTTCCTACCGCTTGGGTTAAAATATCTCTGCTTGAATGAAAGTCGATCTTATTTAGTGTTGAATTTATACCTGTTTTTAGAGAATATACGTCAGGCATAAAAATCACAAGATTCTTGATTATCAACCCAACTAAATTCATGGGAGAGCATCTATTCAGATTATGTTAAAGAAACATTATCTACGGGCTCAAGATTTATTAAACGACTCTTTTAAATTGGGCTTGCGTATTTTTAAGAGCGGATTTAAGCCCAGTTTTATCATCGGTGTATGGCGGGGTGGTACACCTGTCGGGATTGCGGTTCAGGAAATTTTGGATCACTTAGGTGTCAAAACCGATCACATCGCCATTCGAACATCATCGTATTATGGTATTAAAAAAAGAGATAAAAGGGTTCGGGTCCATGGACTTGAATATGTCATTAAAATGGCTAACTGGGAAGACGGCCTCCTGATTGTCGATGACGTATTTGACAGCGGATCCAGCATAAAGGCCATTCTCGAAGCTCTTCAATCAAAGATGCGGCGCAATTTACCCAAAGATATCCGTATTGCCACTCCCTGGTTTAAGCCGAAATATAATGTTACCGACATTGTTCCAGATTACTATATCCATGAAACCGAAGAGTGGCTGGTTTTTCCCCA
>JASJAZ010000041.1 GCA_030066785.1 Desulfobacterales bacterium | reverse complement strand
CTTCGATCGTCACCTGACGCTCCTCCATGGCTTCCAGCAAGGCACTCTGGGTTTTAGGCGTTGCCCGATTGATCTCGTCGGCCAGCAGCACCTGGGTAAAAATAGGACCGGGATAGAAAACAAAAGATCCACTTTTGCGATCAAATACAGACACACCCAGCACATCACCGGGAAGCATATCGCTGGTGCATTGAATTCGATGAAATTTGAGGTGAAGCACCTTGGAAAGGACTTTTGCCAAGGTCGTTTTTCCGATGCCGGGTATATCTTCGATGAGCAAATGACCGCCGGCAAATAAACAGGTCAGCGCCAGACGAATCTGTTCCTGCTTGCCGACGATGATGCGACTCACCTGTGAGATAATCGGTTTAAATAGCGAATTCATATATTAAATTTTTTTCCAGGTTAGTTTTGAAATCAGTTTAACATATCTCACCAAAACTGACCATGACAACAACTGCCTGAGCGGTTGGCAAAAAATCTTACCAAACCAAAAAGAAAATCTGTTTCGTTTGGCACGTTGTTTGCTGTATTTTGCGATAACAATGAATGAAGTTAACCTCCTTCCTTCATTCTCACCTCCTTTTCCGCCCTGCCAGGATAGGCCTGGCAGGGTTTTTTTTGATTAGAAAGGTCAAGGGGGCATTCGCAGTCTGCAAAAAAGTTGAAAGTTGAAATACTGCGGCGCATCGGCGATGCCTGCCGCAAACAAGGGTTCAATTTGGTTTTGCATATTGACTTAGAGTCCAAATGATGCATCGGACGCACAGATTGCGTCAATTGTTGAATATCGCTTAAAAGAACGGCACGCTTCTGATTCACGGCATCCCAAAGAACCGGATTGGCAGATAAATTATTTTCGTCAATTTTTTGGCGGGCAGGCGATGTAAATACCGTTTTTTGACGTGACAGCGGAAGAATTCGATTAATAATAGACACAGTATTTCAAGACAAATGATTCGAAATAACCGGAGTCCTAAAAATGGAACAATCTTTCGTGATCTATTTTGATGAACTCGACTTTGGGTGGGTAATTGATGAGCACTTTCTTAAAGAAGTTGGTGCCGATTTTCTGCTTGAAAAAATATCGATTAATATGCCCGCCGGTCACCTCCAAATTCCCAACGACCCCAATATCCCCGGATCATGATCATAGCATTAACATGGACAGCCGCCAGCTTGCCTGCCGAACCATCCGTAGCAGCACCATACCATCGCAACTGGTAATGGCACCTGCCATTTGTTAAGAAGCTATTTCGGAAAGAATCTGAAAAAGAGAACTATATGCGGTTCCACGGCCGGATGACATCATAATCACTGAATCGGTCCGGTCCATAGCCGGCATCTTCGATATCCACCAGGTCATCATCTAAATCCTCCATAAAATAATTGTTTTCCTGTAAACCGAATCTGCCGGCAGCACTATACAACATGCCGCGCTGGTATGTCCGCGTCATAATCAATTCATCTTGGGCCCGCGTCATGGCCACATAAAGAATACGCCGCTCCTCTTCTTCCTGTTCGAAAATACCCATGCTTTTAACATAGGGATAAACCCCCGGCTCCACCCGAATGATATAGCACACCGGTGATTCGGTGCCCTTGGCACTATGAGCGGTGGTTAAGGTTACGACATCGTCTTGTTCCAGTCGTTCAACGACGGTGGCTGTCACTGGGTCCAGGGTATAGGTTTCGATAAATGCCATAATGCTGCGGTGCCGGCCAGCCAAACGCCCCAACAGTTCAAAGTCATGCCGTCGCAAATCCCAGTTGTCATAACGTTTCATCATCAGGGGTTTTAAAAAGTGGGCCGCCTCCTGAATGATGCGAGATGGCTCCTTCCAATAATCGAGCACACCCTTTACCCCTTCAATGATCTGCGTACGATCCTTTAGCCGGGCACGTAAAACATCCAAAGCTTGATCAATGGAAGGCTCAGGCTTCATGGCTTCAATCATGCGTGTGGCGGTCACATCACCGATACGCGGCCACATGGTCAAATACCGCGTCCAGGCCAACTCATCCAGGTGACTGGCCGCGGCCCGAATCAAACATAATAAGTCCTTAACATGGGCGGCCTGCAACAGGCTGACACCGCCGATGAAACGATAGGGAATATTATTTTCCACCATTAATGATTCAACCGCCCGGGCGCCCCATCCGGTACGGGTAATAATCATGTGATCTTTCCAGTCCGCCCCAGTTTCATGACGCTCAATTAAATCCTGGGCAATCCAGCGGGCTTCATCAAATTCGTTATCAAAATCGATCAGTTTGGGTTTACTTAGCGTCCGACGGTGCGCTTGCAACTCCTTGTCATACGGGATTGATGATTGCCGCAAAAGCCAATTGGAAAGATCGAGAATGCCTTGGGTGGAGCGATAGTTTTCTTCGAGGCGCAAAACCACCGAATCGGGTACCCGCTCCTTAAAGGCATGCACGTTCTTAAAATCCGCACCCCGAAAAGCATATATGCTCTGTGCATCATCGCCCACACAAAAAAGCTTGGCCGGATCGCGCATTCCATCCAAAATCAACCACTGCAAGGGATTGGTATCTTGCATTTCATCCACCAGGATATGGTCATAAAAGCCCCGAATGCGGTCACGTAAAACAGGATCTTCATGAAGTTTTTTGGCGAATAAAAATAGGATATCATCATAATCCAAGTAGTTGTTAAGCTGCTTGCGATGTGTGAAATCTTGGGCAATTTTTACAATTACTTCCATTATGTCTGGATCATATTCCGTGTGCTGCTCTAAATAATCCGCAGTCGCCTGGTTCGTATTGCGGGCATACGAGCACAGATTGACAAGTTCGGCCGCCCGCGGCAACTGCTGGGTGCTCTTATGATAGTGACCACGGATTAACTTCATTAACTGCACCTGGTCATCGCGATCAATCACCGTGGCATTTTCAACACCAAAATATTTTGGCATCCGACGCATGGTGTACAAACAAAAGTGATGAAATGTGCCGGCCATGATGCGCGAATCGGCTTCACCAATCATTTGGGTTAACCGGCGAATCATTTCCTTGGCCGCCCGCCGGGTAAACGTCAGCAAAAGTAAGCGATGGGTGGAAACACCCCTGCCGATTAAATAAGCCGCCCGGGCTATAATCGTTCGGGTTTTCCCGGTGCCGGCTCCGGCGAGGACCAGCGCATGGCGATCTTCAAACTCGGCGGCATGCTTTTGTTGAGGATTTAGTTCGATTGTCATACGCTATCCGTATTCTTTCAATTAAGCTTATTATAATAAATTAGGGATCAATTTTATGATTCACGCAGCATCAAAAATACCTAGATTCGTCACCGAACCATGCAACATCATATCTGAACAAATCGTCCGCGATTGGCAGCGGGCGGCAATGTCGATCGAATCCTTAACCGGTATTTACGAACATACAGTTCCACGGCACCGTGCAGATCGGTACGAAAAATCTGTATCTGCCGTTTGGCATATCGATGTAACACCTTTTGATGGGGAAAATGGAATCGATTCCGCCATCCTGCTGAAATTACGACTGCGGAAGGCCGGACAGCATCCAAAAGAATATTACTACTTGAGGTGCGACTGCCGTGGTGCGGGGCCATCAACACAGTGCTATTTAGCATAATTTTACGGGTGGCCACCAGTTCTTTTTCAGCCGCGGCCATAATATCGCCAGGAAACAGAAACGAAATTCCCTGGTAGGTCGCTTTTAGGACCAAAGAGTTATTGTTGGCATTGCGCCAGGGGTTGGCCGCCATTTTTTGGACCAAACCGGGTTGGGGATATAAAATATCCATTGTAACGCCGTTGATGGTAATAGATGGACAGGCGTTGTTTTTTTCTATCCATTTAATTTCTTTTCGTCTGATAATGTTAATGAGCTGCCGATATCCCAAGGTTTTTCGTGACTGGCCATTGGTCCAAACCTCTTTCACTGGAAAGTTGTCCGCAATATAAAGCAATCCATTTAAATGATCGCTATTGGGATGCGATAAAGCCAGGATATCAAGTTTCATTATGCGCTTGCGCCATAATACCGGTGCAATAACACGCTGCCCGATATCAAATATAGAATTATCGGTGAATCCCCCGCCGTCAATTAAAACGGTTTTGCCCCCCGGCAACTCCAAAAGTGAGGACGTTCCCTGGCCGACATCAATCGCCGTCACCCGTAAATCCTGATGCCAGTAGCGTTGGTGAAGCCAGTAACCAGCGTCAAACAACATCACCAGGATCAACACAATAAAAAGCGCATTACGGTAATGCCAAGGACGACCGTAGAGTTTGAACCAAGCTGGCAGCTTAAAAATGTTGGGGCGTTTTGCCGATATTTGTATGGGGGTGTCCCTGTCTGGTTTATCTGTCATTTCCGCCTGAGTTGAAGAGGTTTGCGGCAAAGCTACCGCAGCCGGGATGATCATGCGTTTCCCCAAAAAATTCAATACGCCCGCCAATATCGCGTAATAAAGCCCTATTTCCAAAACCGTCGGCGTAAAGGTAGGCAGAGCTGCCATTGCAAAATCGCTCAAATAGTGAATCAATTCAAGTGCGGCGGCTAGCACCTGCGCCGCACACTCCATTATCCAGATTGCCAAGTGGCTGGACAGCGGTAAAAAGGATATGGCGATAAGTCCGAGGGGTACGACCATGAAACCGATGATGGGTACCAGCAATACATTGGCAATCAAACCAATCACTGAAATTCGGTTAAAGTAGTACATTCCAAGCGGCAGGGTACCTAAAATCGCAAAAACCGAGACCAGCAGCCAAATGGTTAGTTTTTGTCCCAAACGGCCCCAGGGTGTCGCTAAGCGGTCTTGCCCGGAGGTCTGCGACAGGCCATAAAGAATGGATACCACTGCCATAAATGAGAGTTGAAACGAAATGGAAAAAAGGGCTGTGGGCTGAACGACCAAAATTACCAATGCTGCAATGGCCAGCGTATTCCAGATATCATGGCGACGTTCAAAGACAAATGCCAGCAAAAATAGGATCGCCATGATGACCGCCCTCTGGGTGGAAGGCGACATTCCCGCTAAAAGACCATAGGCCACTACCGGCACAATGGCAGCCAGCGCTGCCACCTTTTTGCTGCGTGCCGACCAAAGCAATGATTTTAGACGGAGACAAAGTCTTGAGAAGATAAAAAAAGCCAGCGCCGCCACAATACCAATGTGCAGACCGGAAATTGCGAGAAGATGACCGATTCCGGTTCGATAAAAAGCTTCGTTTACCGATTCGGGTATGCGGCCACGATCGCCAATTAGCAACGCTTGCAGTACACTGTTGGCCGCGTTAGTACCTCTCTGGACGATAAAATTGCCCACCTTGCCACGAATGGCTTCAATCAGCAGTACGAATTTAGGGATGCGATTGGGCGCGGTTTCTTTTTCAACCACAATCTTATCGGCAGGCGCATAGGCGGAGGCCCAAATTCCTTTAAAGTGCATATAGCGTTCGTAATTGAAAGCACCCGGATTATTAAAATTTCGAAACGGCTTTAAACGGCTTCGCAATCTCAGATTATCACCAAGCGCAATCACTGGATACCGCCCATAAAGCGTTACTTGAACGCGCCCCTTGGCGTGAATTGTGTGCTGGGCATCTTTAAGTTGCCATACATCCAGGATCAATCTTTGACGATTGCCCCAAACCTTCGGACGCTCAATAACGGTGCCGGAAATGTTCCAGAATTGGGCTTTTAAATGGGAACGAATATGGTCAGGATTTTCGCGGGGCGCCATCCATGGTTGAACCGACAGATAGCCCAGCAAGACATACAACATTAGGGGACACCAGCGCGAGGCTTGGCGGTTGACAATCCGATATACCATTGCACTCAAGCCAACCGGCATCAAAAGCAGCATCCCGAGTTGGTACCCAGGCAATTTCACTCCCAGCGCGATGCCGCAGATAAGTGCCATCAGCAGGGGTATTATTGGACGGGAATAAAAGGAGACGGTCATTTCATAGTCGATCAATGAATGGCATTGGGCTCACACAGAATCCCAAACGGATAGCGATAAAAAACCCTGGTATAATTCATTTGACCCGTTTGATGGCCGCACCTAGATGGGAAAACTTATCTTCGATTTTTTCATACCCGCGATCCAAATGATATACACGACTAACCGCGGTAGTGCCCTCGGCAGCCAGGCCTGCAAGAATAAGTGAAGCACTCGCCCGCAAATCGGTTGCCATTACCGGTGCCCCGGAGAGCTTACCAACGCCACGGACTGTGGCGGTGTTGCCAGATACCGTTATGTCAGCCCCCATACGCCGCAACTCGCTGACATGTATGAAACGATTTTCAAAAATCGTTTCTGATATGACGCTGGTGCCGCTGGCAATCGACATGAGTACCATGAATTGGGCTTGCATATCGGTGGGGAATCCGGGATAGGCCAGGGTTTTAATATCGACGCTTTTGATTTCGCCGGAACCGCGGACACGCATACTTTGATCCTGAATATCGATGGTTGTCCCTGTACTTTGGAGTTTATGCACCACTGCGCCCAAATGCTCAGGTTCACAATCCAGGATTGTGATATCACCGCCGGTCAGTGCCGCGGCAACCATGAAGGTGCCGGTTTCAATCCGGTCAGGGATAATTTTAACCGTTACCGGACTTAAAGAGGAAACACCTTTGATGGTCATTACCGCGGTGCCGGCGCCCTCGATTTGTGCGCCCATTTGTGTCAAAACTTCGGCCAACGCAACCACTTCCGGCTCCCGGGCTGCATTGCGCAATACCGTGACACCATCTGCCAGGACTGCCGCCATCATCAGGTTTTCGGTGCCGGTAACCGAAACCACATCGAAATAAATATCCGCGCCGCGCAGCCTGTCGGCGGAGGCCTCGACGTATCCGTGTTCTAATTCAATCGTGGCACCCAATTGCTTGAGTCCTTTTAAATGCAGATTGATCGGCCGGGCCCCAATGGCACAGCCGCCCGGCAAAGAAACGCGCGCTTTTTTAAGCCGCGCCACCAAAGGGCCCAACACCAATATCGATGCACGCATTTTACGGACCAGATCGTAGGGCGCTTCAAAGACATTCAATCCGGAGGCATTGATGCCCACACAGTCTTGTTCCACTTCCGTTTGCGCACCCAGTTGATTCAGCAACGCAATAATACTTTGAATATCTTTTAAATCTGGTACATTGGTATAGGTGTTCCAGCCGTCGGACAGCAGTGAAGAGACCAGAATCGGTAGCGCTGCATTTTTGGCGCCACCAATGTGTACACTCCCTTTTAAATCGTGTTGACCTTCGATGACAATTGTATCCATATTAATACCTGGCGGCTGACAAAAAAAGCGCCAACCCCCGCCTGTAACGACGGTCAGCGCTTTATCCGAAACGGGAATTGTGTGTCAATTAGTGGTGATGGCGGCCTTTGCCTTTGGCCGTGTCATAGGCCGCTTTCAAAATACAGTAGGTCATACCCATACCTAGGATCGACAGCGCGTACCACAATCCACCGTGGAAGACATAATGACCCATATCCCAAACCCATTCAAATGAAAACGGTAACATCGTTTACCTCCTCAAACGGCCTATGCTTCGGCCGGTTTCAGTTCCGGTTCAGCGGCCGTCTCAGCTGCTTCTGCAGGCGCTTCTTCAGTTTCTTCAACCGCTGCGGTAGATAGGGGTGGCTCGATCGGATTCAATTCCTTTTCCTGAGGAAAAATCGGCATATATCGAAAGGAAATCAAGATCATGATGACGCCGTAGGCTACTGGCAAGATGGTCGTGGCCACTTCCTGCCAGCTTGGATAGTAAAGGACCCATTCTTGAAACGTTAAAACCGGGGCCGCCAGCACCTGCAGTACCATCACCCACCGGTTCAGACTAACGCCTACGGCTGCTAAGGTAACGGCAATAACCAGCAATTTCGGATTTTGGCGCGATTTGGGATTAATCAAAATCAACGCCGGTAAAGCGCCGCAAATGATAACTTCGGTAATTAAAATCCATGGGCCATACAGTGCATTATTGGAATAGAATTGCATGAAATGAA
The DNA here is from genome assembly GCA_030066785.1 of Desulfobacterales bacterium. Lineage (GTDB taxonomy): Bacteria > Desulfobacterota > Desulfobacteria > Desulfobacterales > JASJAZ01 > JASJAZ01. The sequence goes on along the minus strand of JASJAZ010000041.1, from coordinate 21,030 downwards.
AGCCCATGGATGGCACCGTGGTTGTCGCCCAATATATGGTATCGATAATCTTGGCGATCACATAACCGGTGAGCATCCAGCCGGCAATTTTAGCCAGCAGATCATATACGTTATCTTTAACCAGCCTTTTTTTACTGACGGCTTCTGTAATTTTGGTGATCAAAATCGTAAAACAGGGGCCACAGGCCGCCGCTGACCAGGTAAACAGAAAAAAGGTCCAAGGCCACACCAGTACGTGCTCGCGAAAGCCAAAGGGACGACCGAAAAGAACCCCCGAAACACCACCCAGCGAACCTTGATGAAAAAATGACAGAAAGGCACCCGTAGCGGCAAACACGGCCATGATCTCGTGCATATTGTGGCTGAGGTTATGAAAAAAAGGAACCCGATCGATCTGACGATTCTCTAACACCAGCGGTATATACTCGATGGTCAATACCATGAAATAACAGGTCAGACAAAATGCCACTTCCGTGAGCATACTATGCACATTTGCGTGCCAAAAAATGAACCAACCCCTCAAAGGTTGGCCGACATCGATGCCCAGAATCAAAAGGGCGGAGCTGTAGCAGATGAACCCGATCAAAACCGCATAATTGATTATATTTTTTAACTCATCTAGCCCAAATATATATCGTAAGAGTCCGGTAAAAAAGGCGCCACCACCCAGGGCAATCACTGCCAAATCGGCCCAGATCCAAAGCGCAAACCCATAGGCGTTGTTCATGTTGGTCTGGTTGAGGCCTTTCATGTAGATGAGCAGCATGGCGTAAACGCCCCACAGAAGCACCACACTGGTAATTGCAATTGCCAGCAAGAATTTCCAGATGGGACAGCGGTTAACACCTTCAGGGATCAATGCAGAATCCATAATTTAAAAGCTCCTCACTGTTCAAATCGGTTAAGATAAAAAATGCGGTGATCGGTCATATCTCCGCAGTTAGGTTCTTTTCTTGTTTAACTCTTCACGGGTGTAATTATCACCGGCCAAACGAACCCACTTTTTGCTGGACATATAATAGATTTTCGGGTTGGTACCCAACCGTTCCAGCAAACGAAATGCTTTGGGATTTTTGGGTTTGCCATGATGTTTCAAATCCGGTTGCGCCAATTGGTGGACAAGGTGCGACGGATTATTCAAATCGCCAAATACAATGGCATCGGCTGGACAGGCCTGGGTGCACGCCGTCTGATATTCGTGTTCTTCAATTTCACGGCGGCCTTCAACGTAAGCTTGATCTTTGGCCAGCTGGTATCGATGGAAACAGAAGCTGCATTTCTCGACAATCCCCCGCATACGCACCGAGATATCGGGATTCAACATTTTTTCCATGCCGGGGGGCCAGATTGGATCATACCAGTTAAAGAGTCGCACGTGATATGGACATGCCGCCATGCAATAGCGGCATCCAAAACAACGGGTGTATATCTGGCTGACAATCCCAGTGGCCATATCATAATCAGTGGCCGTGGCCGGACAGACCGATACGCAGGGCGAATGCCCCTCGTGCTGGCCCTCGCAGTGCTGACAGGGTCTGGGAAGATAACAGATGTCGGTTTCAGGATACGGCTTGCCATTGGTCATTTTATAAACGCGCATCCATTTAACACTCAGCAACGGATCCGTTTCATCTTCTTGAAACGGCACGTTATTTTCAGCCATACACGCCACCATGCATGCGCCGCAACCGGTGCACTTATCCAAATCGATAACCATTCCAAACTTCTGCATTTCACTGTGCTTGTTTGCCTCTTTCATCTGAACCTCATATTCGCTTTAGGCTTTGGTCAGGCTGGCTCTGGTTCCCCATGCGGCATCAAGACCCGATGCCGGATCTTCAACCGCACCAATTAATCCATTCACATTAATACCTTTGTGGGCCACATATTTATCAAAGGCGGTGCGGCCCAGCCCTCTGGGCATGGCAATAACCCCCGGCATGATGCCGTCAAAATGGTGTACCCGCACCTCGGCACTTCCGGTGGGTGTCGAAATTATCGCTTTGGCACCTTGCGCAAGTCCCAAAGATGCTGCGGTTTGCGGATTAATTTCCACAAATCCAGAATTGCCCTTGAGAACTGTGTCTTCAATCGTTTTCATGAGAAACGCTGGATTGCCGATATGACCAGCGGATATACGCATGGAATCATAGGGAAGCAGCACCAGCGGATACTCCGAACTGCTACCGTCTAAATTGATGGGATTAAATAACGGCAACCTATTAATCGCTGCATTGGTAAACTCAAATTTCCCGGAGTCGGTTTCAAAGGCTTCACCCCAGGCCCCAATGTTAAAGGATTCGTCGACCCAAAATCCTTGCTCGCTAAGCATATCCCATTTATCACCCAACGTCTCTTGCAGGCATGTCTCATAGTCGCCCCAGGCAAGTGCTTCGGCCACATTTCCCCCCAGAGATTGCGCCAACTGGATGATGATATCGCCGGCATGGCGCGTGTTAAACTGCGGCTCGACGATAGGTTGAGATAGGCCAATAATCGGTTGCGGCAGGCCTTCAGGTGCCGGAACATCCTGGTAACGTTCAAAATTGGTATGGTTGGGTAAAATGATATCTGCCATTTGGGTGGTTTCATCCATAAATGATGAAAGGCTGACAATGTAGGGAATTTTGTCTAATGCGGTTTGGACCTTGGGCGTGTCTGGAAGCGTGTGAACCGGATTGGAACCGATTACCATGAGAGCGCCGATGGTAGCTTCGCCCGAATGAATCATATCGGGCAACCGGTTGAGCAGATATCGTGAGTGTGGGAAATTCTGGCTTCCGGCGCCATCCATACGGCCCTTTTGCATTCCGTTGGCAGCAACAGCATCCATCGGTACATCCGGCCATTCAATATAATCCGGCTCTGGCATCGCCCAGATGCCACCTTTCTGATTGATGTTGCCCACCAGTGCATTTAGCGCATGCACAGCAATAAATTCATTCAAGCTGCCAGGGGTGGCGCCCTGACCGCGTCCGCAGATTGCCAGCGGATGACGCGCCGAGGCAAAACTGCGAGCCAGGGAAGTGATAGTTTCCGGATCGATTCCCGTGACCATGGTCACATTGCTGGGGCTGTACTGTTCCAGAACCAACTGCTGAAATTTATTAAAACCGTTTGTATAATTAGTAATAAAATCTTGATTATAGCGGGCTTCTTTAATGATGACATGGGCCAATCCCAAGGCCAGTGCAGCTTCGGTGCCTGGATTAATTGAAACCCATTTGTCGGATTTTGCGGCCGTGTTTGAGAGTCGGGTCTCGATTTGGCAAACCGTTGCGTTGGCATCACGCAGCTTGCTCTTGGCTTTAAACATACGCACCGAAGAACCCCAACCGTCAATCATACCGCTGCCAAAACTGAGTACAAAATCTGAATTTTCAATATCAAAACTGGCCATGCTGCGGGTGCCATGCATGAGAAACAGCGCCAGCTCATAGGTGTCTTGAATCGAAGGGGTGCGGAAAAAATTGGGAGATCCGTAAGCTGTTAGAAATCGGTTGAAAAGTTGGGGGACGGTCCCGCGATCAGATCCCAGAAGGGCCACCAGGGTTTCAGGCGCATCGGCGGCTCTCAAATCGCTAAGCTTAGCCGTAACTTCCTCGAGCGCTTGTTCCCAGGAAATTTTTTGCCAGCGGCCTTCACCTCGTTTGCCAACCCGCTTCATGGGAGCTTGTACCCGAGAAGGGCCATACAAAAGCTGGAGGCCTGCCAGGCAAAGGGTGCAAAGGCTACCGTCATTGCCCGGATAACCGTCCATGCCTTCGATCTTTACAGCCCGCTCATCGATCTTACGTACCGTTATACCACAGCCACCCGGGCAAAGTGAACAAACGGAATTAACCTGGTTGGCGGCACCTTTGGGCGGAACAGGCGTCCATGGCCAATTTTGTGACCAAATGGATAAGTCATCCGTTAGTTTCCAGGGCAGAGGCGTTAGGGCGGTCCCGGCCGCGCCCCCGATCAGGAATGACAAAAAACTTCTGCGTGCGATCTTCATAAATCTTTCCCTTCAACCTAAAAACGACTTTGCTTCAAATCTTCTTCAGCCATTATTGGATGCAACCAAACAACAATTTAATTATGGCAAACAAAACAGCCGCCCTTGCGGGTTTGAACGCTGCGCTGATTAACACCGTTTTCACGGTGACAATTGGCGCAATCATTCATCTTCATTCGATCCCAGCTGTTTCGCTTAATGCCTGAAATATTACGGCCCCAGATATCAATGCTGTATGTGCTAATGCGGTTTTCTTTATAGGTCGGCAGTTGATCCGATTCGCCGATATGGCCATGGCAGGTCACACAGTCCATCTTGCCCATCTTGACGTGAGCGGCATGTGAGAAAAAGACACAATCGGGCTGCCTGGAATAGACATGCCAAGGAATTTCACGATCTTTAGCCACATATTCTTCCATAAAGATCGCCTCGTCCTCCGAGTCGCCCTGCATTTCCTCATGACATTCTACGCAGGACTCAAGACTGGGAATGCCTGAAAAAGAGCCGTCTTCGCGGAAATAATGGCAGCTTTCGCAGCCTTCATCGACCAGTTCGTTGTGAATCGCGTGGCTATAGTTAAACGGCTGTGGCTTCGTGGAATATAGCAGTTTCGGAAAAATCACCCAACCAAGGACCAGACTGGCGACGAAACCAACAATAAAAAAGAGAACCACGTGTCCGACAGAGCTCTGTCCGGGTTCAATCGGTTCAAGGTCAGTTTTTTCGGTGGCCGCCACTTCTTGACTTTCTTTCGATTGATCATCTGAAGTGCTCATGGAAACTCCATTATACAAAGGTTGTTAGTTCTTGTCGGGGAAAGAACACACGTTCACCGAAGCACACGCAAATTGTGCCGATGCACCGGCTGTGTTGAAACCAATAAGGGATAGTGATTACATTTATAAGGTGTGTTTTGTCAAGGGAAATCATTACCCCATGGCGCCGTAGCTATGGAGTCCAGGAAGCAGGTTTACGCCGAAATATGTAAATAAAACAGCCATAAAACCTGTAATTGAAAGGAAGGCGATGCGCTTGCCTTGCCAACCACGCATCAGCCTGGCATGCAGTAACGTGGCGTAGATAAACCAGGTGATCAAAGACCAGGTTTCCTTCGGATCCCACCCCCAATAGCGACCCCAGGCGGAATTGGCCCAGACGGCGCCGGTAATAATGCCGACTGACAGGAAAAGAAATCCAAACATCACTAGCTGATGGGTCAGTTCGTCCAGCACCCTGATTTCCGGTAGGCGTTGGAGGAACTGAAGTTGATCGCCCGAAGCGCGTTGTTTGAACAGGTACATGATGCTGACACCAAACGCAATGGCAAACGCGGCATACCCGATAAAACATGTGATAACATGGGCGATCAGCCAATTGCTTTTGAGCGCCGGCAGCAGAGGTTGAATACGGTCACTTATGTTGGGTGAAAGCGAGGCATAGGCAATGGCCAAAAAGGCCAGCGGCATTGAAAATGCACCAATGGTGCGGTTTTTATAAATCCGCTCGATCACCAGATAAAAACAGGCAATCGTCCAAGCAAAAAAAATCAAAGATTCATAGAGGTTGGAAAGTGGTGCGTGGCCGATGCCCAATTTATAGGATTCAACCCAGCGCAAAATTAAACCGGCCGTATTGGCAGCAGCGCCGGTCAAAGCGACCCAGGTCGCCAGTTTCCCAGGCAAATCCTGCCTAAAGATCCAGGCAACCAGATAGAGAAATGCGGCCAGACCATATATAAAGGTAACAAGAGAAAGAATTTGTGAACTGCTCATGATAAGTCCTTTCAAACGATTGAATGCTCCGTTACACTCGGGCTACGGATAACTTGGCGGTAATTTTTCTGATTCGATTTTCCATTCCCAGCTTATTTTTGGTGGCCATGCCGGCAACCGTCACAGAGCTGCCGGTGTCATTTGGTAAAATAGCCACGCAGATTCGCTGGTGAGACAGAAAAAAAGTGATTACAAAACCCACAATCATCAGAGTGAAGCCGGTATAAACCACCCAAACCCCAGGATCTTTTGCGATTTGCAATCCTGTGTAATAACGCGGTTCAATATTGCCCACAGATATCACCCAATCGCCTTTACGCATTTTGTCAAAACTGGGAAACCGAACCGGCAACATGATATCGGCTGGAGATGTATCGCCTTTGGGTTGCAGGCGGCCGACGATGGTCTCACCTAAATTGGTTCCTCTGAAAACCGCTTGGGGCTGAAATTCCGTAACCGTAAATTGACCGCCGGCTTCGGGGATATCTATGGTCCCGCCAACCTTGGCCGGTATCTCGTAAGCCATGCCGCTGGCGTTGCTGGTAAATTTAAGGGTCATACGGTCCGGGGCGAGACTTCCGTAACTGGCCTGATAAATGCTTATGCCCTTATAGCGCAACGGATCGTTAACGATGATATCTTTGGTTAATGCTTCCTGGCCGCCCTCAATAATGGTCAATTTAGATCGAAATTCCTTGGGTGTTCCGGTTTCGTAAAAACTGACATCGAAATCATCGCAGCGGATGACAAAATCGAGTTCGCGGACCTGATTGACATTTCGCAGCCGGATCGTTTGGGCGGATTCACCTTCGGCAATGTTGACAAAACCTTCAAAACCGAAAATGGATCCAATCAACCCACCGATCAATAAAATCACCACGCTGAGATGTACCACATATACGCCTAGTCGGGTCCAACGCCCCCTTTCGGCAAAAAGGTAAGTCCCCTTACCCGAGTTGGTAACAGTCTGGTAACGGAAATATTTGGCAATGATCGGCGAATATACCTGGCTTAATGTCTGGGCGGAGCCAGTTTCATTGAATTCTTGTTTATTGGATAATCGCTGGAAACGTTCAGGATTAAACTTGGGGTTTTTGGCAAAAATGATTTGCCAGGTTGCCGATAGGCGATCAAAGGAACACACCACAATATTGATGGCCAGCATCAGGATAAGGAACTGAAACCACCAGGAGTGATACATATCAAAAATATCCAACACCCAAAAAATACGATAGAGTATTGGCCCAAATGCTTGGATATATTCAGCCGGGCTGGCATTTTGAGGAATCAACGTTCCGAAAATTGATGCGCAGGCCAGGGTAATTAGCAGCACAATGGTTAGCTTCACCGATGCCAAAAATTTCCAGAGACTGTCAACCAGGCCTTCCTGTTTTTGCGAAGGACTCATGCACCCTTCCTTTCAATGCGGCAGTTCCGTTTGGTCATGGTTTGCTCTGTGTGCATTCGGTTAAGCGCGAAACGGCGCTGTAAAAAATATGTGACCTCGGTTTGTCCGATGGGACCTGCTAAATAAATAGTTTAATAAAGACTAGCGGCATTCATGTTAACTGCCGCCGGCATGAAACGCCGTTGGATGTTGTCAGCTTAGAATCGACCGTCATATTGCATTTTGCGTAAAACTAATAATAGGCATAATTTTAAAATTTGCATGCGATATGCGGGCAAAAATTTGGTTGTCAATATCAGATCGGATCTCTTTGGGCAACCACCGGATGGTCGCTAGGATGGTAAGGTTCTTGACAATTTTTATAAATAGAATTAAGTTTCGTCGCTAAAATTTTAGAAAAATTCGACCGAACGCCTTTTAGGCCGCCTCGCGGTTCCGACGGTTCGGTCTATTTTCAGACAAACGCATGAAAAACTGTATGGCTCTTAGAATCAATCCAGCCCAAGCATTCCATCTCCGGCACTAGCGTTTCCTGTAAATTTTAACAGAAATGATTACCCAAACCACTATATAAAGGGAATGGACCACACCAATGATTGAAGTTAAAAATATGACCAAATTCTTTGGCATCAAAAAAGCTGTCGACGATATTTCCTTTAACGTCGCCAAGGGTGAAATTCTGGGCTTTTTGGGCCCCAATGGTGCCGGCAAATCCACCACCATGAGAATGATAACGGGATTTATCCCCCCCAGCGGCGGAACAGCCATCATTGGCGGGTCGGATATTTTGCAGCATCCGATCGCGGCCAGGGAAAAAATCGGTTATCTACCTGAAAATGCACCGGTTTATCCTGATATGACCGTATTTGAGTATCTGGACTTCTGTGCCCAGATCAGGGGCTTTTCCGGAACAAAACGCACAGCGAAGATCGAAGAAACACTTGAAAAGTGTTTCTTAAACGAGGTGACCTACCAAACCGTCAATACGTTATCCAAGGGATTCAAACAAAGGGTTTGTTTTGCCCAAAGTATCCTGCACGATCCCGAATATCTGATTTTAGATGAGCCCACCGACGGGCTGGATCCCAACCAGAAACATGAAGTGCGCATGATGATCAAAGCCATGAGCGCCCGTAAAGCAATCATCCTGTCAACCCATATCCTTGAGGAAATGGATGCGGTCTGTACACGCGCAATCATTATTGCCGATGGGGTCGTTGTTGCCGATGATACACCGGACGCTCTGCGCGCGCAGTCTTCCGTGCACGGCGCGGTATCGCTTACCTTAGCGGCAACCGATCCGCAGGAACTGCTGCCTCGTTTGCAGGCGCTGGAAGGCGTCCAGTCCGCCAGTGTGATCGGTCAGGATAATCAGCACCTCACATTAAGGATATACCCTGAGCAGAAGGATGTACTCATCGCCGCTAAAGTGATGGATGTGCTGCAGGACAGCGCTTATAAAATTGAATCGTTGTTTGTGGAACAGGGCAAACTGGATGAAGTCTTTCGAACCATCACCGGCGGCGGTTAAAATTGGCCAAAGGCGATCCCTGTTAAGCGATACCAGCGTATCATGCCGTAAGTGGCGTGCTTTCGTAAGATGTTTTGATGGCCAATACTATAAATAAAAAATGGAATAAGCCATGAACCAAATGTCACGCAACATCAGTGCAATTTTTAAAAGAGAGCTTTCCGGATACTTCGGGTCTCCGGTGGCGTATGTGTTTATCGTTATCTTTTTACTGCTGACCGGTTTCTTTACCTTTTATATAGGTCATTTCTTTGAACTCGGACAAGCCGATTTGCGACCATTCTTCCAATGGCACCCCTGGATCTTCCTGTTTTTGATTCCCGCTGTCGCCATGCGGTTGTGGGCCGAGGAACGACGCTTAGGCACCATCGAATTAATCCTGACCTTGCCGGTTAGAATGAGCGAGGTCATTGCCGGCAAATTTTTAGCAGCATGGGTTTTTATCGGCATTGCCCTATTGTTGACGTTTCCCCTGGTCATCACCGTTGCTTATCTGGGAGACCCGGATTTGGGTGCCATCTTTTGTGGTTATATCGGCAGTTTTTTAATGGCCGGTGCCTTTTTAAGCGTAGGGTTGATGACGTCGGCCCTCACCCGTAGCCAGGTTATTAGTTTCATCGTAGCGGTGGCCGTTTGCCTGTTTTTTGTTCTGGCGGGATACGCGCCGGTTAACGCCGTGATTTCCGGGTGGGCGCCGGTGTGGTTTGTCAATCTTATTGCCGAACTCAGTTTTCTGACGCACTTTATTTCAATTGAAAGAGGGGTTCTCGATTTTCGAGATGTACTCTATTATATTTCCGTCATTATTTTTATGCTGTTCGCCAATGGCGTTATTCTAAACAATCGTAAAGCATCCTGATGGAGACATTCAAAAATGGCCGATACACTTAAAGGTTTCAATAAATTTTTATTATCAGCTGGTGGCTTGGCAGTCGTTTTACTGCTCATGGTGCTGGTTAATTTTCTTTTTGCGGGGCTCAATCTACGCTGGGACACAACGGAAGAAAATTTATATTCCCTCTCCGATAACTCGAAAAATATTTTGGCGGATCTCAAAGAAGATGTAACAATTAAAGTTTTCTACAGTAAAAATGTGGTCAATCTTCCTGTCTCAATTAAAAACTTTGCCCGCCGGATGATCGACTTTTTAAAAGAGTATGAATATTTCAGCAGTGGTAAGGTCGCCGTAGAAGTATATGACCCCAAAATCGACTCCGAAGAGGAAGAATGGGCCCAAAAGTTCGGGATTGAGGGCATTGATCTGCCCTCCGGTGAGCGCATCTATCTCGGTTTAGTGGCCGTGGCGGGTGATCAGGAGGAATCCATTGCGGCGCTGGATCCATCTGCCGAGCAACAATTGGAATACAGCATCACCCGCATTATAGCGCGGGTGCAAACGCCCACAAAACCCAAAATCGGTATCATCAGCGGATTGCCGATTTTCGGTGCCTCACCGATGGCCTTTAACATGCAAAATCCCAACCAAGCCATGGCGCCGTGGTTTTTTATTACCGAATTGCGCAAAACCTATGATGTACAGGAAATCAATCCATCATCCAAACAGATTGAAAGCGGCTTCGATCTGTTGCTGCTGCTGCACCCTAAAAATCTCAACAATCAACTGCAATACGCGGTGGATCAACATCTGCTGCAGGGCGGGCGGCTGATTGTCTGCATCGATCCGTTTGCCATCATGGATCGCAGTCCGGGTCCGGTTAAGGCGTCATATCTGCAGAATTTATTTAAATCATGGGGTTTTACCATGGAGGCCACCAAGGCCGTAGCGGATTTCGGTTTCGCGACACGGCTGCGCACCCAGGACAATCGGATCGAAAACAATCCCTTCTGGATATCGACAACACCGATCGCATTTAATCGTGAGGATATGATTACATCCGATTTGGAAACCATGCTTTTGCCGGTGGCCGGCGGCCTTAAAAAAAATGACACCACCGATTTAACCTATGAACCGCTTTTGGTTTCGAGTGTCAACTCAGCCATGCAAGAAACTTTCAAATTACGGTTTGGTGTTGGTGAAATCCGCAAGGATTTTGTGCCTTCATCTGAAAAATACGATTTAGCTGCGAAAATTAGCGGCAATTTCAAAACCAGTTTCCCCGACGGCCCGCCAGCAACCGATGACCAGATACAAAATCCCACCCCAGATCCCAATCAGAATCAAGCGGATGCTGCCACCAATTCCACCCGCTTAACCGAAAGTCAGAAACCCGGAACGATCATCGTCATTGCCGATGCCGATTTTCTCTTCGACGGTCACTATGTGGAAAACCAAAACTTTTTGGGTTTCAATATTTCACGGGTCTTTAACGATAATCTCAATTTTTTACTCAATGCCTGCGAAGTCCTATCCGGCAACCCCGAACTCATTGGTATTCGTTCCCGGGGCACTTTTGACCGGCCGTTTACAAGGGTTCAGGCATTGCAACGCAAAGCCCAGGATCGTTGGCGTGAAAAAGAACAAACATTGTTGCGTAAAGTCGAAGAGACCAACCAAAAAATTTCAGCCCTGGAAAAACAGAAAGATGCTTCGCAACAATTTCTGTTGAGTGAAGAACAAGAAGCAGAGATTCGCAAATTCAAAGAAGAAAAAGTGCGGATTAACCGGGAGTTAAAGATTGTGCGCCGCAATCTTCGGTCTGAGATAGAATCCTTGGGCAATAAGGTAAAATTTGCCAATATTTTTTTAATGCCCTTTTTGGTTGCAATCGTCGGCATTGCCTATGGGCTGCACAAACGCCGCAAAAGCCAAACGCCATTAAATAAATAGACGATCTTATGTAAATGGCGACCCTTTCGCGTCCCAAGGCCCAAGCTGATCGTGATATCATCCAACATCATAACGCTATATTAATAAAGACAACCACAAGCTTTGCATAGGACTAAGATTTATGAAATCGAAAACATTGATCATACTGCTGGTGACGGTCTGTTTGCTTGGCGCCTTGGCCTATTATATGATCCAAGGCCAACAATCGGCTTCACAATCTAGTGAAATGGGCCGCCTTCTGATCGATCAGTTGTCGGTCAATGACATAGGTGCCATTACGATTGCCAGTACGGAAGATACCGTCGAATTAAAGCGAACCGCTGAAGGTTGGGTCGTAAGCAATCGCTATAACTTTCCCGTTGATTTTACAAAACTCAGTGAATTGGTCGGTAAACTTCAGGATTTGAAAATTGGCCGCAGCTTCGATGTGACCCCCGAAAGGCTGACACGATTGGAATTGCATTCTCCCGTCGACGCACCCACCAGTGACAGTCCCACCGCCGTGCGCATAATTATTCAAGATACGCATGCCAATACCATGGCGGACCTGCTTTTAGGCAAAGCCAGACAAGCATCCTCCGGATCCGGCGGTCATTATGTCAGGCCAGCGGCGCAGGATAAGATTTATCTGGTAGATAAAGAATTTCGCTTCATTAAAAAGAAAACCGATGACTGGATGAACAAGCAAATCACAGATGTTGACGCCGAGAAGATCGAGCAGGTTCGCGCCTATATTCCCTCACAGACCGATCCGGTGTATATTTTGCAGCGCCCCGCAAAAAGTCTTGCGGCCAAACTAATCCAGCCGCAATTTTCACAAAAAATAGACGCCGCCAAGATTGATGAAGTTTTACGCGCCTTGTCATTTTTCAGTGTACAGGATGTCGCCGATCCGAATATTGATCCCGCGGCAACCGGCATCGACACGTCCCGCCGCATCGAATATCAGCTGTATGACGGCACCATTTATTCGGTTTATCCTGGCAAAAGTGTGGATGGTAAAACGGATCAGTATTATCTGAAGATACGCGCTGATTATCGTTCCCCGGAAACAGGCGTGGCATCCGAACCCCCGAGCTCTGAAAGCCAAAAGTCATCGCAGGAAGAAATTGCCAAGCCGGATGCGGCGGCCAATGCAGCCCGACTTAATCAACGCATTGAACCCTGGACCTATATCATATCAGATTGGGAATTTAAGAATCTGATGACCGACCCGCAAGCGTTAATGGCAAAGGAAGACAAACCGGGGACCGATCCCGATAAATAGGCTCGTTTACCCGCTGCAATCCATACCTCCACAAACGACAATAGGGTACATCCGGAGACAAGCGTCTTTATCGGACGGCCTGCTGGTTTCTGAATGCTGCATCGGCCTGCTGATTGCCGGGTGTGATCACAATCTGAGCGGTTTTTTGGTTTTGCAAATATTTTTGGGCTATTGCCGCAATATCTTCCGGGGTAATCGATGCGTAATCTTTCTCTATGGTCCGGCTCCAATCCAGTTGCATCGGATAACGCCTGGAGCCCGCCAAGACACTGTTAAGCCAATAGTTGTTGGTTCGCCGCATGTCTTTGATACCGGTTAAGGTCGGCTCCAAGGCGCGTTTTAACTCTTCCGGCGTTATTTCCGCAGCACGCAATCCCTCGGCGATTTGTTTTAATTCCGATATAATCAAGTTGGCTTCGGCAGGATTCACTTCAACCACCGCTCGAAAAACACCAAAGCCGCCATGGGCACGGCTGGACCAATTATAACTATACGGTGAATAGGCGGCGCCCAGTTTTTCACGCACCTGCACGCGCATTCTGTCAGAAAAGATCTCGGCCAGCATGGAGAGCCTGCGGGTTTGGTCAATCTTCCAAAAATCATCCGTGGGATAGGCCAGTACCACCATTCCTTTCGGAAGGCGCGAATCGACCTTAAGATCCAAGACCTGTCCGACAGGGAAATGAACCTGTTCATCGCGCCTTGGGGCGGGTTTGATAGGGGCCAGTTCCAAACCGCCCAAATAGGTAGCGGCCAGTTTAATGATATTATCAACATCAATGTCGCCCACCACTGAAAGTTCGAGATCATTTCCGGTTAACAGCGGACCAATCCAATCCCGCACATCTTTTAGGGTCCGTTTTTGAAAAGCTTCCAGCGAAGGCCGGCCGAACCGATTATCACCACCGGCCAAAAAGCGGTTGCCGTGGAGTGCCAATGCCCCTCTGATGGTCCGTGTCAACTCGTCGTGGTTCTGTTTAAAGCGCTGCAAAACCAATTGGAGGGCTTCTTTACGGTATCCAGGATCAACCAGATAAGCGTAAAGCAATTGGAACATCAGTTCGGTTTCGGCAGAAACACTGTTGCCTGAAAACTGAAAGCGGTCTTCACGGACTTCAAACTTAAGGCCTGTTTTTTTGCCGGCTAGCGCCCGCTGCAAATCATTCAAACTCAATGTACCGGTGCCGCTGTTGTTAATCACGGCAGTGCTAAATTGGGCCAATCCCGGCAAATGCAGCGGCTGTGTCGAGCGACCGCTGCCAAAATTGAGATTGAATATAATCTGGTTGGCTTTAAAATCGGTTTTTTTCAGGTTCAGGCGGGCCCCGTTTTGAAAATCGATTTGGATGAGCCCTAAATCGTCAATATCTTGGCGGCTGGTAATTTTACCCATACGTTTCGGTTCGGGGAGGTACGGAAATTGAACCGCTTTTAAATCGGTGGGGGCCGCCACCGCTACGGCTTGGCTCGACTTGAAGGCGGCCAGAATAATGTTTTGAGGATTGGGCGACTCGATTCTGGCGTTACCGGTTACGAAAAGCAACCGATGTTGCGGTGCCCATGATTTTTGGAAAATGGTGTGTAGGGATGCCGGAGTGGCGGAACGGATCACAGGTTCGAACAGCTCTTTGTCTTGTTGGGGGGAAAGAAAAACGCGACCATTATTTACGTGCCGAATAATTTGGCGCGCAAGGCGCTGGCTTTTACGGGTCGGTGCCTTTTTAACAGCGTCATCCAACTCAGCTAGAAAATCTTTTTTAACTCTATTCACTTCGGACGGCTTAAATCCGTATTGCAATGTCTGTCGCAGCATTTGTTCAAGCGTTTGCATCGAATCTTGCCATTTATCCGGACTGCTGTCGGCTGAAATGGCGGCATATTCAATCTGTTGCCAATAGCGACCGGAACTGATCGTGGCCGAGGTAAACGGCGCGCTTCCGCTGCGCACCATGGCATCCAGCCGGTTTTTCACAATGCGGTCGGCCATGTCCTGCAAAAACAGCCTGCGTTGCAATGCGGCCGAGTCGGCTTGAGGTTCCTCCTGTTGCATGGCCTCAATACTAATTGAGGTATTACCCAGTTCCGCTTCATAGTGATAGAAAGGCTGAATACCTTCATGTTGAATTATTCCAAAATCGGGTGTCGGCATCCTGGGTGCCCGGGCGATAAGGTTTGCAAACGTTTTTTTAACCAGTTCCTGGGCTTGGTCGGCATCAAAATCGCCCACCATTACCAGAACCATTTTCTCCGGTCGATACCACGTGTCGTAATAATCGCGCAGATCCTTGCTGGTGGCACTAAGTAAAATGGACTCCACACCGATCGGCAACCGCTGTGAAACCCGCGCCTGCGGGAATTGAAAATTTATCGAAGACACAAAGGTTCGATAATCGGCGGAGTCACGGGTGCGTTTTTCGGCTAATATGACCTTACGTTCACGATCGGTTTCCGTTTCAAGCAGTAAAGCACCCTCGGCGTAATCTTTTAACACCCGTAAGCCTTCAGCCAGACTCTTGGCATCACCCTCGGGCAGCAAAATGTCATAGACGGTTTCAAAAAAACCGGTACGCGCATTGGCGTCCGGCCCAAACTGCATACCAATGCGCTGAAAGTATTTTACCAGTTCACCGGGCGGAAAATGCGTGCTGCCATTAAACAGCATGTGCTCAAGAAAATGCGCCAAACCCTGTTGATCTTCGGTTTCATGAAAAGAACCGGCCTGAATGTTCAGGTGCATACTCACACGATCAGAAGGCTCACGGTTTACCATTAAAACATACCTGAATCCATTGGGAAGTTTGCCAAAAATGACATTTTTATCGGGTTTCAGATCACTTTTTTCATGCGGCCATAATGCCCAAGAAGGGGCTGCTTGAGCTGCATGCAGCATTGCAGACCCGATATATGCCTGCGAAAGCGATTTTGACGGCTGGAGCCCACCAAACAATCCACATAACGCCAACAATAGAAAGACCCATCGGATCTTTCCTGTCATTAAAGGTGTTCGCAAACACGCTCGTATTTGGGACAAAATATAATTAATCACGCCTAACTCCTTGCAAATTATCAATAATTTACTATTAAAATCTATTTTATCATGTTTCAGCAACAACGAAAAAATAAAAACGTATTTAAAGGTAAATCAAGATAAGTCAGGTTGTATTCGATGTAAATGGTTAGTGTGATGGTGATTCAGACACCATTTAAGGCTTAATGTAAAGTATGTAATAAATGCAGCCGAATTGCTTGTTTACTAATGATCCAGTTGCAGTTAGAGGCGTAAAAATATCTGGATGGATAGCAAAGGCAAATATGCTGAGATCTCAACGTGATCCTGAAGAGAAAACAGCGTATTTGCAAAGAAAGATCAAAAAAAGACTTCTTTATTGCTTTATTGGGTGTCAGTACGTTTTAAAAAAAAATCAGCCGATCTCTTGAAGAAGATCGGCTGATGGGTTGAATCTCGGATACCGGATCGGCGGTTGATTTAAGCGCTAACGAATATTGATCTTAAAAATTTTTGACACCGTTGACATTAAGGAATGCGATTAATTCTGTAAATCATTTATAGACCCAACAAATTGAGATTTATCATTGCCAGGCACACAAGATAGCCTGACCTGATCACCCGTTAATTGCCGGTATAAAAAAAGACCACCTGCGATTTTATCAATTATCACAACTATTCGATACCAAAATTTTCTGAACTCTCTTCGCGCAACTACTTTCTAACGTAAAGACCACGCCCAACCGAGCCAACCGTGCCCTTTTTGCTAAGCTTGTAAAGTGCATTGCTTAACTGACGTGGGCCTAAACCGGTTTTAGTGCGTAACGTTTCAATGTTCACGCCCCTTTTACTTTTACCGATGGCCTTGAGAACTGAATCCAGGACAGTCATACGTTTGGCGGCTGTGGTTTTTTTGGCTGCCGGTGCTTTTTTCGCGACTTTAGCTTTAGCTTTTTTCTTCGGTGCTGGTTTAGCCTTTGACAGCTTAGCGACTTGCGCGTTGATGCGCTCGACTTGCTTTGAAAGTGAAACGAGGGTTTTGGAGATAGTTTTCAATTGAACCTGCAATTGCTTCATGATTTTCCTCCTTAATAGTAAAATGAAATGATGTTTACTTCCAAATAATTATTCTAATATATATACCTGTTGAAGAAAAAGTCAATAAATTCTTCACATTAATAGAAAAAAGAAAGATTTTACTTCAAACTCATCCCCGCACCAGTTAATTGGGCTCGCGCGCTAGATAAAGTGTTATATGAAGCAAAGCGGACAGAGTATTAAGTGAAGAGAAAATTAGGCGACGGCCAATTGCTTTTTACCCTGCGGCACATGCTAATTTAAAGCAAATTGCTAATTGTTTCAACTTCGCTTTTGCTTGCATACAATAGCTTATATCAAAGAAATTGACTGCTATTCAGGGTTATTTAACCGCGCTTACTTTACGTATTCTGGTGTATAATGCGATATTATGCTTTAAAATCGAAGAATGACGTGTTTTCTTGGTATAGATTGGATCAATTCTCTTTGACAACATCATTTTGAGATGGTCCTAGATAACCGATGAATAATGATATGCAGAAAGATAAAATATAATGGGGGGATAGAAAGATTTAATCAGTAAATGCCGGAACGTTAATCTGGTTCCGCAAAATGCTCGACCTCATAAAGCTTGACCGAAATCCTGCTAGATTTCCAGGCCAATGCTTCCATTCCAGCTTTTTGGCAAAGATTTCCGAGAAAAGCTTCTTTTTCGGGAAGCTGATCCCATACTTGAGGTAAAAATGTGGCGCTTTGAAAATCACGGGAGACAATAACGCCGTGAACGCCTGGCTTCAGTTGGCGTTTAAGCTCATCCGGGTTTTTAAAAGTTATTTCACGCGGAAGGCTTAAAACACTTATTTCGATATTGATTTCTTCGAGCTCGTGCGGCTGCAGGCGGGGAAATCTGGGATCACAAAAGGCCGCATTTAACGCATTTTCTTCCACACATACTTTTAACGGTTTGGTGGGTTCAATGGTTCCAATGCATCCGCGCAAAGCCCCTTTTAAGTGCAATGTGACAAAACATCCGCGTTCTTTCTGAAGTTCGGGAGGGTCCATTGGTGGTTTGACCGCCTGGGTGCTCGGCAGCAATTCCCTTTCGATGGCAGTCCGTGCGATACGTAAAAGAATATTTTTTTCGTCTTCATTTAATACTGCCACGATTATTTCCCAATATTTTCCGGTGTAAGCATTAGTCTTTTAAAAAGGCCCACCAGATATACCAACCAAACACAGCCCACGATATTAAGCAAACGATATTGGCAGCCCACCGGGTTGGTTTACTGGCCATGCCGTGCTTGTCCACCTGGCCGACTTTACTCTTGCAAGATGAACAGACGGTCGCTTCCAAAGGTAACTGGTATGAACAAAAGGGGCAGCGTTTGATTTTATACTGTTTGGTTCGCTGTCGATCACGCAGGTATCGTTCTATTATTTTCATCCCCACACCTTTTCGGCTTAAGATCTAGCGGCAATCGTTGAAGTGGTATACGCTTTTTAATCTGCAGTTAAATCTTAGTGTTGCTTCTGAGTTTGTCGGTCTATAATAGAGAAAACCGGCCGCACTTTTTCTGCCGCATGCAAATTATTTCAATTAAAAGCATTATACCATATTCAGCGCCAAATTTTAAAAAAACTATCTCAATTCCTGCTCAAACCGCTTTTATTCGCCGAAAAACTGTTCCTGAACCACGATGCTGCTTTTCGATTTCAGCTGTTCCAGCCAGGCATTTAAAGTTTTAAACTTCTTATTCTGCAACAACTGTTTGGTAACCGTTTCCTTTTCCTTGGCAAATTCTTCATCTGAGGGGATTTTACGTTCTATCAAACGAAAAACGCATACGCCTTTGGCGGTCGATACAGGATTCGCCGGCAGGGGTTGCTGGGTGGTAAGCTGAAATGCCGCGGTAGCCAACTCAGATTCATAGCCGATTTGCGGAATCGGTTGATTGCGTTTAAAAAAACCGGTTGTTTGGGGTTTTAAGTCGAATTGACGACTTTGGGCCGTCATGGTCTGCCCCTCTTTTAGGGCTGCCAGAAAGGTTTGGGCCGCTTCGCGAGCCTGATTTTCTTGTTTTTCTTTAATCAAGGCCATTTTCACCTTTTCTTCGACATCTTTGAAGTCGGCAATCTTTTCCGGCGCGCGCGCATTCATCTGCACGATATAGTAACCGTCGTTTAAATCCAGGACTTCACTGAAATCCTGATCCGATAGCTTGAAAGCCTCAGCGGCGAACTTGCTGCGGTCCTGGACGTCTTGAGCTGGCCCCTGGCGCGTAAAGAAATCGGTTTGAATTAGTTGTAAATCACGATTCTCGGCAATTATAGTCAATTTATCTTCATTGAAAGTATCATCATATACGGCATCAGCCGCATCAAACGCCCGATTCCTAGCACGTTCGTTTTTGAGTTTGGTAGCAATCTTGGACTTGGCTTGATCAAAGCTCTGCGTGCTGGCCGCATTGACCTTTTCCACCTTAATAATATGCCAACCGAAATTTGTGCGCACCGGCTCACTGACTTCGCCGGCCTGCATCGCAAACGCCTTATCAGCAAACGGTTTGACCATTGTTTCCCTTTTGAAAGTTCCTAAATAACCGCCGCGGTCTTTGCTCGGACCCTGGGAATATTCCTGTGCCAAAGTGGCAAAATCGCCGCCTGCGCGAACCTGCGCTAACACATCCTGGGCTTGCTGTTTCTGCTGTGCTACTTCTTCGGTGGAAGCATTCTGCTCCACTTTGAATAAAATGTGGCGCGCTTCGATCGTCTTCGGCGTTATAAATTCTTCTTTACGCTCATTGTAGTAATCCAATACCGCTTGATCGTCTATTTCAATACCCTCGAGATAATCTTCAGGCTTAAACCGCACAAAATCGACCTTCACCATGGCTTCCGTCTTATATGTTTCTTTGTTCTTTTCATAATATTCTTTGATGTCTTCAAGCGATGACGCTATGGACGGCTTGGTTTTAGGATCAAATAGAACAAATTCAAGGTCAATGGCTGCATTTTGCCAATTAAACCATTCGCGGATTTCGGCTTCCGACAATTTAACAGCTCCGGTAATAAAAGATTGCAGCTTGCCGGATAATATCGCCTGCCGCTGAATGGATTCGAACGCTTTCGGGGTTAATTTATTGCGATTGAGCACGTCCTCGTAGCGGCGTATGTCAAATACACCGGCTGTCTGAAAAGCGCCGATACTAGCAATTGAATCAGTGAGTTCCTGATCAGATACGCGGATTCCCAAATGCTTGGCTTCCTGCAACATCAATTTCTCGTTAATAAGAGAATCCAAAGCCTGGCGTTTAACCTGCAGCATCTCCAGCATTTGGCTGTTTAAGTTTTGGCCGAATTGCTGCCTGAATCTCTCTACCATTCTGTCGTAAGCGTCTTTATACTCTTCGATGGTGATCGGTTCATCGTTAACTTCGGCAATGGTCACATTCTGGTCACTTTGGCGCATAGCGCCGTAACTCAAAACAAAAACAACGGCAATGATGCCGATCATAATTTTAATGATCCAACTTGTTGCGTGTTTGCGCATTAAACTCAGCATGACGTTCCCTTCTAGATTACATTTTAATTAGTGCAACGGTTTATATGGTCCACTTCGCTTGACACATCAATATATTCCCGAAACCGGCTTTCGCGTATGATCAATTTTAGTGCCGACCGACGCCGAACAAAAGCCACATCGATATTCGTACTTATCCCCTTCAGGCAGCACTAAAAGCAGCCGTTTTCTAACCGGTACCGCCTGCTTGCAGCGGGGACAGTACAATTCGGTGGCATCAAAATCGTCGAAAGCACTATCATCATCCGGTTCTTCCGGGGGCATCTCAAAAGGTGGCAAAAAGCTATGAGCACTCATTTGGCATCTCCTCCACGTGATTTATGCCATTCGCATTATTCATACTCGAAAATATGCACATTTAAGCATTAAATCATTAAAATTTTTAATAATATTTAGATAAATTTTATTTGTCAATACTATCCCGATGTCATCTCAAACACATTTACGCTTAAACAACTGTCGCCCAGACAAGTACGCATCGCCGAAAAACAAAGGACATTTCTGGCGCAGGTATTTCAGCGGGCATGTCATTTTAATTACAGAAGCGATTAAGTGTCGCGCGACAGCATTATGCGGTCCTTTACCGAATAAATTAAGCGTTGACACATACCAACGTTTTTGTTAGGTGCCTTCCAGAAT
>JASJAZ010000237.1 GCA_030066785.1 Desulfobacterales bacterium | reverse complement strand
GCGGTTTAGAAGGGGTGGATTCTGTTTGTTGCAGTTGTGCAGGCTATAGACGCGACGACAGGCAAACGGACGGATCGGATAGATCATGCAGGCATTGTTTTTCATGAGAAATGGACAGGGAGTGATGCGCCCCGCCTCGCGCTTTTTCATATCCCGCATCAGGGTTTTTTTAATGCCTGCCTGACGTGAACCGGGCATTTGGCCGATGTGTTCACGAATAGCAACACCCTCCAATGTGGTGATGTCAATGCTGCCGGCATCTGTGCAGCAAAACGCACAACCTTTGGTACAAGCCGCTTCACTGCGGTAGGCGGCCGTTTCAGAATCAAACGCATCGTAAATCTTTTTTAATTCATCAATTTTTGGCTGCATGTGTTTTCCCGTTGTTGTCACCGTATGTACCCCTTTAGGCCAGTCAAAGCAAAGGGAATATTATCCTTGTGACAATGATGGATTTCCCGATATGATGTGATGCTTCTTCACCAAACATAATTTTGAGATTTACCAACGTCAATCGAACAGGAGTGAACGATGAAATGGAATGAAGTCACCAGATTGGATGTCAAAGGGGGTGTCCTCGTTATCAAAGATGCCATGATAATGCTCGATGAGGACGCATCAGAACCCGCATGGCCGGCTGTCAATTGTGAACCGGGCGAATACATCATCGAAATAAACGTTCCCAATCCCTGGATATGTCATCGTTTACGCATCTCAAAAATCGGTTCACAGCCAAGCCTTGGCAATGAAATCGGTAACGTAGATATCGATCATGCTTTTGCAGCCATCATCGATTACAATTCTTTCCATAAAGCAATAATCAGCGATTACGAGGAGTATGCTGAATGGACCATGAATGA
Organism: Desulfobacterales bacterium; assembly: GCA_030066785.1. Taxonomy (GTDB): domain Bacteria; phylum Desulfobacterota; class Desulfobacteria; order Desulfobacterales; family JASJAZ01; genus JASJAZ01. The sequence continues at coordinate 5,755 of JASJAZ010000237.1, read as the reverse complement.
ACTGGATGATGAACTCGCCATCAATTTCTCAGGTGAAATCGAGTACAATAGTGAAAAACTGGTGTATGTAAAATCTGGTGAAGGTGACGGTCGCTATACCGTATTTGAACTGATACAGAATGAAAAAGTAATCGGGTTAGAATGCGTTTTCATCGAGTAAACGCACAAGATTAATCTATGGCAGTAAAAGCTAAAATGTTTGTCACCTGCTTCAGATAGAAATACCAATAAAACCTATGTAAAAAGGAAAGCTTTTCAAATGCAAGTATCACCATGCTCCGATCGGCCGATTCTGGTTCCCTGCAGTCTGAATAACTTTGAACATCAGATAGATCCTTACGTCGGCTGCGGTCATTACTGCTACTACTGCTACGCGCTTAACCAAGCAGAGACGGACTGGGCCAAAGAAATCGGCATGCATCATGATCTTGTCAAGCAATTAGGTCGCGAGCTTGAAAAAATAGAACCTCAGAAAATATATTTGGGCTATTACACCGACCCTTACCAACCCAGCGAGGTCGAATATCGCCAAACCAGAAAGGTATTGATGTTGCTACTGGAAAAAGGTTTCTCCGCAAGCATTTTAACCAAATCCAATTTGGTAGTTCGTGACCTGGATCTATTGCAAAAAATGGACGATGCAGCCGTCAGTGTCTCGGTGGCATTCAACGACAACCATGTACGCCAGAAATTTGAAGCCCATACGATCGATACCGAAAAACGCATTGAAGCCCTGCGTCAATTGAGAAACGCTGGTATTAGAACATCTGCGTTGATTTGTCCGGTAATCCCCTATATCACCAATGTGATCCCCTTGATTGATCAGCTGGCACCCTACACAGATGTCATCTGGGTATATGGCCTCAGTATGCAGGATCCTTCCGACCAAAACTGGCAGAATGTTAAAAACATATTAAACCGTCATTTTCCGGAATTAAAAAAACGAATTGAAACCGTCATTTTTTCCAAAGATCATTCCTATTGGACACAGCTTCGCCACGAATTACAGATGATTCAAAAAAAACGACAATTGAACCTCAATATCCATGTGTAATCACGCCGCTAGGCGAGTGAAGCACAGCGATTTAGCCACAGCAAAGTGGGGGCCATTAATTTGAAGTATGTGCACGGCTATCATGCCAGGGAAAATATACGCCTGCAGGACCAGGCGTCAACGCTGGTGGAATTATTGCACTCCGACACATCTTATCCGGCAGGCAGTCTTGTGCTTGAGGCCGGGTGTGGTGTCGGGGCCCAAACCATCACCTTGGCCGGCAATAGTCCCCATGCGCGTATTATTTCAATTGACATTTCTGAGCGTTCAATTGCCGCAGCCAGAGAAAAAGTCGAAGGAGCGGGACTGTCCAATGTAACATTTCAGCAAGGCGACATTTTCAATCTGCCGTTTGAGCAGGCATCATTTGATCATATCTTTGTGTGCTTTGTTCTGGAACATCTGGCCCAACCGGTACAGGCACTCAATTGTTTAAAAAATTTTCTCAAATCCGGTGGGACCATTACGGTTATCGAGGGTGATCACGGCTCGACTTATTTTTATCCTGACAATGAAGCGGCGCACCAGGCCATTCAGTGCCAGGTGGAACTGCAAAAAAGAGCCGGCGGCAATGCCAATATCGGCAGAGAACTATACCCTCTTCTAAATGCTGCCGCTTTCAAATCTATCCATGTATCGCCGCGAATGGTTTATGTTGATTCAAACAGGCCTGAACTTGTCGAAGGCTTCACTAAAAATACATTTACAGCCATGATCGAAGGCGTGCGGCAAGCCGCCCTTGGAGCAGGATTAATAGATGCAAAAACCTTTGATGCGGGCATCAATGCCTTGTACCGCTCAACGGAACCAGATGGGGTTTTTTGCTATACATTTTTCAAGGCAACCGCCACCAAACTATAACGCCAAACAGCCGATCCATTGCCAGCACATCGATTGCGTTTCTCAGCCAGGTAATTCAAAACCCTATTGGCCTAATCACACATAACAGAACCATTTGTAAGAGCATTTCAGCCCAAGCCACTTAACCCACCTGCATCTGTGAAACCATGCTGGGATCTGTGATTATCTGCGCAGCCTCCCATCCCAGAATCGCCTTTTTTCGAGTTGGTCCCTCGCCGTAATTACCGAACGCACCCATCTTTCGAATTACCCGATGGCAGGGAATTAGAAACGGAACCGGATTGCGGCCAACGGCATTGCCTACTGCCCGGGCGGCCCGGGGAAGCCCAATGTGGCGGGCAATGTCTTCATAGGTGACAGCTTTGCCCATCGGTATCTTGAGCAGAGCTTCCCAAACCTTGATTTGAAAATTAGTACCGCGAATATATAGATGTAGCGGCGCCTGACGACTGCCGGCATCAAATGCAAATATTCGGTCCACTAGCGGTTGCGTCTCCCGATCCGCTTGCACCACCTGGGCATGCTGCCAACGCTGGTTTAATCGGCGTATCAAAGATTCATGATTGTCATTTTGCACAAAGTTCAATGCACAAATACCGCGCGTGGTGGTCGCTAAAAGGCATTCCCCAAACGGTGAGGGATGAAATCCATAGGCAATTCGAATGCCCTGGCCTTTGGCTTTGTATTCTCCCGGGGTAACCGCTTCACAGCTGACAAAAAGATCATGCAATCGCCCCGGCCCTGACAGCCCCGCATCAAAGGCAATGTTTAGCAGGTTATCGGATCCCTCCAATAGATTTTTGGCATACTCCTTGGTTAAAAACTGCAGAAACCGTTTGGGGCTGATGCCGACCCACCGGCTGAACAGACGCTGGAAATGAAATTCACTGAGATTGACGTGCATCGCAATTTCTTCCAGGGCTGGCTGCCGGTCAAAGTTTTCTTCCAGAAACCAGATAGCATTTTCCACCCGAGCATAATCCCGGCATAACTGCTCTAAATTGGACATGGCTTATTCCCCAATAAAATTTTTTAGAATCAAATGCGCGCTGAAAATCAATCTAAATCTAAACTAAACCGGGGGCAACCCGATTCTTGCGCTATTCGCCAGTGTATAAAACCTTGCTATATGTGTTGAAAAAAATTGATTATGGCCAAAATTCCAGCCCTTGACGCGGAGTTTAGTTAGCAACCGAAGGTACATATGGAACGGCCCGCCAATTTGCGTTATTGCCTGAGGGATTCGATCGCGGCTAATATGTTGCGCAAAGGTCCTTTGAAATCTGGTGCGGGGATATCGGGTGGGCTTTCTTTGGGGGCGCCGATGGCGAAAGATGTGAGCGATGTGTAATCCACCTCACCAGCATCATTGGTCAAATAGGTTTTCAGACCGGCGAAGGCAGCTGCCATATCATTTACAGGATCATTGCCCACCATGATACAATTTTCAGGTGATTCGTCGATTAAATCACAGATCTGGTGGTAATAGCCAGGGTCCGGTTTGACATACGACATGTTTTCGATGTGCGTGATCAAATCAAAGGTTTCTGCGCTCAAACCGGCCCAATGTATGCGTTTTTTTAGAGCTGTTTCCGGGAAAATTGGGTTGGTGGCAATCACTTTCTTTAAGGGCAGACCTTTCAGTTGCGCAAATACATCTTCCAGACCATTGGGAAGCGTAATGTCGACTTTAATTTGATCGTATTCGGTTTCATAAAACTGCATAAAACGCTGCCAATACGTTTCACGGTGTAATTTCTGATCGGCTGCAAATACATCCATGAAATAGTTGGCATTGGTCCGTGTACCGTTGTTGCGGTGCAAATCCATGGTAGCGTTTATCAAGCGTTCCAGGAAGATATCGGCTGAAATCAAATCGGCAAAGGCTTTCGCAATACGTTTAAAATAATTTTGTAAAAACCGGACCTCATCAAATATTACCAGCGTGTTATCCAAATCAAACAGCAAGGCCTTGATCATACTCTCTCTATACCTTTTATATGGTTACAGCACCTATTTTGCTACGCAAAAGGAAGCCGATTGGCACCTTCTAAGGTAAAACCTCTCGATGAAATCCCTCGGCCAATTCAAAGTCTTCGCCCTCGGCCATCAGCCGGCAGCGCTCACGCAGCCATTCTTCGATGTCGGCGACTTTGAGCTGATCTATTTGACTCTTGTGACACCGCAGGGCGGCTAATTTTAAGTCGAACGACTCGGTAATATCCGAACGATAATTGATGTCTTCGGCACCCCAGAAGTAAATCTCTTTGACCTGGTGCGGCTCTAACCCTTTTTTAATGAAATCAGGATAGGCCAGGTAGTCGCGGGCATAAGGAAACACGGCATCCATCACCACTTGTCCAATAATCCGATGATCCCGATGCCAGACGTAACGGCGATATGGATCTGACGTCATAACGATGCGTGGGCGGTAGGTGCGGATCAAGCTCACGATCTGTTTGCGAAATTCAGGCGTGTCCTCCAATTCCTGATCACGATGACGCAAAAACAGAACCTCATAAACCCCCAATGCCTCGGCAGCAGCCTGCTGTTCCTTTTCCCGCAAGGCCGTTAATTGTTCCGGGGTGATGTTGCGATCACTGGTGCCTTTATCGCCGCTGGTGCAGACCACGTAGATAACCTTTTGATTCTCCTTGACCCACCGAGCGATAGTGCCGGCCATGCCAAATTCGCTGTCATCCGGATGGGCCGATACGACCATAACGTCCATTGTATTCGACAATGTAGACCTCCATCATTTAACACCCAGTGTGAGCAAGCGGTCAGCTTGCAAACGGATTGTAGTTTGATCTTATTACCGATGGCCTTCGGAACATCGACTATCATATTTAAATTCGATGCATCCCCTTGATTCGCTTTGTGTGATTGAAAAGCGCAAGAATGGTGAAATGCTTAAAATCAACCTTTTTTTTGACACCTTGAAGGTTAGAAATACACTTTCAGTCTGTGGTTTGAAAGACCAGCGCATATTCCTGAATCATCGCTGCGGCGGCATGCGACCAACTGTATCGCAAAACTGAGCTGCGCAGGACATCGGGTGCCATGCGCGAGGAATTGGCCTTTGACAGAAAGGTATCAATACTTGACGCCAACGACTCCGGACTTGGGTCAGATATTATCTGGCCGGTTTCGCCGTTATGAACAATTTGTTCCATGGCCCCCACGGGGGTCGCCACTACCGGTGTACCGCAAGCGAGAGCTTCAAGGGCCACCAGACCGAAACTCTCATAGTGCGAAGGCAGCACAAGTACATCAGCAGCACTGTAATAAGGGGGCAGCTCTTTTTGATCGATTCTACCTGCAAACGTAACGTGTGCTTGAATATTCAAAGCCGTCGCTTTATTTTGCAGAGTCTGGTATGAATCCGAATGGGGGCCATCACCCCCGATAAGAACTAACCGTACTAGCCGACGCTGTTCCAATTTTTGCACGGCGTTTAACAAACGCTCAATGCCTTTTAAAGGGGCGAAGCGGCCCACATACAGAATAATCGATTCATTGGCTTCGAATCCCAATTTCTGGCGCGCTGTAGCTCGATCCACCGGCTGAAAACGCTGCAGGTTGACCCCGCACGGAACCACGCCAACCTTATCGGCCGCAATGTCGCAATGTCGAACCAACAATTCCTTTTCCTTGACTGTTGACGCCAGGATGCGATGGCAATCTTGGGCCAATTGCTTTTCAGCTGCAATTCGCAAGGCCGGTTCATTTTCCTCGGCACAGTTATGATTCTTGACCATCCCCAACGTGTGATACATGAGCACATGCGGAACCTGCCAGCGTTCGCGTGCCATGGTTCCCATTTGTCCTGATAGCCAG
>JASJAZ010000236.1 GCA_030066785.1 Desulfobacterales bacterium | reverse complement strand
AATCCCCGCCTGATAGGTCCAGGTTAAAATGCTACGGACCTCATCGGTATTGACCGGCCAGATAACCCCGGCCGGCAAGGTCCCTTTATGGGGTGAAATATCATGAAGGTGAAGTTCACGGTTGGAGATGCCAGTGGAGAAACGATCTGGTGCCACCAGCTTTTTCAGTTCTTCAAGCTGCTGGGGCAAAAAGTCCATGCAACTGCTTTTGACGTTATCGTCTGCTTCCGTCATGGGATCTCTTATTTCCGTCGGCTGTTATTGGGAAGATTACGATGACGGCTTTTTATGTTTATCGGCCAGGGCTTCTGACAGATGCTTAACATCGATATCCAAACCATGTTTAACAGCACCGCCCCTTAACTGCAAGATACAACCCGGGCATTCGGTGATTAACGTTGCGGCACCTGTTTTTTGGATGTCTTCCAGTTTTTTCTCTAAAATTTGGGCTGAAATCTGGGGAAATTTACTGGAATAGGTTCCCCCAAATCCACAACATGTTTGTTCTTCGGCCGCCGGCACAAATTCATAGCCGGCCTTGCGAATCAAATCATGGGGCGGTTCAGTGACACCCAGGCCCCGGCACAAATGACAAGGCGCATGAAAGGTGGCTTTCAGCTTGCTGGGCATAAAATCTGATGCTTCCACCTTCAAGACATCGTTTACAAATTGACTAAACGGAATGATTTTATCAGCAAACTCATTCAGTTCTTTCTGTACGGAAGCATCATCTTCCAACAACCGCGGATACGCTTTTTTCAAGTGCGACCCACAGGAAGCACATAAGGTCAAAATGTAATCATACGGCTCGGGGTGAATGGCCGTCAGATTCTGATACGCCACCGCCACCGCGGCATCTTTTTCTCCCATCATTTCCACCGGCAGGCCGCAGCAGGACTGTTCCATGGGAAAATCGACGGCAACGTCACAATCGGCCAGCAACTTCACCGCGGCCTCCAGTTGTTCTGGATACACAAAGTCCAAAGCGCACCCGGCAAACAGTGCGATGCGGTACCGGGGGGTGGCCACGTGGGGCTTGATGTGATCCCAAGTGTCTCGGAAAGCCTTATTGGCAATCGCCGGCAGGGCTCGAAAATTGTGCTCTTTGGCAAAGATTTGCGGCAGATGCCGCAAATAAGGGGTGCCGCCGGTCACCGGTTTTTGAACTTTTTGGGCCGAACGCAGCAAGGAGTGGAAAAATTTGCGATTTTTCATCACCTTGGACAGCAGCACACTTTTCACCGGATGGCCTTCGGCATCCTGAATGCGGGTGTGGACCTCTTTGATCATACGCGGCAAATCAATACCGGCCGCACAGATCGATTTGCAGGCCTCACAATTGATACAGTTTTGAACAAGGTTGCGCGCCTTTTCACGCCCATGGAAAAAATAGGTCAGGATCAGCCCGATGGCACCGATATAGATATGTCCGTACTGATGGCCGCCCACCATGCGGTACACCGGACAGACATTGGCACAGGCGCCACAGCGCACACACCGCAGCACTTCCTTAAAAACCGGGTCGCGGGCCAATTCGCGCCGCCCGTTGTCCAGAAAAACAATATGAAATATTTTTTGGCCCTCCGGGGCCGAAGCACAGGCATTGGGGCCGGTGATCCAGGTCACATAAGAGGTGATTCCCTGGCCGGTGGCGTTGCGCGGTAAAACCCGATTGACCTTGAGCGCATCGTTAAGCGTCGGCATCAATTTTTCCAAACCCACCAAGGCCACATGCACCCGGGGCAAAGTCGTGACCAAACGGGCATTGCCTTCGTTGGTTGTCAGGCCGATCGTTCCGGTGGCGGCAATGGCAAAGTTGGCGCCGGAAATACCCATATCGGCCTCTAGATATTGCCGGCGCAGCTCACGCCGGGCCACTTTGACCAGACGCTCGATCTCGCTATCCTGTTTCCTGCCGGTGACTTCTGAAAAAAGGTCGGCCACCTGATACCGGGAGAGATGAATCGCCGGCATAACCATGTGTGAAGGGCCTTCGTTGCGCAGCTGAATAATCCATTCACCCAGATCGGTCTCTACGACCTCAAATTGTTGGGCTTCCAGATGGTGGTTTAAAAGGGTTTCTTCGGCGGTCATCGATTTGGATTTAACAATCTTGTTTACCTGATTGTCCTTGGCAATTTGAGCGATGATCTCATTGGCCTCCTGGGCGGTGCGCGCGAGATGCACCCGGGTGCCGGTTTTTTCGGCATTGGCTTTAAATTCGTCAAAGAGCGCATCCATCTGCCCGATGGCGCTATCTTTGGACGCGGCAATCTGGGCAATCAGATTTTCCACATCTAGACCGGCAAATGCGTTGGCGCGACCGGTGCGGTAAGCCACGGCAAAGTTGTCCATGGCGGTTCGCAAAAACGAGTTGTCCAAGGCATCCTGGACTTCTTGCTTGTATCCCTTCAGATCTTTGGCTTCCTGCATCAGTGATCCTCCCACATCAGAATGTGAAGTTCCAGCGGCCCGTGCACACCCAAAGCCAGTACCCGTTCGATATCCGCCGTGCGGCTGGCGCCGGTGATAAAGGCAGTGTAATTAGGGGATTGGCCCATCAAATCGATGAGCTCATTTTCAACTTCAAAGGCGGTTGGCCGTATTTTTGATTTGGGCACCACGGCCACATGCACCTCGCTGATCATGGTGGCCAGCCGCGTATCTTCACTACTGGAATCCAGCACCAGTGTCCCGGTTTCGGCAATACCATAATCAACCACCGTAAAACCGATATCGATGCCGGCCACATGCTTGCGTAGATCCTTGGTAACCACATCAATACCCTTAGCATGGCACAGCGATGCCAATTCCTGGCTCAAGTCAGCATCCAATGCCGGTGCCGCAATACTCTTCTTCTGTTTTTGCTCGCAAAGTTCCGCCGCCCCGCTGGACAGCTCCTCCTCGCAGCCGGAAATCAATAGTTGGCAGGCTTCTTTGCGGTCGCATATTTCTACAGCATAAGACAGCGCTTCGTTGAGACTGGCAACTTCGCTGACAATAGCTGAAACCGCCTCGGCCTTATCTTTAAACAGTTTGTTTAGATTTTCAGGAGCGCCCATAAGAATTGTCCCTCTGGTTAAGCTAATGATGATATCGCCAATTCACAATAAAATCATTACATATGCTGTTCTAAAAAGAATATCAATGAAGACATCACAATTAACATAAAATGCCACGGCACAAAATTGGACGACTGCGCGAGTTGCGAATTTGGTCGAAGGCCTTCATTTAGCTTGGCCTGTCTTGCGGTTGAAAATCCATGGCTGTGTCACACGGTGTTTTCGTTGAAATATCTGCATGCAAAATTGAATCAAATTTGCTGAAATTGGGGAATTGATTATGGGGATCGGTTAGTGGTTCAATGTGGCCGGCCTTATACTATAGGCGTCAAAACTTATCGAGGGGATTACAGCCGTGGTTGATTTTCAAGCAATCCTTGGATGGTTGCTTTAAGACGACGTGATACGTCATCAGGTACTGATCGGGTAGTACTGCCTTTACACAGGTTAATGGTCTGTTTAAGCGTTTCCAAACAAGCTTTACAGGCGACACATTCGGCGGCATGCCGCTCGATATCTTTACAGGTCAGTTCGTCCAGATCGTTATCGATATAATCGGACAACATTTTAAACATTTCCAGGCAGGCATGGTCATGGTGGTGGTGATCTTTTTCAGTCATTATTAAAATAGTCCTTCAGTTTGTCGCGCAGATAAAGTCGCCCCCGATGAAGTCTGATCTTTACGTTGGCCGGTGTGATATTTAGCATCTCGGCTGTTTCAGCAGTGGTAAAACCTTCCATATCGCGCAACACCATAATGAGACGATATTTTTCAGGAAGGTCCAATATGGCCTGCTGGATAATTTCTTGTAGTTCGCGGTTTAAAAGCTTATCCAGCGGCATCATCGCCCAGGAAGGTAATTCCTTGGGGATCTCGGCCTCGTTCTGAGGTAAAAATTCTTCCAGCGAAAGTTCTCGATCCGGGGCAAATTTTGATTTACGGCGTTTTTTGATACAGGCGCTGGTGGCGACGCGATAAAGCCAGTTTTTAAATTTGGTCTCGTAACGAAAGCCTTGTAGATATTTGAATACGTTTAAAAAAGTATCCTGAACCAGATCTTCCGCATCCTGGGAATCCCCGCACATTCGCAGGCCGAAGTTATAAAGCTTTTGCTCATACCGCTTGACAAGATCATAATAAAGATCCAAATCTCCGGCGTTGATGGAACGAATCAGTTCAACATCTTTATCCTTCGGTGATTTGCGTTTCTTCTTGTTTGCCGGCATTTTCTTTTTTGCTTGTCACCTGACAAGCTTCACGCATTCAGGTCGATACACCGAGCTTGGGCAGGATGTAGCCCTGCAAAAGCATCCAGACACCAAAAATTCCTAATAAAATTAGAATGTCACGCATAATGTAGCTCCTTGGCGACGCCACTCGGGCCTTTAGGAGGTTCCGGTCGCATAGAAGCGCCGGAAAACTTTTCATACGTTGTTACCGAGTGGTTGTCCACCTCTTTTTCAGCATAAGACAGGTTACAGCCGTAAACAAAAAAACCATTACCAAACCCAGATGCGCTAAATCCAAAAAAATGATCAAACCCGAGGGTAAAATCACTCCGTTTAAATTACGAATGACCAGCATGATTCCGGTCATCAACAATCCGGCCAGCAATCCGGCCCGCAAGTATCCAGAGCCAGATAGACGTATTTGTTTGCGTCGAACCATTAAGTAATCAACCAGAAGGTAGGCAGAGATTCCGATAAATATAATCGCAGCCAGATAGTGGATAAGGTGTGTCACATAAAATTGCGCCAACCATCCCAGACCTGGAATATCGGCAATATAATATCGCTTGAATATCGGCATCTGAGCAAACCCCGACAGCACCAAACCAAAAAGGGTCATCAAATAAATAACTCTTATGGGATTCGTTCCTGCAATGGTAAGTGGTAAACGATTCATTCTAGTTTATCTCCTTGCCTTCGGTTTTCTTAACATTTTTGTACAGTTTGCCCACCGCAGCGGCTACGCCGGCCAGGGGTGCAATCAACATAGCGGCGGCCAGGTTGTTGCCATCGGCCATTTGATCGGATACGGCTTTTAGGTGCGGGCGACCTTGGCCGGTTTCAATCGCATTATCCAGTTCCTCGAATGGCACGGGTGAGACATAAATAGTGTTGGTTCCGCCATTTTCCTGTTCGCCGTAGATATAGCCGTTAATCTCATTGGCAATCGCGTTAGCCTTGGCAATTATCTCGTTGCGCGGCCCTATGGTTTGGACCCCTTCCGGGCACGCATCAATGCAGGCCGGTGCATGTCCCGCGGCGACACGGTTATAGCAGCGATCACATTTGTACATCACCCCGTTGCCGGCCATGGACGGCAGTAGATCGAGGTATAGCCCCGTACCGGTTTGCCGCTGTGGAATTTTCCACGGACAAACTTGACGGCACTTCGAGCCGCCCAGACAAATATCGGAATCGATGCGTGCGGTGCCGTTTGACATTTGTTTGGCGGCCCCCCAGGGACACAGCTTCACACATGGCGGATTGGAACAATGCATGCACCGGCGAGGAATGTTTAATTCCGTTTCTTCACCGTTAATGTCGACGGTAGCATGCTGAATAAACAGCCAGTTATAGGGGGTCAAACGGTGGGTGACATCCTTTTTATCCGACCAATCCTCCACCGGCACCCGATTGGGAATCATCTTTGGAAAAGGCTTTTGAGGTTGTGGGAATTTGGCGACATTGGACTCTTGGCAGGCCTCCACGCAGGCTTCACATCCAACGCACTTACGGACATCGATTAAGGTGGCCAATTGCTGGCCTTTTTCAGTTGTCTTGGCTACGGCCGGTACACTTGTCGCTGCCACACTGCAAGCGGCGGCCACGCCACCTTTTAAAAACGATCGGCGCGATATCTTTGTTTGCAATGGTGATACTCCTCTCTTTTGAAGCAATAAAGAATTCGATTATCTGGCCAATAGCGGCAATCGCTGATTAAGAACCAACCATATCTAATTGGTTACACTAATATTTCAAATAATAAAACCGGCATCGAATCGATTGACCATATTTGATTGAATTCATTGAATATAGCTCATTTAAAGAAACTGTTTTCTTGATGACAATCGATCTAAGCGCCTTATATTAAGCGCGGCTTTGTTGTGCGAATCAGTTGGATTGAAGCTGGTACATTTATTAAGGTTCAAATCTTCATCACAGGTATAACGATGCCGATTACAAACCAAATTAAAGATTCAAAGCTTGAGTGATTGAAACCAGAGACTGGCAATGATTGAAAATAAAATCACCTTTCCTGTATCAGGCATGACCTGTGCTAACTGCGCCATGAACATCGAGCGCACCGTCGGTAAATTGGAGGGGATCGCGGCGGTAAATGTCAACTTTGCGGCCGAACAAGCCACGGTTTCCTTTGATGATCAAAAAGTGACGCTGCCGGATATTATTAATCAGATCGAAAAAGCGGGATTCGGCGCGGGAACCCAAAGAATCGAATTGCCGGTGCGTGGTATGACGTGTGCTAATTGTGCCATGAATATTGAACGAACCCTGCAGCAAAAAGTACCCGGCATTACCGCCGCATCGGTCAATTTCGCCTCTGAAAGAACCATTATTCAGTATC
>JASJAZ010000235.1 GCA_030066785.1 Desulfobacterales bacterium | reverse complement strand
ACGGTCATTCATGTCAACTTCACGTCGGCGATGGTGGATCCGGTGTACTTCCCACAGGTGGAGGTGATTGGTGATATTGCTAACAGTATTTGGCGCATCGGTGAAGAATTGCCCGCCCAATGCCATCGCGATTATTCCTTTTTCGAAAAAGTTCAAACAGCCCTGGCCGACCATCTCCGCCAGGGAGCTGATGACAGCCGTTTTCCGATGTATCCTCAGCGACTCGTTAACGACATACGCCGCGCTATGCCTTCTGACGGTATCATTGCACTCGACAACGGTATCTATAAAATCTGGTTCGCACGCAATTACCTCGCTAGCATACCGAATGCAGTGCTGCTGGACAATGCGCTTGCGACCATGGGCGCTGGTTTGCCGTCGGCGATGGTTGCCAAAATGGTACATCCGCATCGCCGTGTCATGGCAATTTGCGGCGACGGTGGCTTCATGATGAATTCCCAGGAATTACAGACCGCTGTCCAGCTTGAACTTGATCTCGTTGTTGTCATCCTGCGTGACAATGCCTATGGCATGATTAAGTGGAAGCAGGAGAACATGGGTTTCAAAGATTACGGGCTCGATTTTACCAATCCAAACTTTGTTGAATACGCCGAAACTTATGGTGCCACTGGGCATCGGGTCGAAGCAACTGATCAGTTTGCTACCATGGTGGAACAAGCTTTTGAAGGGGGCGGTGTCCATCTGATTGAAGTGCCCATCGATTATTCTGACAATGACCGCATTCTTAACCATGAAATCAAGGAGCTCAGCGCAAAGCTGTGATTGTTACAATGAAATCCCATTACCCATATTACCTAGCCAACAAAGCCCACCAGCCAAACAAAGATCTGGAGATCACTGATAAATATAGCGATGAAATCGCCACCCGTGTGGCACTTGCAGACCGACGCGCAATTCATGAAGCCATTGGTGCCGCTGTCGATGCCACCGAACCAATGCGTAAATTGCCACCTTACGAAAGACAAAAAATTCTAAATCACTGCGTTGCGCGCTTTCAAGAGCGACAAGGCGAACTTGCTTTGGCACTGTGCATTGAAGCCGGTAAGCCGATCAAGGACAGCCGGGGGGAAGTTACACGCTTAATGGATACATTTCGCATCGCCGCCGAAGAGTCGGTGCGGATTGATGGCGACCTGCTGAATCTTGAAATATCTGAGCGAACGCGCGGTTATCGCGGAATGGTGAAGCGCGTGCCGATCGGGCCCTGCTCCTTCATTTCCCCCTTCAATTTTCCACTGAACTTGGCCGCCCATAAGATTGCGCCGGCCATTGCCGCGGGCTGTCCCTTTGTATTGAAGCCGGCCAGTCGCACACCGGTGGGCGCGCTGCTTATCGGTGAAATACTTGCAGAGACTGGTTTGCCGCGGGGAGCGTTTTCGATCCTGCCATGTCAGCGTGATGGTGCCGATCTATTTACCACGGACGATAGGCTTAAACTGCTTAGTTTCACAGGCTCGCCGGCTGTCGGCTGGAAATTAAAATCGTTGGCTGGCAAGAAAAAGGTCATTCTGGAACTCGGTGGCAATGCCGCCTGTATCATCGATGAAGATGCCGAGCTTGAAGACGCTGTTGATCGCCTGATCACAGGTGCCTTTTATCAATCGGGGCAAAGCTGCATCAGTGTACAACGCATATTCATTCATACATCTGTTTATGAAATTTTTCGTAGCAAACTGATCACTCAAACCAAGGCCCTTAAAATGGGCGATCCTAAAGCTGAAGACACCTTTATCGGTCCTGTTATTTCCACAGTAGAGGGTGCCAGACTCAAAGACTGGATTGACAGCGCCGTTGCTGCCGGAGCTAAAATACTCTGCGGTGGCGGCTGCCAGGGCGCGATGGTCGAAGCCACGCTGCTTGAAGATGTACCCCAAGACCAGCCGATCTGCGCCCAGGAAGCTTTTGGACCAGTGGCGGTGCTTTCAAAATTCACGGACTTTAATGACGCTATCCGGCAGGTTAACGCTAGTGTCTTCGGTCTGCAGGCCGGTGTCTTTACGCAAAACATCCAAAGGGCCCTGCGTGCTTGGGATGAACTGGTGGTTGGCGGTGTGGTGATCAACGATGTACCGTCCTGGCGCGTTGACAACATGCCGTATGGTGGCGTAAAGGATAGCGGTCTTGGCCGGGAGGGCATTCGATACGCCATTGAAGATATGACCGAGCCACGATTGCTGGTCATTCGAGAACCAATACCGTAATATTCGGTTCCTGATAAAACATATGGAAGCGCTTCACTTTTGATAACAATATTACCCGCATCCCCTTCTGTTGAAATAATTTCTCACCAAATAAGCAATTAATTGCCCACCATCTGTCAATTCTGTGGTTTTCATTATATATCGTACTGAAATTGCACATAAATAAAATAACCGGAACTGGCCCGCTATTTGCTAATCTGTTAAAAACTGATCTGCATGAAATGGTTGATCCTGCGGTTTAGGAAATGCGATGGAGTTGGATAACGGGATAGCAATGGAGCGAAGATTTGGGTCTGATCGACGGCAGCGCCGCTGGCCGCCATTCAAGGTGTGGATCGGCAAAGGACGCCGTCGGCAGGTGCGCCGCGGGGCTGATCAGCTTAACTATGCCTTCCTTGACCAATACAGTCCGGGGCACTTTTCAATCGTTATGGCCATTATTCTGCTTTGCCTGGCAGATGCGTTTTTTACGTTAATCCTTATCAGTGGGGGCGCACGGGAAATGAACCCGGTAATGGCCTTCAGCCTGAATTATGGCCCCACGGCTTTTGTGATCATCAAATATCTGCTGACGAGTTTTTCTGTTTTTGTCCTGATTATCGTGAGTCACACCAAATTGTGTCGCAATGGCTTTATCGGCCGATCGATTTGGTCCACCATCCTTTCCATGATGCTATTGGTTGTAGGCTGGGAAATTTATCTCATCTTATATTGATATTGACGCGAGTTTTATCCCGCATAGCAGGCATTCCTGGCAGATTTAGAGCTGACCGTTAATTATGATTCACATCCTTTTCCCGGCCAATGCAATACCGGTTCTATTACGGGCTCCGGGATCGGGCGCGGCAAAACAATGGTTCCGAATCCATCGCCGCCACCGACTTCAAACCCTCGGCCTTTAACAAATTCCCTCACGGTGGCCGCCGCCACCCACGCATCCAGCATATCCTTGGGACCAGGCTTGCAGGCTGAAAAATCGACATTAACACGAACATTCGAGTTTTGATAAAGCAGAGCGTACGAAGCCGAGGGAAACACTTCATGAGTGGCAGCCAAATTTTGGATGGCATCATAAAGCTTAAATCCCAAATTCATCCATGGCGGGGCTTCACGGTGAAGCGGCGTCCATTGGGGGTTGGCGATGCGATGTGCACTGATAACGATTTCACAATGCCGACCATATCCTTTTTGGGAATAGCGCTTTTCCCACCTTTGCTTGCTGCCGTTCCAATACCATCGACGCTTTGAGTTTAACGGCATACGCGGCGCATCGATTCCAACATGTACCTGAAATGTTACGGCCTGCTGTTGTATCAGCTCGCCAACATCGACGACAGCATTGGCAAGCCAACCCGAGTCAGTTAGTGTGCCGGTATCATCGATAACGGCATAACAGCAATTGCGGCGGATTTGAACGTCGATTCCAATATAACAGGATCTCATAACGGCAAAACAAACAGTATCGGGTTTTAGGGTATCTGCTTGTCGTGGACCTTGGTCCCTTGGCCGGCATCGGTCTCGATCCCCACCCGGGAGACACCGGCCTTTTGAATTGTATCCAAATCTCGAAATACCTTATCGCGATCCTTGAAAGGCTTGGCATTGGCCGCAACGGGCACACCGGTTTCCACCAGGTCTGTCAAATTCTTGGGAATGGGCGTGCCGGTCCAGAGTAGGCTGCCGACATCTTTAAAGGCCAGGGCCATCGCCATCATACCATTATCTATTATGGCAGGAATCGGCATGGTCATGGCCGACATAATCACCGGCGTCGCCAACGCTACGTCAAGAATGCAGCCGGAGCTAGCGGACATCACGCCATCAATGTAATGGGCTTGAAACGTATAGCGATCCAGCATGCGGCGATCATGATCGAAGATAAATCCGGTTTCAACCGCATCCAGCACCCAGCCAAATTCTTTTTCTGCAAGATTTTTTTTGCCTGTCCGGTAGATTTCCGTAAGCGCCGTAATACTTTATTCCTTTCTTGGCAATGTCATAAAGACCAATCTCTTGCCCATACATCTCTACTTTGTATCTGGCTGATTTGCAACCAAGACCGGTTTGGCGGCCGACAAAAGAGTTTATATTGAATCCGCATGAAGCCTTTGGTAAGATTCTAAAAACAAAGAAAAACGCAGGCTGCTCACATCATATCTGCCGTTGCCGAATGAGTTAATATCATAAACCCTTTTAGCTGTTAGAAGGGGGATCATTGGCATGGACTTGCTTCAAATCGTCATCGTCCTTTCAATCGGATTCGCTATTGGACTGCTGTTAAAGTCTTTAATTAATAAGGCCAACCAATATTCTGACAAAAGCGCAACGCCTGAATCGCTGACATCGGAAAGTACAGCCAAACTGTACAATCTTGCCGAACGAATGCGGAATTATTTTGAAAACACCGCTCATCCCAAAGATCTTTTGGGCAATGATTCCTTTCAGCAGGGTGTACAAATTCTATCATCGGATCATTATTCAAATGAACAGCTTATCGAATACTACGCGGGCGGTAATGTGTTGATTGGCTGCATGGCGCTGGAAGCGCTCTACAAGCGATCATTATCTGAAGTCACGATTGATCATATCCTTTTTCACATTGGCAGCCGCTATATTTGGACGCTATATTTTGCCTTTCGATTGCTGGCGGCAACCAACATCAAACCGGTAATCGGTGCGGTTCTGCTGAAGGCGCCCTATTGGTGGAAAGATGAAGAGTTGCTTCAGCAAATACTCAAAGATTTTATTGATCAGCGTTTGAAAGACGAAGAACATCCGACTTTCGGAGCCCTTCTAAAAGAGACGGATACGCAACAACTCAACGCAATGGCAAACTCCCTGGACAGCATCAACCATCCTGGACTCGAGCCTCTCAAGCAAGAGGTTCAAGAAGCTCTGACGACGGCGATTGATCGTAAATATTTAAAATCTGTCGGGCAGCTATGGGAACAGCTGCAACCGGATCCTGCGCAGCATTTGAATGAAACCATGCAGTCTATTATCAATCGTTTGGAAAAAACCCTCACCGGAGAATCTGGTCGCTCGGCAATCTTGAGCGGCGATGCCGGAGTCGGCAAAACAACCCTCATGCGCGCCTTCGCACAGCAAATATTTAATAGGGGTTGGCTGGTCTTTGAAGCCACTGCGGCCGATATTATTGCCGGTCAAACTTATATGGGTGAACTTGAAAAACGTTTGCACGAGATAATCCGAAATCTGGATCGAAAACGGAGAGTGATCTGGTTTGTGCCCAATTTCCACGAGCTTCTTTTTGCAGGTCGCCACCGCTATAGTCCTGCTGGTATTTTGGACATGCTCATGCCGTTCATCGATAACGGCACGATCATTATTGTTGGCGAGGTGCGGCCAACGCCTCTTGAGCAGATCACACGTGATAACCCCCGTATCAAAACCACCTTCGACATCATTAACATAGAACCGCTGGATGATGATCAGACACTGGCGTTGGCTCAAAAATGGGCGGATCTTGAGGTTGGCCCGCAAAGTCAGACACCATTGATTGCTAAAGATACCCTACTGGAAGCCCAACAGATGGTAAAACAATTTTTAGGAGACTTTGCAGCCCCCGGCAATTTACTCGATTTTCTTAAGCTGACCTGCCAAAGTTTGTTTACGGAAGATCAACCACCTCAGAGTTTGAGTGTCGATAACCTTTATCTTACGCTTTCCCATATTACAGGACTGCCGCGCACCATTCTCGATGAGCGCAAAGGACTTGACATCAACGACTTGCGCGCTCTTTTTCTGCAGCGCGTGATGGGACAGCCTGAGGCCGTGGATTGCCTTGTGGAACGCATTGCCATGATCAAAGCCGGCCTAACAGACCCATCGCGTCCGCTGGGCGTGTTTCTGTTTGCCGGTCCTACCGGCAGCGGTAAAACCGAAATTGCCAAAACCTTAGCGGAGTTTCTCTTTGGTTCACCGGAACGGATGATTCGTCTGGACATGAGCGAATTCAAAACAGTTCAATCAGAAGACCGCATCCTGGGATTGACTGAAAAAGATGGGCCCTCCAGTTCCGACGCTCTGGTTAATCAAATTCGTAAACAACCATTTTCAGTTGTATTGCTTGATGAGTTTGAAAAAGCCCACCCTAACATTTGGGATCTTTTCCTGCAGGTATTTGACGACGGACGACTAACCGATCGGCAGGGTAATACGGCCAATTTTCGCTACGCGATCATTATTTTAACGTCTAATTTGGGAGCCACCATTAAACCCGGAGATGTTATTGGTTTTAGCCCTGATGCCAGCTCTTTTTCTTTCCATCAGGTGCAAAAAGCCATTGGGCAGACTTTCCGGCGTGAGTTTATCAATCGTTTGGACCGTGTGGTGATATTTCACCCTCTCAGCCGGTCGGTCATGCGGGCAATTCTATTTAAAGAGCTTGATAAAGTATTGCAAAGACGCGGATTGCG
>JASJAZ010000003.1 GCA_030066785.1 Desulfobacterales bacterium | reverse complement strand
ACGTTTGACTTCAGAAATGTCGGCAGCAATTTCCAACACCAGCTCGATTTCACCGTTGCGGTTTTGGATCGGGGCTGTGTGCACCATGACCGGATATTCGCTTCCGTCTAAATATTCAATAACAGCTTTGCGACGCTGCCCTTTACCACTTTGAAACGTAAGCGCGGCCGGGCAGGAATCGGCCCCTTTTTCCAAATCTTGATAAATTTCCCAACTGGGATGCCCCACCTTATCGCCCAGGCGTTTCCGGTAAAGCGCATTGGAGGCCACGAGTTTAAGATCATGATTATGGACCGAAACAAAACACGGCATTTCATTAAAATAAGCGATGCCGCCTTCTAAACCGGCCGCAATATCACTCATGGCCGCAGAAAGCCCATCCACTGCTTGACCAACCGCCACCAGTCGCTCCATTTCGATTAAGCGATCCGATTTTTCTTTTACCAGCCGCTCCAGGTTTTCGGTGTAATCCTTTAGCTGTTGGCGCAGGGCGATTCTCTCATTCGCCCTTTTCAGGGCAATTTCCAGGGCATCGTCGTTGATCGGTTTGGTAATAAAATCAGTGGCCTCATGTTTGAGGCTCTTGATAGCCAGATCCATATCCCCATGACCGGTGATCATGATAACCTCGGTATCGGGATTTTCAGCCTTAATTTTCTTGAGCAGTTCGATACCATCCATAACCGGCATTTTGATGTCACTGAGAACAATGGGTGGCAGCACCTCTTGAAACAATTTAAGCGCTTTGCGACCATTCTCAGCCGTTAAGACCTCATAGCCGCTGTCAGCCAGAGATATTCCCAGAACTTTGCGGATACCTTCTTCGTCATCCACCAGCAAAATCGTTTTATCTTGATTACCCATGCATTGTTTCTCAGTATAAATTGCGTCTTATAATGAAAAAACCGGGGCAACCGCTAACAGGCTTCGCCGGTTACTCCCGGAGATTGGATTGTGGCAACCATTGAAAGTGGTTCCCGTTGCGATGCATTGCTGCGGCGCCCTAAACGCGTTGCTGAAAATACAGAATCATTCAATATCGCGATACCGAATCGGCTCAGCCGATGATCGCCTTGACACGCTTAATCAGTTTTTCAGCGTCCAGGGGCTTCTCAAAATAGGCGTTCGGCAATGGGATCGGATCCGGCAGCTTTGCGTTGAGCATGCTTAAATAATGATAAAATGTTTTGGGAGCCACGGCCGATACCATGAATATCGGGATACGATGCAACGCCTCATCGGTGCGCAGCTCTCGATAGGCATGTGCCCCGCCTTCTTCGGGCATCATTACATCTAATATAATGAGGGCCGGTGGATCCTTGCGCGCGCGTGCAATTCCCTCACGGCCGTTTTTGGCCTGAATTGGCTCATAACCATATTTCTTCAGCAGAACCGAGGTAAAAATACGCGAGTCAAGTTCATCGTCCACCACCAGCACATGTTGCTTGATCTCTTGCGGGGCCATCGCCCTTGCCCCTGCCTAAACCGCATCAGCAACTTTATCCGGATGATTCACACTAGCCACCGGGCAAGCGGCGCGCAAAACCACCTGCTCCACGGTGCTGCCCAGCAGCGCGAGCTCCGGATCAATCTCACGTGTATGATGGGCCATCACGATGAGATCCGAACTGCGCTCACGGGCAAACTTCAAAATCTCAACGTAAGGAATGCCTTCCCAAATGGCGATATCGTAATTATCGAAATCCTTCATTTGGGAAATGTATTCTCTTTCAATGCGCTTGCGGGCCTCGGCCACCCGTTGTTCAATTTCCGCCTGAGCTTTAACCTTCACGGAATTGCCAAGATCAATATCAATGGCGTGGAAAATGTGTAATTTGGCATTTACCTCTTTGGCCAATTTATAGGCAAATAGAAATGCCGAACGCGATGCCTTCGAAAAATCTGTGCCGATGACGATATTGGAAAACAGTTTCCAGCAAGTCGTACAGGGGCGGCTGACAATAACCACCGGACAACGCGCGGCCTTGGCCACCTTTTGCATGGTACTGCCCGCCACCGCCCGATGACGGGTCGCACCCACATCTTCTTCACGGGTATGTGCGCCCATAATGATCAGATCCGCATCTTCTTTGCGGGCCTTGCGCAAAATTTCACGATGCGGCATACCCACTGCCGTCTCCAGTTTGGAATTTTCGCTGTCGGCCAAAAACTTGTCGTAGGTGTTTTTCATTTCTTCAATCACCCACTCCTCATAATCGGCATCCTGGGTCTCGGTTTCGCCGGTGCGCACATCCTGCATCACTTGGCTAAATCCGCGCGTGGGAATACCCGCAACATGAAATACCATCAATTGGGCATCCCATTTCAATTCTAGATCAAACGCAACTGCGGCGGCGTAATCACAGGCCGGCGAGGCAGTCGTGGCAAATAAGATTTTATTAAACATGGCTCATCTCCTCAGTTCACACGCCTGGGGAGCTCCACGGAAACTAAGCTCCCAAACAATTCCGTCGACAAATTCAAACAATGAAAATACTGTGTCAAATATAAATTCATCTACCTGGTCGCCGAAAACAACATGTTTTAGTTTGCCAAGTGTCAGTGGTAGATCCAGCAGACAATCCAACCGATCAGTGGTCAACTTGGACTCCGCACCATCAATCACCGCACGCAATGCGTGGTAAATATCCAGACGCGGCTTTCCTGGAAATCCGATCATCTCTATCGTTTTACTGAACTGCAAATGGTTCACATCCGGCAGCAGGCAGCTATCGGATGGGCTTTGGCGAAACTGCTCCATGTAATGCGGCAGAAAAGGGCTTAAGCGCGCCAGCACCGGATATTGCTCCAGCATCTGAAAATAGCTGCGCAGGGTATAATTTTTTGTCAGCGCGACTTGATAACCCAGAAAAGGCAACAGATCGGATGTCACCGTTTGATTGCTGTCGGCGATCAATCCATCTGGTTGCAAAATGATCTGATTCATGGACCCCTGCGACTGATTGGACGATCGTTATTTTAAATCAGCATCCCTACCAACCAGTTTATGCTATTCCTCCTTGGGTTTCAAGTCATCCGGTACAATTACCATATTCAGCAGCAACGGTTTTAAGAAAGACCACTTGATGCCGATGTGATAGATTTCCTCCATATCCCGAATTGCATCCCAACAATTATGGCAGGGTGCGATGACCATTTTGGCGCCGGTCGCCAATATCTGATCGCGTTTGACCTGCAGACCAATGTTGCGTTGCTGGCGATAGCGGCCAATACCATTAAGCCCACCGCCGCCGCCGCAACAAAAATTATGCTCGCGGCAAGGACTCATTTCACGAAAATCCTCTGCGATATAGCTCATAATTTCCCGGGCAATATCACCCAATCCGGCATTGCGGATATAATTGCAAGAATCTTGGTAGGTTACCGGTTCCTTGATTTTTTTGGCCGGATCGATTTTGAGCTTACCGGTACGCAGCGCTTCGGCCACCCACTCTACGTAATGAATACTTTCCACCGGCGGCTGTCCGCTTTTCAAACCGGCCCAGTAGGGTCCTTCGATGACCGTGGCCCGATAGGCATGCCCGCATTCCGTGACCACCATTCGTTTAGGCTTCAAGCGATCCATGGCCGCATAAACGTGTTCCACCTGCATTTTGCACGCAGCCCAGTCGCCGGCAAACATGGCCAGGCTGGTTTCTTCCCAGCCCTCGCTGGGGACCGTCCATTTTTCACCGGCAATATGAAACAATACCGCCGCTTCGGCTAAATCATCAGGGTAATGTTTGGGTTCCCGCGCGTTTACCGTATACATGATATCCGCATTTTTTTCGTCGATGGGAATCGTCAATTTGGGCCAGTCATCCTCATATTCTTCCACCATCCACTCGCAGGTCTCAACCCAGTCTTCGGTGGTCACATCCATCTGGGCTCGATAAATCCGGTGCATCCCTGTGCCGATTTTCATTTCCCAAGGTGTAAATCCTTGGGAAAACAACAATCCCCTCAAGTAGCCGAACATGATGCCCATATCGATGCCAAAGGGACAATACAGGCCGCAACGCGTACAGCAGCTGCATTTGGAGTAGGCTGTATCCATGCACATCTGCATGAACGCGTTGTCCACATTGCCTTTGCGGCGGATCAATTCACCCAGGGTTGATTGGATTTTGTAGGAAGGTACCTGTCTCGGATCACGATTGTTAGCCAAATAATAAAAACAGCTATCGGCGCACATGCCGCAGTGGGCACAAATTTCCAGCCAGGTACGCAGCCGTGATTTACAGCTTTTCTGGATAAGTCCCCAGAGCGCTTTGGAATCGACATCCAAGTGATTCATCTCTTCGTAATACTGCTTGCCGCTTTTATCATTTAACAAAGCACTTAACAGCTCTTTCGTATCTACCGTTTGTTTGTTGCAAAGCTTTCCTTCAGGCATTGTTAACTCCTGCAATCAAATTAATAGATCAACATCACCAGGCTAAACCTTTGCCCTTCATACCCCCACGCTTGATACCATAATCCATACCTAATTGCGCGCGGGTTAGGAAGAACAAGATGAAATGTGAAAGCTTGGTAAAAGGAATGGCTACTAACATTATCTCGCCCGCCAGAATATGGGCAATCAACCAAAAATTGTAGGTCGGCGCTTGGTGGTAAGCAAGAAAACCAGTAACAAAAGGCGCCAAAGCAATGGCCAGAATCAGGTAATCATAAGCAGTGGTAATGATACGCACTTCCGGCAGGGCAATTCGCCGTAAAATCATAAAGATACCTGCGATAATCACTAACACCGTTAAGGTATCAGCCACTGCTTCGGGCAACGTCGGTAAGCTGAATCCCCAGCTCTCCTTTAGCAGGATATTATGGCCCAGTAAAAATATTGGTGTGATCAACAATCCCACATGAAAGGTAAAAAAGATCAGGGTAAACACCTTATAATACCGCCAGCTATGGGTGCCATACGGGATTAACCAGTAGAGAATAGATCGCAAGGCGCCTTTTAAACCGTAAGAAAAATGAGCGGTATATGCCACGCGATCAGCCTGCCAATCCAGGCCTCGAATGTACTTAATGGTCCGGTAAATCATACCGACAAAAAAGATCAGAAACGCGATCAAGGCCAGGGGGCCGCGCACAAACTCATACATGATTTACTCCTTCGAAGAAGACAATCGATTAAGCACCCATGCCGGGTGGCTTGCTCCGTTCCCTTCCGATAATGCTTAACGATCACCGCTGATTAATGGTTTAGGTATCGCTTTCGTCATCACGTCCGCTTAAAAAAGTCCAGAAACCGCCGATACCAATCAAGGCCAGTACAATCAGGATATAGGTAATCGATTTGGTATGTTCAAAAAAATCGTGCAGGGTATAAAAAACGCCGTCCATTGGTTCGTTCCTTAAAACGTTAATTAGTGTTCCCCTTCATAATCGGGATGCTCATAGAAAATCGGCATTCGTGTGACAATGAACCGAAAAATGATGAGTCCCAGGGTGACGATAAATACGGAAATAACAATCTCCATCCAATGCGGGACATAGCGTTCACTGGAAGGAAGCTGCCAGTTAAAGGCAATCAGGCACACATTCAATCGATTGAGAATAACGCCCAAAACCGTCCAGACCGCCGTCCACTTGATCAGCAGTAAATTTTTATCGCGGGTTCCCACAGCATATAGAAAACTCGGCAGCGCGACAAAACCGATCAGTTCCACTAAAAACCAAACCCCATAGCCGGTGGAAAGATAATGCCAGTTATTGTCGGCCGATATACCGATAATTTTGATGATTAAATAGCCGGCTAACACCAGTGACGCGGCTTTGCCGAAACCCAAAACAATGTCGTCTTTTTCCTGAAGATGGGTTTCATCCATTTTATCTGCAAAATAACGGTGTGAAAGGGTTCCTTCGAATATCACCATGGAAAGCCCGGCAATAATACTCGTTATGAAAAAGTAAATCGGTATATAGGATGAATACCATAAAGGATGCAGTTTAGAAGGTGCGATTAAAAACAAGGCCCCCAGAGATGATTGATGCAGGGTGGATAGAATCACACCAAAGATGGTCAGCACCATGGTGAGGCGCACGATATATTTTCGTAGGCGTTGCAAACCGAGCCATTCAAGGGCTGCGGGTGAAAATTCTAAAAATAACACCGTTAAATAAAGTGCCACACAAGCGGCCACTTCAAACAGCAGTGATGTTGTGCCCGGTTGCACAATGAACGGATACGGCAGTCGCCATGGCTGGCCGACATCATAGTGCAAAGCCAACACTACCAGGGCATAGCCTAGAAACCCGGTTAAAATCGCCGGCCGCACGGCGGAATGATATTTTTTAAACCCAAAAATATAAACCGCCGCCGACGTAACATAACCACCGGCCGCCAGGGCCACACCAACCAGCAGATCAAAACCGATCCAGATACCCCAGGGGTTGTAGTCGGAAAGATTGGTAACTGTTCCCAGCCCTTTGGTAAACCGTAATCCCGTGACGATCAGGCCCAGCACAACGATCAAACCGGCCACAACATTGAAAGGGGTAAAAAGTGATTGTTTAGCAGTGGTAGCATCACTGGACATTAGGCTTCCTCCTCGCTTTTCGGCTTGGCAGCCTCTTCAAGCGCTTTTTTCACGGCTTTATCAATCGCCGTTTCTTTTTCCTTCTGGGCCTTGGCCATTGCTTGCTCCAGCTTAGAATCCGCTTCTGACTGGGCTTTTTCCAATGCTTCGGTCACGGCCTGCTGTGTTTCTTGCTGACTGATTTTTTCTTTGCGTTTGCTCATGGCGTAAATACCGGTCAACAGCACCGGCCATAGGCCGACCACGATAGGCACCGCTCCCAGCGCCCCCGAGGTCAAGGCGGGCGCCGGCGTCACACCCAAATCCTCGCGCATGCCGATATCCTTGAACGGCACACCGGAAAGATACAGCCAGTTGGTACCACCCATTTCATTTTCGCCGTAAATGTGATCAACATAACGATCCGGTGCTTGCTGGATGCGCTGCCGGGCAACTTTTAACAAATCAGAACGCTTGCCGTAAGTGAGCGCCTCGGTGGGACATATTTCCACACAACCGGGCAGCAACCCTTTGGAAATTCGCGGATAACAAAAAGTACACTTGCGAATACGCGGCGTGAAGGCCTCATCGTATTCGTAGGCGGGTATGTTGAACGGGCAGGCAATCATACAATAACGGCACCCGACGCACACAGATGCATCGTAGGTGACCGCGCCGGTTTTGGTCTTGCTGTAAGCCGCCACAAAGCAGGAAGATGCACACGCAGGCTCCAAGCAGTGGTTACAACCCATGCGGCTAAAAACAGGCCCGCGGCCGTTACCGACCTGCTCGTATTTGTTCATCACTAAAAATGTGTCGGCATCGGTCCGGCGATTTTGATCCATTACCGTCAAATCCTCAAATGGCTTGGGCGGCATCGGCAGGTCGTTTACTTTTTGACAACTCGCTTCGCACTTACGACATCCGATACACAGCACATTATCATACAGAACCCCCATACTGTCCGGGTATCCACTAAAATGCTTGTTGCTGGCGGCGCGAGCAGTTTTGCCGACTGTCATACCGAATCCGGCGGCGCCGATCCATCCCAAGAACTTTCTGCGCGATATCGACATTGCTTTTTCCTCGCAATAAATTAGGTTGTTAGCGTTTTTGGTGGCATCCGGTGCAATCTGTGGCCACCGGTTTTTCAATTCCCATACGGGCATGGCATTCCATGCACTGGCGGTGATAAGCCGCCATCAGACCCGGCATTAGAGGTTTTTGCGGATCAAATGGTTTTCCATGACAACTGGCACACTGTGGTGGCTTTTTCGATGCCGGGCTGTGGTGGTGACAACTCTGACACATTGTACCTTCATCGGCATGAAAATAATTGGCTAATTTGCTATCGCGAATATTTCTGGCCAGGGTCCTTACAATTTTGCGATGTGGCAACTCCACTGGTTTGTATTCATTGGACAACACCTTAATGATGACTTTGTCCGGCACATCTTCGTCTGCGTAAGTCTCTTTGATCGGACGACGGGCGGCCAACAACGTCTCCGCTGCAACTTTCTCCTCATCAGCCGTCATCGAAGTGGCACTGTCCGGAGTCGGTCCCAGATGACACGCCTTGCAGGCCGCTTGGCTTTGCTGGTCTACCGGTTTAATGCTAGCATGACAGCCAACACAGGCTTTATCACGCTTCTGCATTTCATGACACCCAACGCAGCTGGTCTCCACATTGGCCCGGTGCATCGCGCGGCCTAAATTAATAAAATTGCCTTCTTTGGTACCGGATTGGGTGTGGCATTTTACGCATGTGGTCAAATCGGCATGATGGCAAACCCGGCATGTATCGCTGTACTGCTCGTGGGACGCGTGGCTGAAGGGCACCCGGTTGGTGCGCTGCAGCGGCAGTCCAGGATTTGAAACAGTTTGCGATTCTGACGGCTTGTTTTTGACCAAGACCACATCGGGCTGCTTCATTTGCATACGCGGCACCGGCGAAATCCGTTCTATCATTTTGCGCTCGTTGGGATCATGGCAACCACTGCAGTTCAAAGGACCCGAAGATTTATTCTTGGCAATCGTATCGCGGTGGCAACTCAGGCAAGCTTGATGCGAGGCCAGTCGATTCGAGATTCGATTTTCCTCAGTCTCAGATTTGTGGCAATAACGGCAGGTGCCCTCTTTGCCTTTGGCATAATAGAGTTTTTTGGTTTCAGCATTGTATTCATGATGGCAAAGCTCACACTTTTTATCCAGCGCCTTGGAATGCCGGTAGTGCAACGATTTATCGAAACCGAAGGGCAGACCGATGGATACAATGTCAGTTGATTTGCGGTGACAGCCGCCACATGTCACGGGACCGGATTTTGGTTTGCTGGATTGGTTTTCTCGATGGCAGGCAACACAATTGGTGTGGTAAATATCCATCACCTGCTTTTTGGAAGTATCTTTCAAGCGCATATATTTGATGGAAAGGCGGTTTTTATCCTGCTCGGGCAAGTGACAAGCCGTGCAGTCTTTACCAAGCTTTTCAACCGCTTCCGTGTGCTTATCATGCAAGAATTGAACGGCAGGTCGCTCAAGTGCACCAAACTGTTGCAAAGTATCGATGTTAATCACATCGGCGCGTTGCAGCGCAGGTGACACCGAGGGCGCCACGACCGCTTTAGCAACGACACTGCCAACCAGAATAAGCCCGAGGATTGTGAGAAAACTGACGCTTCGAACCAAAGATCTCCTGTTGTCCATGATGGTTGTCCTTAATGCCTGGTAGAATAATCTATTGACAGCTAAATGACTTTCGTTTGCTTTTTTTCGCTCTCAATCAAATCCTGAATGGTTGTTTCATTAAAAACGGTAAAAACCGCATCTTTAACCCGGTTCCACATTTTTGAAAACACACAATCGCCGTGAAAGGGACAATCGCTTTCAGAATCACAGGTCACGCAGCTAACACTGGCTTTGCGGCCTTCCATAAATTGAAAGATATCGCCCACCGTAATTTTGTCCGGTTCACGCACCAACAAATACCCGCCATAAAATCCCCGTTTAGCCTCTAGCAGGCCACTGCCTTTCAGCTGATTAAGAATCACTTCCAGAAACCGCACCGGAATGGATTGGGCTTTGGCGATATCGGAAACCTTAGTGGGGCCCTTGCCCTGCTGCTTGGCAAGCTCAAAAATAGCCCTGAGAGCATATTGATTTTTTTTGGGTGCAATCAGCATGCAACTACTTCTTGACTTTAATGGTAGGCAACTTTCTTGACTTTTATTGTCATAAAAATTCCTGACCTTATTTGTCAGGAAGTAGGCTTATTGTCAACCCTCTTTTTCTAAAAATATAATTAAAATCATAGACTTTATACTATTTAGAAGCTATTAATTTAATTCATAAAATCAGCATCGACATCGCTGTGTGGCGTCACGAATAAGACGATGAAGCGCACTATGGGGTTTTTGCTGAGGCGGGTCTATTTAGCCATCAGGTGGGCAATCGCCTTTTCCAGGCCATCCAGTGAGAGTTCAAACATAGGAAAAATATCGCCGATAATGGTAATGGTCCGCGTGTAACGCCAGTGGGGGGACATCACCGGATTCAACCAGACGGCATGCGGGAACAGGGTAGCAATAAATTTAAGCCGCTCAATGCTGGGCAGGCCACTGCGCTCTTCCACATGAATCGAACCATCCGTGGCCATGAGTTCGTAGGGTGCCATGCTGGCATCGCCCACCAATATAAAGCGGGTCTCAGGATCAAAGCGTGTGAAATCATCCACTTTTTGAGGTTTGCGATAGCGGGCCGGATCTTCCCAGAGCACATCGTAAACAGTGTTGTGAAAAAAATAGGTTTTCAACTCCTTAAACTGCGCGCGGGCATAATCAAAAAGAGTTTGGACCACTGGAATATAAGGGTCCATCGACCAACCGCCGTTATCAATGGCTAAAACCACCTTCAGTCGATCCTTCAAACTACGGTCAAATATGATTTCGATTTCGCCACCGTTTTTCATGGTACGATAGATCGTTTCATCGATATTTACCATGTCTTTGGGACCGGTGGGAATCATGTTGCGCAGGCGCTTGAGGGCTTCGCCAATGTGTGCCTGGGTAAGCGGCCCGGTGCGGGAATAGTCTTTATAGCGCCGGTCCATGGCAACCTTAACCGCCGACTTATTGCGCGAGATGCCTCCCACACGCATGCCGTCAGGGTGATAGCCGGAATGACCCACCGGCGAGAACCCACCGGTGCCGATCCACCGACCACCACCGTCATGCCGCTCGGTTTGGTCCTTAAGCCGCTCCTTGAAATATTCGATCAGTTCTTCGGGCGACATCTGATTGAGCATCTTTTCATCGACACCGAGCAGTTGCGCTGCAGTTTGGGGATCCTTCAACCACTCCTCGAGCATGACGCGAGCCATTTCATCCAGGGCCAGCTCGTCATAATCGGGCAGTTCGGCACCTTCGAAATAATGCGCAAATACCTGATCGAACGTATCAAAATAACGTTCGCTTTTTATTAAAATTGAGCGTGCGGCCGTATAAAAATCATTGAGAGACCCCACCAGGCCCCGGTCGAACGCTTTGTGCAGAGTTAAAAATGAGGTGGGGCTGACGGGAATGCCAACCTCTTTGAGTTTGTAAAAAAAATCAACAAACATAAATGGTCTGCCTAAAACAGTCGGCGTCGGTTTACGACATTCTGCGCCTGGCTGTAATCTTGGCTCTTTTTGAACAACACACCCAAATAGGGTACTTCGCCTTTGGCCAATTGTTTGGGTTTGAAATCCGGATCGGTCTGTAGGGCACGGATCCAGTTAATCAACTCGCGTGTTGCCGGCCGTTTTTCAACCGCATCCAGGTCGCGTAGCCGGTAAAACGCAGTTACCGATTGCTTCATCAAATCGCCATCGATAGAGGGAAAATGAACGTGCACGATGCGGCGCATCATTTCAGGGTCCGGAAAGGCAATATGATGAAAATTGCAGCGCCCCAGAAAAGGATCGGATAGGTCTTTCTTGGCATTGGAAGTAATAATGATCACCGGACGATGTTTGGCCCGAACGGTTTTGTCGATTTCGATGATATCGAATTCCATCTGATCCAGTACATCAAGCATATCATCTTGAAAATCAGTGTCGGCCTTGTCAATTTCATCAATCAACAGCACGGTGCGGGTATCGGCGGTAAACGCCTGGCCGATCTTGCCCATGCGGATATATTCTTCGATATTGCTGACATCCCGGCTGGAGTCGCCAAAGCGGCTATCGTTTAAACGGGTCAACGTATCGTACTGATACAGGGCTTCCACTAATTTCATGCTTGATTTTACATTCAATACAATCAAGGGCATTCCCAGGCTTTCGGCAATGGCGTGCGCCAGCATGGTTTTGCCGGTGCCAGGTTCCCCTTTCAACAACAAAGGCATTTCCAGCGCCATGGATATGTTGACAATTCGCGCCAATTCATCGTCGAGGACATACCGTGTGGCACCGGTAAATTGCATCAAATTTTCGTTACCAGTCATAAAAAACCTTTCATTTAATGTGTTTAGCGGTCATTTGATATTCTAAAAATTCTGTTATGTAGCCAAAGGGCGGTCAAGCCGGGCGTCACATCATAGTGAGATATACCCTTGATATTGCAAACAAAAAAACTTAATTGAGAAAAAAGCTTTAAAAAACCTTTGATCTATTTGAAATTGCGGATTTTATGGGCCACCTCGCGGGTCAATTCAAGCACCCGGAGGGCGTGTTCCCGGCTACACGATCCGGTACCGCACGCTGGTGTGATGAGGGCTTGCGCGTGCACCTGTTGCGCATCCAGACCGGCATCGGTGAGCTGTTGAACATAGGTTGCCCATCTTTCGGCCAGTAAGTCGACACTTTCTTTTTCAATGTCATCAGCATTCAGGGTCGGCACAAGGCCCCAGGCAATCAAGCCACCGGCTTCGAGAAATTTCTTAATTTGATCCGCGTAAAGCAGCAGTTTGTCAAAATAGGCATAGGCATCAAAACTGAGGAGGTCGGCTGTTGAATCCAAAATCAGCGACCAGTCGGCATTACCGCAAAT
The DNA here is from genome assembly GCA_030066785.1 of Desulfobacterales bacterium. GTDB lineage: Bacteria > Desulfobacterota > Desulfobacteria > Desulfobacterales > JASJAZ01 > JASJAZ01. The sequence goes on along the minus strand of JASJAZ010000003.1, from coordinate 10,867 downwards.
ATGGATGCCGGCCATACCACCTTCACTATGGATTGCTTCGATGATTTCATTTAGACACGCTTGAATGTCTTCGCGTGAAATACTGATAAATGCCGAAGACCCAAATCCGGTTAAGGCCGGTTCATCGATAAATAATAACACCGGTACCCCGGTGGCGGCCAGTTTGCGCACCTGAAATTTAGCTTTCAAGGCGAGTAATTTAACCGCAGCGTCGCGGACTTGTTCATCATAAAAAATTGCCCGCCGACTGTGATCGGCAACACCCAAACCAAAGGTAATCGGGCCGGTTACCTGGCCTTTCAGCCCAACCGGTGGTGATGCACAGGCCTTGAGTTGCTCCAGGAAAACAAAAAAACCCCTGGCGGTCTCTTGATTGAGCGCAAACCGCGATTGGTCTAAGTCCAGACGGCCTTCGGCAACATCCATATATTCTTCATAAAACTGCAGCAGTTGGTCGGAAAAACCGTCGCTGCCGGTATCCACATAAGACCGGTCGTTATCGACCACGACCCCTGGCAGTCCCGGCAAAAACTGAGGGATCATTTTTTCTTCGGCATAAACGGGAAGCTGCGCCCAGAGCGGTATTTCCGGTGTGTATTTAAATATCAAATCAGCAGCCTCCTGATGATCCGCTACGGGTAAACTTCCGATCAGGGCGGGCAAACAGTCTGGTTTTAATGTTGTTTTTTTCAACCGCAACTCCTTCCCGAGTGACTGGCGCAACCGGTCAGATTAAATGCAAACATAGCTTAATTATTAAACTATATCATTTAACATGAGTTGACATCCATTACAAGATGACGATTATTCACAGCGTTGGCTGACCAGGTATTGAAATCCGGTCCAAAGAGGAATAGATTGACAGTATAAAGCGCCGATGTTATAAATTGCGGCTATTCCGGCAATACTGCGGCGGTGTTCCTATAAAGGGAGAATATTTAATATCGTGGCCGACATCATATTAATAGACGATAAAATCAAAGCAGCCGAAACCAAACGGGCTGCGCAAATTAGAAAAAAGAAACTGCTGGCCGTTCAGAGAGTTCTGCAATGTTCACAATGTGCGTTTAAATGCGAAAAATGCGGCTCTCAGATTAAAATGGCGGATCCGGAAGATTTAACAGATGATGGCCCGCCGCGGTTTCCGTATCGCTTTTGTGAAAGTTGCGAAGAGGAGTATCGACAGTATATCCGGCATCTGGAGGGGCATGACGACCCGGATTGTTATTGGCACAATGATAGTTGGCTTGATGCCTGGAAGAAATGGATTGATTACCAGGGCGCTTTTGATAGCTACCTGAAGTCGAAAGAATTCATCCAGCTGCTGCAAGAGCTTAAACAGATTCGCTTCGAAGAATAGGAGGATTGAATGATTGGTGGTATAGGAATGCCTGAATTAATCATCATTTTGGTGATTATTCTGATTATATTTGGTGCCGGTAAGCTGCCGGAGATTGGGGCCGGCATGGGCAAAGCCATCCGCAATTTCCGAGGCGCCTCTTCCGGCAAAGACGAAAAAGAGACGCCTGAGGAACCAAAAAAAATTGACGAAGACAAATCCTGATTCGACCATCCTTGCAGATCATATGATTTTAGATCCAAATCGAATGTCGATTCATATTCAGGTGTAAGAAAATTTTAAAAGGATGCCAAGCTTCCAGCTTGGTGAATTGATAAACCCGAAAAGTGCATGCGACCCAATCGCATGCACTTTTTTTGTGGCATGAATGACAAGCTTCGCAATAATTGTTTAAAAATGGCAAGCCCCAAATTCCCTGCAATTAGAAGGGAATATCATCATCTTCCTTGTCATCGTAGGGCGGTGCCGGCATTCCGGTGGCCGGAGCGCCACCGAAGTCCCGACCGGCACCGGCATCACGCGGCCCCAACATTTGCATCTGGGAAGCGATGATGTCGGTCGTATAAACGGTTTGCCCGTCTTTGTTTTCATATGAACCGTATTTAATGCGTCCTTCGATATAGACCTGTTTACCTTTCGCTAGATATTCCCCGCAAATTTCGCCTAGCTTGCCAAAGGCGGTAATGCGGTGCCAATCTGTCTGATCCTCAAATTCCCCATCTTTGTTTTTGCGGCGATCGGTTGTCGCTATACTGAATTTAGCTATCGCCAGACCACCAGGCGTGTAACGCACTTCCGGATCCCGCCCCAGATTACCAATCAGCAGCACTTTGTTTAATCCTGCCATCAAGACCTCCATCTAAAAGTGTAATATATAAACGTTAATGTCATCGGGCCCATGCGAATGCCTTTTGAAAGTTGTGCTCCATCCGTCTGCAAGCACCACAACCCCATTTTGATTTTGGCGCCCCGCAACTGCGATTGCGCATCATCGCTGGAAAGATAAACCTGACTTTAGCCTGTATGCCTGACAAAAATCAAGGCTTTGAAGCTCAAGCATTTTCTTGACCCCAAAACGATTTTAAAGATCCTAAATTATTCTCGTATCTTTAATCGCAGACTCCCAACACATAGAACTTTTTAGCTGCCGCCGCCGAAATAACGCATAAACTGCACGCGCTCGTAAACGGCCGGGTTGCTGCTCTTGGACTGGCTCATTTTGCCCTTGAAATCGGCCAGACTATTAAACCCCTTCTCTGCCATCCAACCTTCCAGAGCATCGAGCATCGTCTTTATGTGATTCTTACCATTTTGGTACAATGCCGATACCACCTGAACCGCATCGGCACCCGCCAGAATCTGTTTAATCAGCGCATTGCCGTCGTGTACGCCGGTTGAAGCCGCTAAGTCGCAACTGACGCGTTCGGCCATTATGGCAATCCAGCGCAACGAAATCGGCAGATCAGCCGGATTGCTGAAAACATTGGATGGTACAACCTCGAATTTGTCGATATCAAAGTCCGGGCTGTAAAAGCGGTTGAACAACACCAGCCCGGCAATACCGGTTTCAGACAGTTTCTGGATCATGGGGCCCAAATTGGTAAAATAATAGCTGATTTTTAAGGCAATCGGAATTGAAACCACATTTTTTACCTTTTCGATAATTTGAAAATAGGCCTTTTCCTTTTCTTCCGTGGTTCGATCAAAATCGGTGGGCAGAAAAAACATGTTCAGTTCCAAGGCATCCGCACCGGCTTCTTCGAGTTGCTTGGCAAACGAAATCCATTCATGCGAGTAAACACAATTGACACTGGCAATGATCGGAATGGAAACACTGTTTTTACTCTCTGCGATGAGTCCGGTATATTTCTTCAGTTTTTCGCCTTTGATTTCGTAGTCATAATAGTCAAATTGATCCAGATTAACGCCCTCGGCACTGGCTTCTTTCAACACATCTTGATATTCGTAAACAATCTCTTCTTCAAAAATTGATTTCAGCACAACGGCGCCAGCACCATTCTCCTCGTATTCTTTGACACCCTTGACGGATTTGCTCAATCCCGAACTGCCGGCGATAATCGGGTTTCTCAATTTCAATCCAAGATAATTGGTCGTAAGGTCAGCCATTTTATTCTCCTTTTTCTGATTAAAAAATGTGATTCATCGTCATGGTATTTTGACGCCCCTTAATCTTCAGCCTAAAAATCTAAACATGAACCAGATTTATAGCAAGCTCATGCATACGGATGCAAACAGGTTCATCGCAAATATATTAAGGTATAAAATTGCACTTAATTAAAAGTTGCTCAATCTATTTTAATCTTAAACTCTGAACAATTGGTTCGGCCGTATAGACATTGCGGGATGGATGGGCGCACACAAAAACAACCTTGTCATCCTTGTAGGCGGACACCAGCAGGGTTGTTATCGGGAAAGTATTGTTCCACAACCAAGTAATGTCGGTGCGATAGGCCTGGGAGCCACACTTAAGGGTTATGGCTTTATGGGATGTAACCTTGATATTTGAACCAACATTTGCCAGCACCGGCGCATAGACTTTGGGCCCGAAGTCTTTTAAGGCAATCCCTTCTGGAATTTTTTCCACATTGGCGGAAAACTCGATATCTAAAAGGGTTTTCATTCGCATTACCTGACCGAGGTGATCAATTCCGGACATCTTGCTGCCAAAGGGATACTCAAATGTAAACGCCGGTAATGCGGTGCGCGCGAAGATCCCATCTTTGGCAACGCCCTCACTTTTTGAAATCCATATAAATCCTGCCGATGGCTCTCGGGCAACATCCGTAACCAATGCCGACAACCGGCCCTGGCTGTCCTGGTTCGCAGACAGGGCACCTGCAGAGGAGGCGGCCGGGATGATATAGGCATCAAGCAACTTTTTAGAAATTAAACTTTCCTTGCCGGTCAGATCACCTGTAAAAACCGCCACCAGATTCTTTTCCGGCACGACAAAAATACGCTGGCCTTTAAATCCTACGGCCATATAGTAGCCAGCCGTATCAACCCACCACTGATACCCATACCGATCAAACAGCCGGGCTTCAATATGACCACGGGTGGAAACCGCCACCCATTTGGCAGGTACAATCTGTTTATCACCCCAACGTCCATTGTTAAGAAAAAGCCAGCCGAACTTGGCCATATCATGCGGTTTGAGCCGCATTTGGCCCCACCCAATATCAACACCCTGCGGACTGGTCTCCCACCCGATGTCACGAATGCCTAAAGGTTCAAATAAAGACTTGCGGGCAAAGTCTAACGTTCGCATGTTGGTGGCATTCTGGATAATAACCGACAACAGATATGAAACCCCATTGCAGTATTCAAACTTTTCGCCCGGAGGTACGTCCATGGGAAGGCCAAGAACATATTGCGCCCAATCAGGGCTGTATCGCATTTCAATCAACCCTTTCCAACCATACAGATAGGAATCTTGGCATCGCAAGCCTGAGGCCATCATCAACAAGTTTTCAAGCGTTATGGTTTTTTTAGGGGCATCCAGGTTATCCAATAGGTATTCGGGCAATAAATCTTTGATGGGCTGGTTTACATTCTCAATGTAGCCTTTTTCAATGGCGATGCCGATCAATGCAGACACAACGCTTTTGGTGCACGAGTGAATAATGTGCTTTTCTCCTTTAGCAAACGGCCAAAAGTAGGCATCCAAAACCATGTAACCGTTGCGTACAATTAGTACGCTATCGATATGCAGGCTTTGGCTTTGGATGTGTTCCATCATCGCAGCCAGCATTTCGGATCGCATGCCTTGCGCCTCGGGCGTGGTCGTTTGCCAATCTTTTGTGGGGAAAAGGTTAACCGCAGCAGATGCAGGTAAATAAAAAAACAATAGCGTTAAAAAAATGGCGAGGATAAGACATATAATACTCTTTTTGGTTTGAAGTAATGTCATGGCTTCACCCTTTAAAACCAAAATGCAAGTGAGGGTTGTCGGTGGGTATCGCATGTATGTGGCGGAATTGTAATAAATATAATTTTGCTAGACGGCATCACTCCTCGTCAAACTGTAGATCCGGATAGTGCTTTTGAGCACAGTCAGGGCAGAGACTATGGCTGATATCAGCTTGGGAATATTTATGAATATAGACATCGACTTTTTCCCAATAGCCCTTATCGTCTCTTATTTTTTTGCATATGGAGCAAAAAGGTAAAATGCCCCTTAAGGTTTTGATCTCTTTGAGCGCAACCTGTAGATCGCGTATCAATTGATTGCGCTCCGTCTCAACTATTTTGCGCTCTGTGATGTCATGAATGATGGAATACAAAAGCTGCTTGCCATGCATTTTTATGGGACCGCTGTATACTTCAACATCACGAATATCCGCATTGGCGAGGCGGTGTTTGAAATATAAGTTTTTACGATTTTCCTGTTTTGCTATTTCCATTTCCCGATTTACTTGCGCAATCGTAAACGTATTAATATCGGCAATCTGCATATGTGTGATTTGTTTATGACTCCAACCATAGTAGGCGATGGCCGCTGAATTGGCATCGACAATATTTCCAGTCTCGGGGTCAATTAAAAGCATCACGGAATGATTATTTTCAAAAAGGCTTCGATACCTTTCTTCACTCTCCCGTCGAGCTTCTTCTTCCCGTTTGCGTTCGGTAATATCGGCGGCAATTAGCAGAATTGCGGTTGCTTCCTCATACGGAATTTCCTTGGCGATAAAACCAATCCACTTTGCTTGCGCGTCTTTGGTGATGATCTTTACTTCGTGTCTTAAGGGCAGATCTGGGCTCGTCGCAGGCGTTATATTGTTTTTTAAAAACGTTTCTTCCGCATAGGGGTAAAATAGCTTGCGAGGGCTCATTGCTAATGCTTCTTTTTTATTATAACCGATTATTTTTTCCCAGGTTGAATTCACATACAAAAATTGATCATCCCTAATTATCAAAAAGGCGGAGGGCGAGGATTCGGCTAATGTTCTGAATCGGTCCTCACTTTGCTGTAACGCGTTTTCAAAAATCCGGCGTTCTTTGAAAAGATCGTCAAGCTCCTCTTTGACTAACTTTATCGATTGATACAAAAAATACAGCGGGTGATCCTCACCAATATTTAAACTATGCTGGATGCCTTCCTGCTCCCAATTAATTCGACTAAATAAAGCTATAAATTTTTCAATATCGTCATGGGCGATAACAGCTGACTTAGGCTGTAGCCGCATCCTGTATGGTTTAGATAAATTTTTCGATCTGTCTTTACGGATTAGCTGAAACGCCTGCGCCATATCATTTACGATTCTGATTTTAAATGGCATCAACGGCTTGGCTAAGTGTGCGGCTGTTTTTATAAATGTATTGGCGCCGTAGAGGATAAACATCCGAATAGGGAAACGTTGATGCCAGTTTTTAAGCGACTGCATGTATTTGGCACGCGCCAGCCGATTTACGCCTTTCATTTTGCGGGCGTCAATCACAAAATATTTTATGGGGGAAGTGTCGGGAATATCCGATTGGCACCTGTCGCGCATGCGTTCGATATGCGGTATGTGCTCGGGCTCCAAAAATCCCTTGGTGGTGGAATGCAAAATACACTGATCGATTACCACCGAGTTATTGGAAAATTCCGGTGTTTGAATCTCCCAGGCATCGTCAGAGCGCACATCCACAGGCACCAGTGAATGATAATGATCGGCAATATATTTGGATAAATCTATAGGAGCCGTGTCTTGGGGCAGGTTTTCTTGGCCACTTAGTTCAACGGCTTGCTGGATGGCATCTTTATAATGTTTGGCAACATGTAGGTATTTACCGCTTGTGTTGAAGCGTCGGCCGATTTTAATCGCAATGGAAAGCGGGGGGGATAAATTACAGAAAATAATTGTTAGGCGCCGTTTAGAATTATTAAACGTGTTGGTAATGAATCTACGGGCCGACAAACTTGACCCATGTAGATGTGCATAATCTTCAATTTGTACATAGGGGCCAATGCCCCCCGTAACGACGCTGGCAACTTGCGCGTTGAGTGCTAATGACTTTTTGGTTCCTATTAGATCGGCGTGCCCTTTAGGTGAACTATAGATGATCGAATGGCCGATTATCCGAAAATTTGATGTGAACGTATCGCTGACTTTGTGATTGAGCCATTCAGGGTGGGAAAAAACCTCATACCCGGTTATGGGGCAATATAAAGCCATGGCAACATCCTGAGTTTAATGAGGTTCGGTCAATAGCGTCTCAAAAATTTGCAGAAATTGCACATTTATCCCAAAGCATTTTGGTCAATCCAACAACCAGTAAATTTCTGTTATCGTGATTGTCAAAAAAGACGTTCCGTTATTGAAACGTTTTTTCTACAACCATTATGTTGCCACTCCTTATTTCGGAATATTATCATGCAAAGCAGTGTATATTGATTATCGCAGGTTTTGGAAAAGGTCAATCGTTGCTGATTGCAGGTGGCATTAACCGTCGCTCAAATCTGATTATCATTATTAGGTAGGCTTTCTGACTAAATCTTATCAGCAAATAACAGGAATGGCCGCTCAAGCTGTCATCAAGGGCATGAAAAATTTAGATTTATATTTTAATGCAGGGTTTTTTCTTCTCCAGAGCTTTCATTTAGAAGCGCGTGTATTTTGCGAGAAAGCTTTCCCAGATTAAATGGCTTCTGGATAAAACCGTTACAGCCACGCTCTAATATTTCCTGGGCCTGACCATCAAGGCTATAACCACTGGACAAAAGAACCTTCACGTTCGAATCGATAGCCCGCAGCCGGTCATAAACCTCCCCACCGCCAATATCGGGCATGATCATATCCAGTATCACCAATGCAATAATATCCTGGTGTTCTTTAAACATATGCAGCCCTTGATCTCCGTTTTCAGCAACCAAGGCCTGATAGCCGAGTCGCTGAAGCATTTCACGGCCCAGGTCCAGGATGACGCTCTCGTCATCGATTAGCAAAACCGTCCCGCTGCCCGTAACAATTTCAAAAGCTTTTCCCTTTTCATCTGACACCTTTTTATCGCTGGTCGGCAGGTAAATAGTGAACGTGGCGCCCTTGCCAATCTCACTTGAGACGGTGATGATACCCCCATGATTTTTAATGATCCCGTAGGCCGAGGCAAGGCCTAAACCCGTTCCCCGGCCCAGTTCCTTGGTGGTAAAAAACGGATCAAAAATGCGCATCTGGGTTTCTGCATCCATGCCATGGCCGGAATCCGTCACCGAAATTTGAACGTAACGACCGGGTTTAGCAGCATAGGATTTGGCAAACGGTTCATCTAATTCAACATTGCGGGTTTCAAGATATAGCTGGCCTGGTCCTGACATGGCTTGCCACGCATTAACGTATAGATTCAGGCAAACCTGTTCGATCTGGGAGCGATCCACTTCGACGATCCAAATGTCTTTCTGTTCCCGGCGGTGGATGGTGATTTCCTTGTGGGTTCGGCCAAACATGTCCGAACTACGGGAAACAATATCGTTCATGTCTGTGGGTGCCACTTCGTATTTGCCGCCTCGCGCAAAACCGAGCAGTTGTTTGGTCAGATCCGTTGCGCTGCGTACATATTTTTCGATTTCCCTTAAGCTTTCCACATGCGGATGGCCGGTTTCAAGGTCATGGATCATCATGGAGGCGCGCCCCTGGATTCCCATCAGCAAGTTGTTAAAATCATGCGCAATTCCTCCGGCGAGCGTGCCGACTGACTCCATTTTCTGGGCTTGCTGGAGTTTGGCTTCCAGTTCCTGTTTCTGCCGCTCTGCCAGTTTGTGGGCTGTAATGTCCCGAATGACCGATAATCCTGCTATCTGTCCAGCGTAGACAATGCACTTGCCGGTAGCCTCCACATCGATGGCGGTTCCATCCAATCGAACATACGTTTGCTCCATGCGCGACAATTGCTTTCTCTCGGCATACATTTTATCTGTTCTTTTTCGTACCACTTCCCGAAAATCCGGATGGATGAAGTCAAGAACAGGTTTTCCGATGATCCGTTGGGGATTATTCGCCCCTAAAAGTTGGGCACCCTGCTGATTGATGTATACAATTATGCCGTTTTGATGCAGGAAAATGGCTTCCGGTGACATATCCACAAGACTTCGGTACCGCTCTTCGCTTTCTTTGAGCGCGGCTTCAAATTTAACCCTGGCGGTTATGTCCAGGATGAAACCCTCAATGATACTTTGCCCTGCCTCTTCTTTTACGATCCGCGCGTTGGCCTGGATCCAGATAGATTCTCCATCCTTACGCTTAAAATGCACCTGCTGGTCGGAAATGAAACCACGCGTGAAAAACGCTTTAAGATTTTGTTCGCGATCTTCTGGATTTACATAAAGCTGGGTTATGTTCCTGACCTGTGCCATGAATTCTTCCGGGGACTGGTATCCCATTATCTCGGCCATACGCGGATTGACAAAAAGAAGCTTGCCCTCAGCCGTAACCCGGTAGATGCCCAGAATAGAATTGTCCACAATGGCCCGCCATTCTTCACGACTTTCCCGCAGTTTATTTTCAGCCTTCACCCTTTGATCGATCATCGTATTGGCCGCCTTGGCCAAGGCTGCAAATTCGGTAAAGGTTAGGTCCTGTGGATTGATACGGTTAGATTCTTTCTCGGCTTTTTGGAAAAACAGGATAAGAGCTGTTAGGTTTTTTTCGATTTTTAAAGAAAACAATCTGGCAACAATGAAAATGAGAATAAGAAGCGACATCAACAATAGGATAATTTTGGCAATTTTGGATTTGACCTGGTTTTTTAAAATGTTGCGCTGATCCGCAATAATCTGGTCGATTTCATCTACGTAAAGACCAGCGCCCACGTACCACTGCCAGTCATGGATGCCGGCGGCATAGCTTATTTTAGAAGCACTTTTTTTGTCTTCCAGTTTCGGCATAACGTAGTGGACGTATCCGCCACCGCCTTTAGCCGCTTCGATCAGTTCCTGCACAATTTTCACGCCGGAAACATCGGTAATGTCAATCATGTTTTTACCAACCGCAGGTCCCGATAGGCTAAGGCCGTCCCATTGCCCGGCAAAAACATATTCATCTTTGCCGATGCGAATGCTTTTGATCCAGTCCAGTATCTCTGCCTGGGTAGTCTTGTCTACATCGTCGAAGTAATCGCCGGTGCCAATATACCAATTCAGCGGTTTGATAGATTTCACAAACGATATCTTGGGATAAACCTGATTTGGATCCTGGTTGAGCTTGGGCCAGTCGTCGATAATAAATCCTTCACCGGACTGGTGAATTAGCTCGATTTCCTCACGAATCGCATAGGTTTCCCTGGAATCCTGGAGATCGATGAGGTTTTGCCCTTCCAGCTCAGGCATGACCGGGTAAAGCTGCTTAACTCCATCCATGGAAACTGCAAAGAAATACCCGCGCCCATCATTATATCTAATGGGCCGCAGTGCATCTTTGACCATCTCCTTGATTTCTGTCTGACGCTTGCTGCCGCGATTGCGCTCGTAAATGCTCATGGCGATTTGCCAAGCTTCATAGGTGCGATTCC
>JASJAZ010000234.1 GCA_030066785.1 Desulfobacterales bacterium | reverse complement strand
CATAAAAGCCAATTTTTCATCGGCTTCCTGCCAATCCATGTAATGTCCCGGCAGAACTGCAACCGAATCTTTCAGCGGCAGGATTTTGTTGGTCATAGTGTCGAATAGAAGCTTGGACCACTCTTCAGCCATGCCACCCAGATCCGGCCGGCCGATGGAAAGAATAAAAACGGTATCGCCGGAGATAAGATAGCGACCATCGATGAGATAACAAGTGCTGCCTGGCGTGTGACCGGGTGTGTGCATCGCTTTCACCGCGGGGCCGCCGCTGCTAAAGTGAAAGGTAGCGCCATCGGAAACCGGGGTATAGTCAAAGCGTGCGCCGACAAAATCAGGCTTCGGAGCCATAATTTCTGCACCGGTGAGGCGGTTGAGCATATAGCTGCCAGAGATGTAATCTGCCTGACGGTGCGTTTCAAACGTTTTAACAATTGACAGCTTATGCTCATTGGCAAAGGTTTCATAGGCCGTCGTATTTTTGGCAGGATCGAATATCATCATCTCCGAACCATACACCAAGCCGTAGCTGCAGGAGGCTTTACCGGGTCGTCTGAACTGATAAAGCTCATAGGTATCATCATCATTTACACGAATGGGCACCAGCATATTGCCCCATGATTTAATACCCTCCAGAAGATAGCCCACGTCCTCGTATCCGTGATTTTCCAGAATTTCACCGACAAACTTGGCCGAGCCTTCTTTGGCACAAACGATTCGAATCGGTTTGCCGGTGGGAACTTTGGCAACACTATCCTCTTCGTGTTCGATAAATTCCATATAGGGGACATTAATCATATCAAAAGGGTAGGGGCCCTCAACTTTGAAGCGCCCAAACTCGACATCATTGCGAACATCCAGCAGCAGGAAATCCCTCTGCATTGTTAACAAATTAAATAGTTCGTGTGCATTGTACGGTTGTAATGCCATATAAACTCCTTTCATTTACGAGATATAAGGTTAAATGTTTTAGGTCTGTTTTTTAAAGCGAGAATATTCTGAGCTTGAGAATTAATATTTTTACGGTATAGACCCAAAAGTTTACCGTCGGTTACACTATACTATTGCAAAAACAACTTGCTGCAGAAGTAGTTTCCGGATTGCTTATCGTTCAATTGTATCGACATAGTCTATATTAATTTGGGATCATCAATTATGGTAATAATAACATCAGCAGTCGGGGAGTTTCTTTCGGCATGCCGGCGCAGGCCGGCATCCAGAGATGACTCCAAAAAGAATTGGATTCCGGATCTGTCATCCCGGACTTGATCCGGGACCGGAATGACATGCGTTGATGGTCAAAACTCCCTGACCCTTCAATTACCGAATAAAATTTTGAAGCAGGTTTTTTTGCATTTTTCAAGAAAGCATTTTAATTTTAAGCAAATATCGTAACGTATGCCAGATAACAAATTTTAAAAATACAGATGTAAAAGGTATGTATCCGGTTATGAATGAACGGCTGGTACCTTATTTTGGATTCATTTTACGCCAACCCTCAGCGGTAAAACGCTTTTTATTTCCGATGCCCTATTTCTTAACTACCTGAATGTAATCCAGGCGACCGGTTTTTGCCAAAGTCTGCAATTCTTTGACTTAAGTCAAAGACAGAATCGTTTTTTGTGATAAATGTTACCCACGGATTTGCCCTTGACATAATTTGGATAAACAGTTAAGGATGCAATCCTGTAAAAAATGAAATGACGTCGATATGAATGTAACTTATCAATCCATTTGTGTAACTGATCTGACCGGGGCGATGTCCATGATGATGTCGATGGGAAGAGGTGCGCCCATGGGTTAAGTTAGCTTATTTTTAAACTACCAAAGCCGCGGGCGAAAAAATCGCTCGCGGTTTTTTTTTGGAAAAGAATAAAAATGAATGGCATTCAGCATTATCGATTTGATCGACAGACATTCGATCAAGAAGGGCAATGTCTATGGATAATGGTGAGGCTCCATCAAGGAGCCAGCCAAATCTTGCACGGTGGATTTTTATTTTTCTAATAAGAACAACAGGAGGACAATAAATGCAGCGCAGTATTGATGAGATTAATAACAAAATCAAAGATGGCTCGGTTGTTGTATTTACCGCCGAAGAGATCATCGATGTGGTTAAAGCAAAAGGGGTGAAAAGGGCCGCTCAGGAAGTGGATGTGGTCACAACAGGAACGTTCAGTCCCATGTGCTCGTCCGGCGCATTTCTCAATCTCAAGCAACCCCGTGAAAAAATAAAACTTGGCGGCGGTTGGATTTCGTTAAACGGCGTACCGGCGTATGCCGGTTTGGCGGCGGCGGATATTTACATCGGCGCCACCGCAATTCAACATAATGATCCACGCAATGATAACGGCAAACCAGGTAAGTTTCGCTATGGCGGGGCGCATGTGATCGAGGATCTGGTGACCCACAAAAAGGTGCAATTATCGGCCGGAGCCTATGGGACGGATTGTTACCCCAATAAAAAGCGGGAAGACTGGATCGATCTGGCGGACACCAACGATGCCTTTTTATTCAACCCCCGCAATTGCTATCAGAACTACAATGTGGCGGTAAATCTTTCGGACGAAACCATTTATACGTACATGGGAAAGCTCAAACCGAAACTCGGCAATGCCAATTATTGTAGTGCCGGTCAACTCTCCCCATTGTTGAACGATCCTTATTTTCGAACAATCGGTATCGGCACCCGTATTTTTTTATGCGGTACCGAAGGCTATATCGCCTGGGCCGGCACCCAGCACAATCCAGACATACCGCGTCTTGACAACGGCACCCCCCGTTCAGCCGCTGGAACGGCGGCTCTGGTGGGTAACCTTAAAGACATGCACCCAGAGTGGTTGCGTGCGGTATCATTTACCGGTTACGGTGTCAGTCTCAGTGTGGCTGTGGGGATACCGATTCCGATACTCGATGAAGAGATGATGGCGTATGTTTCCGTCACGGATGCGGATTTGAAGGCCCCGGTGGTCGATTACAGTCGCTTCTACCCGTATGGGGAAGGGGATCCCAAGCTGGCTGAAGTCTCTTATGCTGAATTAAAAAGTGGGCAGATTGAAATTAACGGCCAAAAAGTTCCGACCGGCTGTTTTTCAAGCTATGTGAATGCGCAACGGGTGGCCTTAACACTAAAGGCTCAGATCGATCAGGGTGAATTTTTCTTAACCCAGCCCGTATCCTTATTGCCGGGACCGGCTGACAAAAAGGAGAAGTAATCATGCTAAAAACCAAAGTTGTTTTGTCATTTCCACCCAGTTCGGTGGAAGAGCCGATAACCTATCATTTGATCAAAGATTTCGGAATAATGGTCAACATCTTACGGGCCAGTATCAGTCCCGGTAAAAAGGGGCGTATGGTCGTCGAATTGAGCGGTGAAGAGAGCATTCGTTCGCAAGCCCTGAATTACTTGGAATCAAAAGGGGTGGAAATTGATGAATTGGCCGCCGAAATTCGCTACCTGGAAAACCGCTGCGCCAGTTGCACGGCCTGCGTGCCGGTTTGCCCGACCGGTGCTTTGGATGTCGACCGCAACAATTGGAAAGTATCCTTTTTTGAGGATAAGTGTGTGGTGTGTCTTTCCTGCGTTGACGCGTGCCCTTACCGGGCGGTGGAGATCGGTCCAGAGTAGGCAAACGGTAGGGGGCCAACTCTTGATGCTGGGAGACGGAAGATGAAAAACAGGTTGCGGCAAACTTGGTTTTGAATGCCGACTCCCGGCTGTCAAAGGATGAATGATCAGGGCAAATCAAACGGCGGGTCATCTATGTTTTAGAGAGGCTCCCGATAGAGTGCCAGGATACCCGATCGGGCCAGCTTTTTAATGCCCATTGGTTCCAGAAGCTGAAGTAATGCGTCGATTTTTGATTGTCCTCCCGTTACTTCGATAATGTAGTGGGTTTCACCGGTATCAACAATGCGGCCTCTGAACGTCTCCACAATTCTGAGAATTTCGGGACGGTTTTCAGCTTCCGCCTTCACACAAATAAGCGCCATTTCACGCTTGACCGATTCCTCGCCGGTCATATCGCGCAGCTTGATGACGTTGATCAGCCGGCGAACTTGTTTCATGATCTGTTCGAGTTTTTCCGGATCTGATTTGGTGGCAATGGTAATGCGCGACATGGTTGGATTGGCGGTGGGCGCGCCGCAGATGCTTTCAATATTGTATCCACGACTGGCAAACAGCCCCGATACCCGGGCCGTAACTCCTGGTTCGTTTTCAACCAACATGGTCAGAATGTGAAGGTCTGCTTTCATCGGCAACGCTCTCTTGGCTAAGTCATTATGGGTCGATTTAAGATGAAGATTTCATAGCAGATCAGCCCTTTAAGCGCAAATCGGAGGTTAGCGCGGCCATCTGTAGACTGTTATACAAGCCGCTTGATAGGTTTCAAATTGTGTCTGTCGTCTCAGTATGCTAATTGGATTGCCATGGAAAAATGCCAGGGGTAGTGAATTTAAATATGGCTGCTGTAATCATCGTAGAAAAAGATTTTGATTTATCGAAATGCCTGCCCGATTCGGCCATGCCTGAATTTTATATGGAAGACTATTCCGTTATGGGCCTTAAGACCAGATCTCTGCCCCAGGCCCTCAACATAATTGAAAATCATCGTTTCATCATTGTTAAGCACAAGAGTTATTACAAGATAAAAATTGAAAACGCTGCAGACGTGCTGCACATTTTGAACCTCTTGGGCCAAAATAATGTGGATGCCGAATATACAGATTTAATCGATCATGTATATCAGGGGTGATAATGTTAATGGTTTGTCTGGATGACAATCGTGCCGCTCACATCAACCCTTGAAGAACAATATCATACCTGTATTCAATTTCAGCAGTTTAACGGTAGTTTTGGAATCCGTGGATGGGATTAAATCAAAAATTCCAAAAAGCTTCAGACATCATTGATCAGCTTAATCCGGATGAGCGTGCGACCCTAACAGATATTTGCAGCAATATTCAGGCGGCTGAAAAAGATCTGTTGCAGAGTGCCGATGAATTAATGGCCCAATGCCTTAGCGGCTGTGAAGGGCTTTGTTGCCGGAATGTCAAAATTGATCATATCATCAGCCTGTGGGATTTTATCTATATTTTGATAATGAATCCTGCGTTGCGCGGTAACATCGTTAAAAGACTTGGAAATGAAGATCCTATCTTTGCTTCCGATTGCATTTTTCTGGAAAACCGCAGCGGACCCTGCCTGTTTCCATCAAGCGTGCGCCCGGAAGTGTGCCTTACCACATTTTGCGGCAACGACAATGTTATCAAAGCTGAAAGCTTGCGATTAAAGCAGCAGTTTCAAAAGCTGTATTGGTTTATTCAGGGCAGCAAATTGAAAAGACGCTTAAGCCCATTTCTTCGGTTGCTGGGGTACGCAAAACCGCCCCATAGTTGACCACACCATGTGATGTCACTAGAAAACTATCTCAAAAATGCATCTAACGCCCGATAGCGTCGTTGTAAGCCTCCTTAAAATGCTCACATACTCCGTGTATGCTGCGCTTTTACGTCGGTTTACGCCTTGCTCTTGGGCGTAATTAACTATTTTTGAGACAGCTTTTAGTTTCCTTCGTCAAGATACCAACACAGATACAAATCCAAAAAAGCTTGATCTCCAATGAAATTGTATATACAAACAAATAATCAAAATATGGAAAAAAATATTTTACAAAAAATACCGAACCGCATTGCCGGTGAGTGTGTGGCTGCTCGCATACGGATATTAAATCGTGTTATAACAAAAATTTATGACGAATCCCTGCGACCTTTTGGTATCCGCTCCAGTCAGATGAATATTCTGGTGGCAATATCGGCATTTGGCGCCACCACCGCAAATCGGTTGTGCAAAATTTTATATCTGGACCCATCAACACTGAGTCGCAACGTGGAGCGCATGAAAAAAAAGGGCTGGCTTGAAACCGTCCCTTCAACCGATGGGCGTTCACGTATGATTCAAACGGCATCTGAAGGGCTAAAAATACTGGCCCAAGCTTATCCGGCCTGGGAAAATGCCCAGGCGAAGACACAGCAATTGTTAGGTTCGGCAACCATTGAGGCGGTTGCGGCCACCGCCAATAAGCTTTTGCTAAAAGGCATGGCCCAGTCCTAACTTATATTTTTTAGAATTTTAATTGCATATACAAATAAAAGGAGGCCACAATGCAGCTCGAAGAGCATCCTACGGTTAAAAGCTATCGACAGAAACAACAAGAGAAAAGTGTATCTACCACCCATGTTCCCCTTGCACATGAACGGCTTATTACCATGGCGCGGGAGGAGGGCGCCGATGATGTTGGTTTGGTCGACATCCAGCGCTCAAGTTTGGATGCTTATCGTCAAGATTTAATCGATGTCATGCCGGATGCGAGTGCGATCATGTGTTTGGCGTTTAAAGTAAACCGCGAAGCGCTGCGTGCCAGCACACACAGCATTGCAGACATCGAGTTCAAGCACATGTGGATGAAGGTCAACCGTGTGGCCCGCAAGATCGTATCCCGCATGCAGGCGCAAGGCATCCGGGCATTGAACGCTCCGGCAAGTTTCCCATATGAAGCCGAACGCTGGCCGGGAAAAATGTGGTTTGCATGTGATAAAATTTTTGCGATTGAAGCTGGTTTAGGACAAATGGGCTTAAATCGTCTGGTGCTGCATCCCCACTTGGGCGGCAACATCCTTTTGGGCAATATTTTAATCGCCGGAGATATCGATCGGTATGACCAACCCATCGATTACAATCCCTGTATCGAGTGTAAACTATGTGCGGCGGTGTGTCCGGTGGGCGCCATTCGCCAAGATTGGACCTTCGATTTTTTC
>JASJAZ010000233.1 GCA_030066785.1 Desulfobacterales bacterium | reverse complement strand
ATGACAAGGAAAAAAGGAAAATAGGTGAGATTTTCATTGAATACCAAATACCATGAAACTGCGATGAGATAGTTGGCACTCTCGAATCATATGAAACCATTACAGATTCGTATTGAACATCTGGAATTTATCTGGGAAACTGTGAATTTGAATCGGTGTTAGAATTAGCATCAAGCCCCTGTCAAGACACTCTGATCACTGCGCTGTGAGCTACGCAACTTCAGGGGTGCACGCCATCCCAAATATTGGGTACTACAGACCTCATTCCGGCAAATCGTGAAATCAGCCGGATCCGCTGCCCAATTTTTTCAAATCAGATTGACAGTGTTAGTGATCCTTAATCGATCTTTAAAATCAAAAGAAGGTGAGAGTTCTTACCTCTTCTCGATATTCACTAAGAGGTTAACGATAACTCGGAAAACGTTGTTCACATTTGCTTGGCAAACTGAGTATAATAGGTACCGAAGACATAACTTTCATAAGTAGTGGGCCCATCAAGCCATTTTTCTAACATATTCTCGTTGGCCCGCCTTTCAGAATTTTCTCTCCACGTAACCCAATTCTCCATAGCCTGCCACATACTTACCACTAAAATTTCCAAAGGATCATCATGATTTATTAACGTTTCACCGCTAATATAACCTCTTTGATTCATGGCATCGGAACGGAATTTGTTTAACAATGCGAAAACTTCTTTGGTCTTACCTTCTTTGATTTTTCTCTTGATCATAACTTTTACAACCATGGTTTCCTCCTTCACATTTTCTGAATAATTGATGATTGATCAGATTCACACCATGACACATCGACTCAATTAAGAAATTGGTTGGAAACACCATGAAAGCCCGGTGAACCGCTGTCTGGATTTCATATTGAAGTTCAAGGGCAACCAGCTTCCGGTTTATTTCAGGTGTGAAGAATTAGAGGTCGGAAATCGGATGAAAAGTCGAATAATATCAGCAGAGAGAATTGAAAATAGGAAATAGATTCAAGTCCGGGATCGAACAATTATAGATGCAGGTTATCAATACTTTATAATTTACTATAGCGTCAAGAAAAATAATAATGGCGAATTACAGACAGGCGTCGACCGTTTCAGCATCTAATTGGATTGACCTATGAACGTTCGATACCGCGCGAAAAAGATCTATGTGCTTCTACAAATGCAGCGATATTTTCCAGTTGAGCCGGGGGGTGGATGTCGGCTGGCGGTAATGCTTGCGTAACGCCTTGATCCAGACAGGCCCATACCGCATTTTGAATCTCGGCCGGCGTGGCATTGGCAAGCATATCGTAGGGGCCGCATATGGCCAACATTGGAAAATCCGCAGGCAGGTCTTGCAGCGACTGCTCAATATCGCACTCCTGGTCCACCCCGATGCCATCTGCGCCTGCTGCCACAAGCAATGGTATGTATTTTTCCGATCGGCCGGCAAGCGAAAGTATGTGAGGAACGGCCTTATTATCGAGAAGGCGCTTAAGTGCTGGAAAGACCATCTGCTTGAAAGCTTTTGGTGAGATGCTTGTCGCGCCGCCTTCTTCAATGATCACAAAATCTGCTCCGGCGGCCAGGTAGGCCGCACGTACATCTTTAAGCAGTTCGGTGAGTTTTTCTAGCACACCCTGGATAATGTCTGGCTGTTTTAACACCATTAGAAACATTTTGTCGGGATCAAGGATCTGCCCGGTCAGGGTAAATGGACCCGGAATGAATGCACCGACGGCGGCACGATCAACCGTCTTTTGCTTGATCAGCCTCATAGCATCCATAATTACGGGTATCCTGCCAGCTTGGTCCAATCTTTCCGGCAGCTCGAAATCATCTGCAGTTTGAATCCAACGTTTACCGACGGTGGGATACACCGGCACACCGTCCACTTCTTCGTGGTAGTTTATCTTGCAGCCAATTAGTTCGGCCTCCACATTCATATCAAACGGTATCACAGTGGCTTCAAAGCCCAGCTCTACATTCAACAGCGCTGCTGCGGCCATATCATTGGCATTTTTTAATACCTGATCAAATTGTAAACCTCTGGACCGCATGCTCCTGATGGGTAGAAACGCTCCGGGAGCAAAAACCGGATAGGCGCCTTGCCGATATCGATTAATGAGTTCAAGCAACCTTGTCATTATGTCTTCTTTCCAGGGCCTTTTCAATGACAGCCCTGAGACCGGTCAACCCCACTTTTAGGTGTTCCAAAACGGGTAGCGCGGTCTGTTCGCTGAAATGTTCGACACGATCCAGGTGCTGCTCCATGTCGCCCAGCGAATCTATCAGAATGATACCTTTGAGCATCTTAAATCGTTGTTGATTTTCTGTCTTTGTTCCCGTTATCAGGTTTTCGGAAAACGCCATGAAGGCCGGCGTCAAGAAAAACAAGCGGTGGTCCGGGTCCATTTCCAATAGCTTACCCCTCCCACCCAGCAGGCAATCGATACAATTCAATGCATCCACTTTGACAACATCACATTCAGCCATCAGGGTCTGCATCTCGCCATTGAATCCGAGGCACATATCGCCGTATATCACCACTGGGTTGCGCTGACGGTGCCTAAGCATGGAAGCTTTCAAGGTGCGGTAAAGTTTCTGATAATCCACATGCAGGTACTTATTCAGGAAAACAACATCGGCTTCAATCTCTTGACGCGCAATTAAAGCTTCGATTTCCGGCTGCAAGATACCGCAGGAGATCAGTAATGGTTTTTGATGGTTATTATAATCCATTAAGTATGCCTTCAATATTATATTAACACACACCTTATTGACAGACCAACCGACCTTTCCTATACACATTTAGTCCAGTCAATATGCTCAGCTTTAATAGCAGCCTTACAAGTAAACAGCACCATTTCAACGTTTTGGATTAAACAGGGTTTTTATGAATTTTTCTGCACTCATTGAATCATGGCTTTCACCTTTCAATTTGGCAACCGATACCAGCGAAGTAGTGGCCCGAATCATTCTGGCAGCAGCCGTGCTGCTGATAAGCTTGATGGCATTTTATATTAGCCGCCGCATTGTTCGCGATGTGTTACACCGAGTGGTCAAGCGCACACGGTTTACCTGGGACGATCGATTGCTGGATAACAGGCTGTTTACGCGCGTAACCCTGATTATCCCGGCACTCATCATTCATTTTTTTCTTCCCGCGGTGTTCGGTGGCTATGATCAGTCCTTGGACCTTGCCAGGGGGGCACTCAACATCTATTTCATCCTTGTGTTTGTTCTGGTGGCGAGCGCCCTGATCGACTCGCTATTGGATATTTACCAGACCTTTCGCGTGTCGCGCGAAATACCGCTAAAAGGCTTTGCCCAGGTGCTTAAAATCGGGCTGTTTGCCACCGCGCTGATAATGGTGATTTCCGTCTTGCTGGATCGTTCACCCATCATCCTGCTTAGCAGTTTGGGAGCTCTGACGGCCGTATTAATGCTGGTCTTTAAAGACCCCATCCTGGGCTTTACGGCCGGTATTCAACTTATTTCCAACCGTATGCTTAAAAACGGTGACTGGATTGAAATGCCTAAATTCGGTGCAGACGGCGACGTACTTGAAATTACCCTAACAACCGTAAAAGTACGCAACTGGGACAATACCATCACCACGATTCCCACCTACGCCCTCATCAATGATTCATTCAAGAACTGGCGAGGTATGCAAGAATCTCAGGGACGGCGCATCAAACGCGCCATCCACTTCGACATGAACTCTATTAAATTCTGCACGTCCCAGATGCTGGAACGCTTTGCCAGGATTCGCCATATCTCTGATTATATGCAACACAAGAACCAAGAGATCGATCAGTACAACGCCGACCTGGGCACCCAGGCGCAAGATGCGGCCAATACCCGCCGATTGACCAACATTGGAACTTTCCGGGCCTACGCATTGGCCTATTTACAAAACCATCCCATGATAAACACGGACATGACGCTGATGGTGCGGCAGTTGGCTCCCACCCAATACGGTCTGCCGCTGGAGATCTATGCCTTTTGTCGTGATAAGGTCTGGGCTAATTATGAAGCGGTGCAAGCCGACATTTTCGATCATTTGCTGGCCATCGCCGGCGAATTCAATCTAAAAATCTATCAATTTCCGGCGGGGACCGATTTCAAGGTACCGTCGGATCAAAGCTCGGGCCGCCTTTAAAAATTGCCTGCTAATCGAAAAATGGTTACCGCGACCTTTTTAAAGGCATAAAAATTACCGGTTAATTGAGACTGTGCGAAATTTATCTGGGAACCAGGTAGTTTTTCAAATTGGCGACCTACTATTGAACGATGTTTGGCTGAAATAATCGGCTGTATGATAGCTGCGATTACAATTGAAAACTGCAGGATTTTTGTAGGGTGATTTTTACCGAATAGTTAGTGAGGTCGTAGGTTGATCAAAATTGCTGTTTATCGGTGCCGCTTTTTGGTGTCCGTTGCAATAGGTCACTATATTCTTTTAAAATTCATATCGCTGTTTTAATATGACACCTAACTTATATTTACACCATGACATTGAGGGCCGAAAAATTGCCATAGACATTTATAAAGCCATTTTGACTGCGAAAAGTTGTAAATAGGCGGTAGCGCTGAAAGATATGAAAAATGTTAATATATCAAACAATTATAGTATAATTAAAATGAATAAAATTAAAAAGAAATATGTAACCAACAGACCATATATGGCGAACCAGTTGCGTTCTTTTTTCATGAAATTCTTTCTTTCAAATATAAACGCGTCCCTATTTTTGTTGTCCACAACTGGCCATACCGTGCCTACTATAAAGGAAGTGGCGAGCGTTACCAAAAATCCGAACATATTCCACCACATCCAATGTATAAGTGGATGAAACAGCCACAAATATAGATTAAAGCTGACACCGGCAATAATTCCAATAATGACATTATGGGTTGAGGCTTTTTTCCATAACACTCCTAAAATAAAGACGGCTAAAATAGGCCCGGAAAAAGCAGAACCGATCTTATTGATGCCCTCAATGACCGTATCTGAAATTTGCCCTACCATAAAGGCAAATCCAGTTACAATAATCCCCCAGCCAACAGTCGTCAGTTTGCTTATCTTTACTAAGTTATCTTTTTTTTTCACATATCGACCGATAAAATCGCGAACCGTTGATGCCGACAAGGAGTTCAGAGCGGAGTCTAGACTGGACATCGCCGCGGCCAGCAAGGACGCAAATAAAAGCCCTCGTATGCCCGGAGGCAAATAATCTATAATGAACTGAGGAATGAGATAATCGGGTTGGTTGTAAGGAATTTTGGTGGCCAGGTCTGGTGAATGATTATAGACTGCCCAAACGCTTATTCCCATCAAAACATACAAACTTGTTAAGGGAAAACGAGCAAGTCCATTCAAAACCAGCGATCTTTTAGTGTCGTCGGTAGTTGCTGCAGACAGTTCCCGCTGAACTTGACTTTGATCGGTTCCATAATAAAAGGTATATAAAAAAAATCCACCCATTAAAAAGGCCCAAAAAGGTACTGCGGAACCATCACCGATACCGATGGATGAATCAATGGCGGCCCGTCGGGTGACTGGAAATGAAGACCAAATATTTTCGAATCCCCCGACGATGAAAAGTGCATATGATATGCAGATAAGTATGCCACTGAGTAGAACGACCATCTGAATGACATCAGAGAATACCACCGCTGATATCCCTCCAATAGTGTCGTAAATAATTGTTACAATGCCTATGATCAATATAGTGATCCACAAAGGTGTACCTAAACAAACTGAAAGGACAATGCCACTGGCATACACCCCAACACCAGTCGCGAGACTGCGGCTGATTAAAAATATAAAGCTTACCAGATAGCGTACAGATGGCCCAAATCGCAGTTCTAAATATTCGTATACACTTATTAATTTTAATTTTCGAAAAAATGGGATCAGACAGATCATAACAGCTATCATTGAAAGCGGCACTGCCAATTCATACTGGAGCCAGGTAAGCCCCCCGCCCTGTTTTAATGCGACAAAAGCGGGAATGGAGATAAAGCTGATGGCTGAGGTTTGGGTTGCCATAGTCGATAAACCAACAGCCCACCAGGATAGGTTGCGTCCGCCCACAAAATAATCTTCCTGGCTGGATTGATGTCTGCCCAAATAGATACTAAGTCCAATCATGGCACAAATATAGGCGATGATTACAGTCCAGTCTAAACCGGTCATTATTTAGATTCCTTAATTTTTTTTGTTCAGATCCTGCTTGCGGAATTGCGGACAATCCATATCAAGCAAAGGGGCTACCATCAAAAGCATTATGATGAGTCAAGTAAATAGCACTGTATGTATTATCGGTAAAGGCATGGAAAATCGTTGAAATGACAAACAATCGCAGATTAGTTAGTGTAAGCTAAATAGAAATATTCACCAATTGGTTCGATCAATAATCACCTACTATTGGTAATTTTTGGAAATTGAGGTTTTATAAATAACAAGTTCACAGCAAAAAAAGAGCTTTGATATTATTCATCAAACTGAAGTTGATCCCGTGCTTTTAATTCCATTGGCAACAAACTGTGATAGATATATGTAAACAGCGGGGTTGTCACACCAGCTGTTTGGCCGAAACGCACCACGGCGCCGACCTGTGCCTCAAGCTCGGAAGGACGCCCGGCCAACACATCGCGCTGCAAGGAGGCTGTTGACTGAGGCACGAGACTGTCATAAATGGACATTACTGTTTCCAAGGCGTCTTCGGGTAGGGAAATTCCGCAGGCCGCCGCTACAGCAATTATTTCCTGAAGACCCGCTTGCGCCATTTGCCGAGTTTCGGGTAGACTGCGCCATACCCCGGCCGGGGC
>JASJAZ010000232.1 GCA_030066785.1 Desulfobacterales bacterium | reverse complement strand
GCATAATTCGTCAAAGACCAGGACCTGATCGGCAATCTGAACAATGGCCCTATACTGACACAATTGCGTGCATTGTCCGCAAAGGCTGCAAGCGGTCTTGTCAATCCGCGGCACCGGAGTGGTGACGGTTTGGCGGTGTTCGAACACTGGCTGAATAAAAAGGTGTGCGTTCGGCTCTTCCACATCACAGTCCAATAGTTGGACCTCTTTACCAATCGCTAGTGCTAAATTGGTAGCAACCGTTGTTTTGCCGGTGCCCCCTTTGCCGCTGGCAACACTAATAATCATGTTTCACGCAATTGTTGGTGGTCCTTTGCTATCGATTCGTTCCAATGACACCGCTTAGTGCTCACAGCCATGTTCCCCGCCACCGGCACATAGGTTGTCGCCGCTAACCAGGCGCTGGTTCAAATAATTTCGAACCAAGGACGCCGGAACATCCACGGGAGCCCCCGTAACCACTTTGATACCGGCCTGATCAAAGAGACTGATAGCACGGTGTCCCATCCCGCCGGCAATGACCACGTCAGTGCCCAGTTCGTGCAACCATTGCGGCAATACGCCCGGCTCATGCGGCGGCGGCACACGTTCCTCCTGGTTGACAATCTGTAGATTCTCGACGTCAATCAATGCAAATTTTTGACAATGCCCAAAATGAGCGGTTAATTTTCCGTTAGCCATTGGTACTGCAAATTTCATGTAGGTAACCTCCTGATTACTTTCTTTTTAAAAAAGCATACATCGCTGTTATTGAAGATCTATAACTTGTGCGGTCACATCTTACGACATGCTGCTATTATAATTTTTAATATCTTTCGCCATTTTGGTTACGATCAATTGGGGTTATACCCAGTGACCAGCCACATCAGGTTGGTCCACAGCTTGCAGGCGGCCACTTTTGTATTGTGCGATGGCATCGGCCACACTGCCATGCGCACCCAAGAATATGGAAACACCCGCACCTTTAAGCACCTGAAAGGCTTTGGGGCCGCAGTGACCGGTGATAAGCACCTGCACCTCTTGATCCACAACGTTTTTGCTGGACTGAATGCCGGCGCCTTGCGCCAAGTTTAAAACCTGTTGATTGTCGATGGCTTCAAATTGCATGGTATCCAGATCAACAACGATAAAATAGGCTGCGCGGCCGAAGCGCGGATCCATCTTGGATGCCAGATCCCGGCCTGTGGAAGTAATAGCTATTTTCATATTAGTAGCTGCCCTTTCCAGCCACTCGATAACCCGTTCGCGGGTTGCGATCGCAACCGAATCGATGAACAGAAACTGTCTTTATGGCTGTGTATGTGCTTGGTTGGATAAGTTTTTCAGTCTTGCCTTAATTTCATCTAGTTGGCGCTGCAGCATCCTGGCCTGGTTTTGCAGGGCCTGTTTTTCATCTTGCGGCGCCATATTGAATAAGTTGTTCCGGCCGGCGCCGGTTTGCGAGTTGGGCCCATTCGACCAATCGGCGCGACCCGTGCCCCCCCTAAACCAGTTGCGACAAAAATTTCCCAGGCGCCCCCGGGCGGAACCGGCGCCGCCGCGCATGGCAGTGCCAAAACCCGGGACATTACTGCCCCTACAAAAACCGGCGGTGCGAGCCCTCATCGGTCCCCTTCCAAAAGGTCCCGTAGCATCTCCTCGTGGCATGTTATTGCTCCTTTCTTTGATTATTTGCAGCAATTAGACTTGATGAAACCACCTGATCTAGTCATCAATGACCATTATTTGGCGCCATTTTGCGGCCTTGAGCGGATCCTCTGCGTTTTTTCGCAGCCCGGCAACGTCCTCCCGGCATTTGACCACCGGGCGCCCCGCTTTTAGAAATATTGATATTTCCCCGACGGCGCCGACAACAGCCGGGCATGGCAAAGGAGGGATGCGGCAACTTACCCCCCAGATATGCTGTGAGCACCTCTTCGATGTCGCCGGCAATAAAGGGAATGATGATGATACCATAGATCGACAGCACCTCAGCCAATGGTTGCGAGATAGCGCCACAAATCAGCACTTGGACATTCAATTCAGACAGCTTGGTGGTTTTGTGAACAGGTTGGTCGCCGGCAAAGTGCTCCACCCGCCTCGCCGCTACAACGCCATTTTCAATGTCGGCCACCATCAATTGACGGGATACGTCGAAAACCGGCGCGATACGCTCATTCCAAACCGAAATAGCAATACGCATAAGTAGCTGTCCTCCGCTGATGCTGCCATTGGAAAATGCATTGGGTATGCCAGATTAGCGGCAAGGCCAAAAACAGCTATAACCATATAAAATAATAACAGAAAAAATAATAAGAATTTCATATCGGGCGAGAAGTTAAGTTGCAAAATTGCGACTTAACTGCAATTCAAAGTTGCAACAATGCGACTATTATGCAGGATTATTTATTCTGTCGGATGGGGCTTGGCGGGTTAATTCCCAGGGCTTTTAGTTTGCGGAAAAGAGTACTTTTATGGATGCCTAATGCCTTGGCAGCTTCCAATCGATTGTAACCGTGGCGTTCAAGGGCTTTCATAATGGTCTGAGCTTCAAAGCTTTGCATGGCTGCATTGAGGTCTTCTGTTTTGTGTAAGTGGCGCGACCTGGCGGTCAAATCAGTGGGTAGGTGCGATATTTCGATGCGATAGTCTGTGCAAAGCACAAATGCATGCTCAATAATATTTTCCAACTCGCGCACATTGCCGGGATAAACATGGGCCATCAGCAATGCCAAAACATCCGGACTGACGCCCTCAATTGATTTGCCCTGCAAGCGATTCAGGCGTTGCACAAAATGTTCAATCAGCAATGGGATATCTTCTTTACGTTCTCTGAGAGGTGGCAGATCGAGCTTGACGACATTGATGCGATAAAAAAGGTCTTGCCGAAAAGTACCCTGTTTGACCAAAGCCGTTAGATCTTTATTAGAAGCCGCAATAACCCTAACATCTACCTTAACAGACTTGGTTGCGCCCAGCGGCTCAAAACTTCTTTCCTGTAATACCCTCAACAAGCGCACCTGCAGCGCCGGAGTAATTTCACCAATTTCGTCTAAAAACAGGGTGCCGCCATCGGCTAAAGTGAAACGCCCCGGCTTACGCTTATTGGCACCCGTAAAAGCCCCGGCTTCATAGCCAAAGAGTTCGGATTCCAATAACGTGTCCGGCAACGCGCTGCAATTAATGGCCACCATCGGCTTTTCGCGCCGCGGGCTGAGCCCATGAATGGCTTTGGCCAACAATTCTTTACCGGTACCGGTTTCACCCTGAATTAAGACGGTGCTGCTGCTAATGGCAATCTGTTCAAGCACGTCAAATATTTTGCGCATGGAATCGCTGCGGCTGATCAGATCACCGATTTGAAAACGTCCTTGAAGTTCGCGCCGCAAATCTTCCACCAAACTCAGGTCACGAAAAGTCTCCACACCGCCAACGACTTGCCCGAACTTATCGCGCAATAAAGCGGTGGAAACACTGATCGGAATTTGCTGCCCCTGGGCGTCAATAATAAATCCGGTTTGATTGATAACATCGCCGCCGGTTTCCATGGTGCGGCGCAGGGCGCAATCTACCTCACACATACTGGCGCGAAATACTTCGGAACAACGTCGACCGATGGCTTCTTGGCGTGAAATGCCGGTAATATTTTCAGCGGCGCGATTAAAAGAAGTGATCCGCCAATCACTGTCAACGGTAAAGACACCGTCGGAAATACTTTCCAGAATGATGGATGTAGTATCATCCGGTAACGGGCGTTCCGTGTTTTTATTATGCTTATTTGCCGGTTGCATGGTCTTCTTGGACACGCCGCAAGGATTCAAAGTAAATATAGCGATACAAAAATTAGTTAAAATTAATCACACATGTCGACCATTCAATTTTGTAACGGAAAAACGGGGAAGGATCAAAGGAAATAAAACATTACCCTGGAAGGCGGATAGTAATTGTCGTGCCGCGGCCCTTTGCAGATATCACCTCGATGTCGCCACGGTGCTGATCGACGATCTTTTTAGACATCATCAAACCGATTCCGGTTCCTTCGGTGCCTTTGGTTGAAAAAAAACCCTGAAAAATACGCTTTTGTACATCGGCTTCCATTCCGGGACCATCATCGCTGATTTGATACGCCACCGCCCAGCCCTTTGCTTTAGAAGTTTTGAGCGTAACTGTTTTTAAAGCACTGGCTTCTTTTTGATAGGCGCAGGCATCAAGGGCATTAGAGACAATATTCATCAAACAGCGGTTGATGGCCTCAGGATCAAAATGACATTTGCCCAGCTGACTATCTAATTCTATTTGCATCAAGATATCCTGTTCGGCTGCCACGGCGGACATGATCTCAGCCACGGCATGCATCGGCTGATTGGGGTCTGCTAATTGCGGGCGAATATTGGCATATTTGCCATAATTTAATAAATCCAGCGATAAGTTTCTGATTTTGTCAACATTGCCGCGCACCATTTGCCAGCCCTGCTGCATATAGTGCTTATCATCGGTATCAATGCCCTCTTTTAGAACAAAGATACTGCCCTTGAGACCATTGGCGATATTTTTAATAGCATGCGAAAGCCCGGCAATGGTTTCACCAATGGCAGCCATCCTCTCGGCCTCAACCAGCTGGGCCGATTTTTCAGCCACCAGCCGCTCAAGATTTTCGGTATATTCTTTAAGCTGCCGGCGCATCCGAATACGCTCTTCCGCACTTTTCAGCGCAATTTCCAAGGCATCCAGATTAACTGGTTTGGTGATAAAATCATTGGCCTCGTTTTTAAAACTGCGTATGGCAATATCCATATCGCCATGACCGGTAAACATAATAACTTCCACATCGGAATTCAGTTGCTTAATTTTCCTGAGCACTTCGATGCCGTCCATGCCCGGCATTTTAATATCACACAGCACAATGGCGGGCTTCTGACTTTCAAACAGTGCGATCGCCTCAGCGCCGTTTTCAGCGGTAAACACCTCATAGCCGGCATCCACCAATGAAAGACTTAATACTTTGCGGATGCCGATTTCATCATCTACCAGCAGCAGCGTCGGTTTCATCACTCATCTCTTGCCTTAGGAAAATTGATCGTAAAACAGGTTCCCTGCCCATCATGGGAAGTGGCCTGGATATCGCCCCCACAGTCTTTTATGATACCATAACTGATTGAGAGCCCCAAACCGGTCCCTTTACCGACCTCTTTGGTGGTAAAGAAGGGTTCAAAAATTTTATCCCGAATACCTTCGGGGATGCCGGTGCCGGTATCGCATAGCTCCACCGTAATAAACTCGCCGGCAGCTAATGTTCTAATCGTAATACGTTTTTCTCCAAGAACGTCTCCCGCACAATTCTCCCATTTTTCTTCGATGGCATCGCGGGCATTAATAAATAAATTGACAAACACTTGCTCCAAACGATCCGGGTCAACCATTATATCGGGCAATCTCTTACTCAAATGCCATGCCACCGCAATACCTCTGACTTTCAACTGTTGGCGGAAAATCTCGAAAGATCGTTGCAGCAAGTCATTGACATCGACCCGCACCAGCGTCATATCGGATTTGCGACCAAATTGGCGCATGTGGCCGATAATTTTTGTGGCTCGATTGACATAGCTATCGATCTCCTCTGACATGGTGTAAAGGATATCATCCTTGATTTTTTCCTTGTTGCGAATTTTTTTCATAAAAAAGGTGCTGGCGGTTTTTATGACTGACAGCGGTTGATTAAGCTCGTGAGCCACACCGGTGGCCATCTCACCCAAAGTAGCCATCTTGCTGGCCTGGATGAGCTGTTGTTCGGCTTCCAGCCGTTTGGTAATATCAGTGGTAGTGACCAGCAGAACCTTGCGGTCGATATACTCAAACGGAGAAATGCGGGCACTGACAAAAAGCGGCGTTCCGTCCTTTCTAATATGCTTTACCTGATCGATGGTCGTGCTTTCGGTTAGATTGTCAGCGAACTGTTCTTTTTCATCATCAGCAAATAGATCCAAAAAAGTGCGATCCACCATTTCACTTTCATCATAGCCGTATACCGGCCGGACACTTTGGTTGCATTCGATGATCTTTAAATCATTTTTTTCCAAAATGAACACCGGATTGGGTATGGTGTTAAATATAGTCTGGTATTTCTTTTCGGTTCTTTTCAGTTTTTCTTCCAGCAATTTGCTCCGGGTAATATCCAAGACCATTTCCATGGCAGCCACAATTTCGCCGTCAGCATCTTTAATCGGAGCGGTCTTTACCACCCAATGGGTGGGTGAGCCGTCCTGTTTAAAACCTTTTTCCTCAGAGTAATGCGATTGGCCGTCGGCAAACGTTTTTTCCACCGGACAAATTTCACATTTTTTATCCCGGCCTTTGTAGGCCCGAAAACAATGCTCCCCGGGCATAGGACTGAACCGATCTGAAAATTCTTTATTATACTGAATGAGACGGTAATCTTTATCCTGCACCGTAATGATACAGGGTACCATTTCAAAAAGATTCTGGTATTCATCGCGCTGGCGATTCAACTCCGATTGTTTTTCGCCGATCTCTGTGCTCATCTGGTTGATGGCTTCCGCCAAACGGCCCATCTCTTTTTCGTTGCCCACTTCAATGGTGCTGGCGTAGTCACCCTTGGCAATCCTTTCTGTTCCATCAATCAGGTTTTTAATAGGTCGGCTGACAAATCGCATGACCAGAATCAGTATAACTGTGGAGGCCACGATAAACGCCACCATTGCCAATGAAATGACGCCTTTTTCAAAAAACACAATCTCACGATCCGTTTTATCCAGCGGCACGACGACATCAAGGGCTCCTAGTATCTTTTTTTCGGCCGGGTGCACATGACAGGTGCTGGCGGCGCAGCCGGGTTCATTGTGAATC
>JASJAZ010000231.1 GCA_030066785.1 Desulfobacterales bacterium | reverse complement strand
GTCTCTAAAAACCCAGACATGGATGTTGCCAAATTAATGCAGCGCGCCTGCCCCCAAATGACCACACCGGAAAGCGCAGCCTATGCCGCTCCTTTTCCAAATTCCCGTTATAAAGCGGGCGTGCGCCAATTCCCCCAACTTGTGCCGGATCAACCCACAGCCTCGGGGGCTGCTGTTTCACGGCAGGCACGCGAATGGCTCAGCCAAAAGTGGTCGGGTGCAACTTTTATGGCAATCGGAGCAGCCGACCCGGTTCTGGGGCCGCCGGTGATGAATACTTTAAAAAAATCGATCCAAGGTTGTCCGGAACCACTGATAATTGACGAAGCCGGCCACTTTGTCCAGGAGTGGGGTGATTTGGTAGCACAGCGGGCTTTGGAAGCGTTTGATTTGACCAGATAAAATTGGTTATCTGTATTGGGTTGTGTTAACGTTTGCCAAATCAGTGGGCTGCTCAGCAAATAAAAACGGCTACCCTTCTCGCACCCCACTTTCGAGTTGAAGATTCCCATCAAGTCCGATACCATGCCTCGGCCCTTTTTAGCTGTAATCGATGAATCGCAACAAACCGCTAAATACAGAAATGGACGCCGATGCCCCCGGACGCCAGGCCCACCGACTCCCAGTCTTTTTTCAAACTATTAACGATTTGCTGTCTGGTTACATTCGCCTGTTACTTTGCGGTTTCCATGCGGTTGCCTGTGGTTCCGCTTTATGCACACGGGTTTGGTATCACCACGGCCCAGATCGGGGTCATTAATGCCGCCTTTTACCTGATAGCCGGATTTTTGGCCCTGCCTGCGGGAATGCTGTCAGATCTTTTCGGGCGCAAGCGCTTGGCGATAACCGGTGCGATTATTCTCGGCGTTGGCATGCTCTTGCTTTACTATGGTCGTTCCTATCTTCAACTGGCTGGCATCTATCTTCTGCTGGGCGGTGGTATTGCCGCTTTCGGACCCACAATGATGTCCTGGGTGGCAGAAATAGCGCCTATGAGCCATATGGGGCGGGCCTATGGCTGGTATACCACGGCGCTATTTTGCGGATTGGGCATGGGGCCCGCAGTTGGTGGCGCCATCGGCAAATGGATCGGACTGCGCCCCGTTTTTCTCATCGGTGCCGGCGTGGTCGTCCTTAACCTCTTGGCGATCCGCAAGTTTCTGCCAGTACAGGCATCGCTTGACCATACCGCATCAGACCGAGAGCGTTGGCGAGCGAACATGGGAAAAATACTGACCAACCTGCCATTGATTGGTTGCTGGGCCGTTACATTCGGTGCTTGTATCGTTGCCGGATTATTCTTTTCCTTTCTACCCTTGCATGCCAGCAATCGTGGGTTGGATGTGGGACAGATCGGCATCATTTTCCTAATTCAGTCGGTCACCAATGCTTTATCGCGTATTCCCTTCGGCGCATTTAGCGATCGGGTCGGACATCGTCAATATCAGTCTTTGGCCGGTGCAGTGATGGTATCTGTATCGATTGCCGGATTTGCCCCGGCCGCAACCTTGTTCCATTTTATACTTGCCGCGTTGGGTTTAGGGGTAAGCATGGCCATTGCATTTACATCGGTCGGCGCCCTAATTGCAGAAACTGTCGCGCCTCGATTTCGAGGATTGGCCATGGGCGGTTACAATACTTGCATCTATTTTGGCCTGATGACCGGCTCTATCGGTCTGGGGCCCTTGATTGAGGCGGTCGGGTTCGCACGTGGATTTCTTTTAACCGGTCTGATCTACCTTCCCTTCATCGGCATCTTTGCCTGGAGCATGCGAGGTTTTTCGAAGTACACCGACAAAGGCGTAACAATAAACCGATGATGCATATTTTAAGCCGAGGTAACAACCAAGTAAATTTATCTGTTTGTGGCGAGCGTTTTTTTATTTTTTCTTGGCGGGCTGTAAATATTCCGTTTTAATCGAGGTCAGGTACTGCCAGTGTGTTTTGCGTTTGCGAGCAGTGCGAACATCGATATAGCATTCCTCACATAAAACGGTTGCTTGATGACAGTAATCTTTTCCTCTGACTATCTTGGTTTTACAAACAGCGCACGTGGTCGATGGAAGCGTTTTTTGGGGGAATTTTTGAGATGCCATTTTTCGTGCCAGTCAGGATAAATGGGGGATACTTTGCCAGTTTAATCCAAGCAACCCGGCCGCTTCCCGGTCAAGATTTTTTGCATCAAAACCCGCCAAAATCTTGTTAACCGGTGGGTCGCACTGCGCACCGCCGAGGTGAAAGTCCGCCAGACCCACGGTGGCGTCCATTACGGTTAAATCCGGACTACGGTAGCAGTTCAGGTCGGCAATGGCGTCGTCGAGCTGGTCATGAAATGCTGCTTTTTTCCAACAGCCAAATCGTCCGGCATAATGTGCGGGCGGCGCCAGTCCCATCATGTTTTTCATGCTGCCCGTAAACCGGCAGAGAGAATGAGCCTTGAGAACCGGAAGCGAAATTAAAATATGATCAAACGCCGCTTCCGGAAGCCACATCGTTGTAAAAACGCTGCAAGTCGCATTTGTCAACTGAACTAAGGGTGCCGTGTTCAGATCTAAAAGGGTCACATCCAACCAACGGGCCAGGCTCTGATAGCCCAATTGATCAAACACTTCCGGGGTTTCCAGATGCGTGTCACCGCAGCCTTCAGCGATGACAATCGGCGCATCGGTGTGCCGCCGAATGAAAGAGATCACCGCTTCGCAAAATGCAGGTGGGGTGGTGACCGGAAACGGTGAGGCGTTGACCAAGTTTGGCTTGAGCATCACGGGTTTTCCATTTGTCAGCAACTGGGCCGCCCCTGCCGCATCCAAGCATTTTTGGACCGTCGTTTCGTAAGAAGAAAAGCTTTTGCTGATGACCTTCATATTCACGATGATGTGCCGATATGGCCGCAATGCTGCGCGTATATTTTGCAGCTTAGCTCAATTTAAGGGTTGTAGCAATCACAGATACTTAAATGTCGGTTTTATCTTATAATATTCCATAGCGTTTAAAAAAGCCAGCAGCTGCACTCAAACTTCAAATTTTGCATATGATTGCAGTCGGCGTTATCTTTTAAGGTCATTGAAATTTTGTTTGATTTCACCGTCAATAAACTCTATGTTCCGCGTTCTATTTCTGTCTCTTTTATAATAAAAAAACAAAATGATCTTGATAGCCGAGAAGCAACAAAATCAAAACAAATAGATCCTTTCAACAGATGACATGAAGTCCGGAGCCCAAGTTTTTGTATATAGAAACGGTATTAAATGGATATGAAACAGATCATTGTGACCCATAAAAATGCGGATTTTGACGCTCTGGCATCATTAGTGGCGGCTACACTAATATATGCGGATAGCGTACCCATTTTGCCAAAACAGGTTAATCCTAATGTTAAGGCCTTTCTATCCATTCATAAGGATTTATTCAATTTTGCCAGCCCGCCCATCAAAAGGGAAGAAAAAATTTCTCGTTTGATTGTGGTCGACACCAACTACTGGGACCGTTTAGAAGACTATCAAATTTTAAAAAACATGAAGAATATGGAAATATTGGTTTGGGATCATCACCCGGGTGAGGGTGATATCCATGCATCTTGGAAATGCCATGAAACGGTAGGCGCTACCATATCTCTGCTTGTACGCCATTTAAAACGCGAAGCGATCGACATTACTCCAATACAGGCCACCTTATTCCTTCTGGGACTCTATGAGGATACCGGTAACCTGAGTTTTGAATCCTGCAAGCCGGATGATGCCTATGCTGCGGCATACCTGCTTGAAAAAGGCGCCGATCTGAATGTCGTTAATAAAATGCTACGGCCCGCCTACGGCGAAAAACAAAGAAACGTATTGTTTAAACTGCTGGATTCGATTCAGCGGACCAAGTTAAATGGCCATGTGATCGGGATTGGCGAAATACAGGTGGAGGGCCATATCGATGGCTTGGCACTTGTGGTTCGTATGCTACTTGATATCGTTAACGTTGATGCCGTTTTCGGCATTTTTAGCACTAAAAAACGTACGATGGTTATTGGTCGCAGTCAGGCTGATACGCTAGATGTGGGCAGGTTAATGAGGCGCCTGGGCGGGGGTGGCCACCCGGGGGCCGGATCGGCGCTATTAAAATCTGTCGAACCTCAGTCAGTGGTTGAATTGATCAAACAACTGATCAAAGGAAACCATCAAACTTCCGTTCAGATTAGTGATCTAATGTCTTTTCCGGTAGTAACGGTTTCCTCTGATACTCCCATGGATGAGGTTGCACGCAAGCTCCGCAACACTGGTTGTTCCGGTTTACCCGTACTCCAAGATGATCGCCTGGTGGGAATGATATCGCGAAGAGATTTTAGTAAGCTAAAGAAAAAATCACAGCTGAGTGCCCCTGTTAAAGCATACATGAGCACAAAGGTGGTGGGTATTGAACCAGGTCGAAGTCCTTTGCATGCTGCAAGGCTGATGATCCGTCATGATATTGGCAGACTACCGGTGGTTGAAGCCGGCCGAATCATCGGCATTGTTACCCGATCTGATACAATGCGCTATTACTACGATTTGTTGCCGGAATAATCCCAAATGGTTAATATTAAAGGTACGGATTTCATCAACGCAAATCCCTCACGCCAAATGAAAGAGGGAAATCTACATGGTTTACATATTGATTATTATTGCCGTCGTCGCGGTTATTTACGGCCCCCATCTATGGGCAAAACATGTCATAAACCGCTACAATCAAAAAGAATATTTTTCCGGAAACGGTTTAGAACTGGCGCGATTGGTTCTAAATGAGAAGAACTTAAATGCTGTTTCGGTGGAAAAGACCGCAGTTGGTGATCACTACAACCCGCTTACCAAAGTTGTCGGGCTGACCGATGCCCGTTGCGGCAAACGTACCCTGACGGCGGTGGTAGTGGCAGCACACGAAGTCGGGCACGCCATTCAGGATCAGGCCAATTATCGTCCCCTGCATACCCGCACCCGTCTGGTTGTTTCAGCGGCCAAATTTGAGCGCATTGGTGCTTTGCTTATTATGGCTGTGCCAGTGTTGGCTGCTATTACACGCGTGCCGGCCACCGGTTTTTTGCTGTTTTTAGGGGGGCTGGCCACGCTGTGTATCCCCTTGGTGGTGCATCTTCTCACACTGCCGGTTGAATTTGACGCCAGCTTCAATCGTGCGTTGCCGCTGCTGGTTTCCGGCAATTACATTCCCAAAGAGGATTTGCCGGCGGCTAAAAAAATATTATGGGCTTGTGCTCTGACCTATGTTGCCAATGCTCTGGTGGGTCTCTTAAACGTGTGGCGCTGGATTCGAATATTGCGACGTTAAGTGATTGCATGGATTTCCTTATAAAGCCACATTTCGATTTAAATCCATTTATAGCGATCCTCTCGCCCAAGCAATGTTGACGCTGGCATGATTGATCCTATCTTTTAAACAATTCGGATATCGAAATTCACCATTGCCACTATGCAGTCAAAGGAGGCCGACATGCGGCTTAAAGGTAAAACCGTTGGAATTCTCGTGGGGCCAAAGTTTGAAGATTTGGAATTTTGGGTACCGCATATGCGCATGCAGGAAGAAGGGGCGGATGTCAAAATAATCGGCACCCAATCTGGTGAAACCTATACCGGTAAAAGCGGCGGATTGACGGCTCGGAGTCAATTTGCTGCCAAAGCAATCACTGCCGATAATTTAGACGCGCTTTTGGTTCCCGGCGGGTGGGCCCCGGATAAGCTTCGCCGCGACCAACATGTTCTGCAGCTCGTGCAGGAAATGCACGCCCAGGGCAAAATATTGGGATTTATCTGTCACGCCGGTTGGGTGGCGGCCAGCGCGGGTATCTGCAGGGGCAAGCGCGTGACCGGCAGCACTGGAATCAAAGATGATATGGAAAATGCCGGGGCCATTTGGGCCGACGAATCGGCTTTTCGCGACGGCAACTTGGTGTGGGGGCGCGTGGTGGCGGATATTCCCAATTACTGCCGGGAGCTTATCAAGGCGCTGATGTAAATTCATGAATGCCGGAGAACCTTATGCCGACATACCAGGAGCAGCAGGTGTTAAAGCTGCTAGCCAAAGAATGGATTCATAGCGGTCCACCCGGTCTTTTGGATATCAGTGACATCGTCGCCGCTGTCGGCCAGGCGCCCAGCGAGACGCTGGAGGCATTAAAGTCTTTGCATCAAAAAGGTCTTATCGACATGAACGAAATTAAAACCAGTGCTTTTCTGACACCTGAGGGTTTTGCGGCTGTAGAGGGAAAGTAATCTGTAGCCAATCTATACTAATGTTGACCATTTCTTAGTGCGGGTGACAATAATTTATTCTTAAATAGCTCAATTTTCCGATAGCCTTCCATGCAAGATCATGCGTTCATTTTGCCATTATGCTGGTTTAAAAAAGAGTTAGGTTAAAACAATATCTTAATGAGACTACGATCGTGATTTGGTGATGGAAAAATGCCATTCAGTAAAGTTGCAGTTCTGAGGTTAGTTGATCGCGATTTTGATTTTCTGATTGATATCGCGGCGGGGGATGTCCGAGATAGATCCAATCTGAAAAAAATCATCCGGAAAGACGATGATTTTCGCCGGTCTTTCATAGAGGATGAAAAGGTATTTCGGAAAATAATGGATGATGACGAAATCCTTTTAAAGATCTCGCCGGTATTATTCTTTGAGATTTTACTGCGCAAAGCTGCCCGTGAATTGGCCAAGGTCGACTATACTCTTGAGAAAACGCGTTCCATGAGTATTCCGGTCTTTGATTCGCAAGATTTAGTGAATTTATTAAATAAAGATACCATCGTCGTCTATCTGGCGGATATGCTGGCTTCCTTTACCCGGATTGAAAGCTATACTTTCACGTTTCGGACCCACAAGGGCATCTGCAAAAAACTCCGATTTAACG
>JASJAZ010000230.1 GCA_030066785.1 Desulfobacterales bacterium | reverse complement strand
TTTTCTTTATCAGTGAAGCCCCTATACAGACAAAGGAAAAATCCAATAGCAAAGAGGATGCCCACAAAGATGTCCCTGGTGGTTTCGTTCGCATGGTAATACGCACTCATTGAATCCTGGAGCGCAACGCCTTTAAATACACCAATGCACCATAGCAGAAATGGAAACGCAATCCCCAAAATTCCCAATCCTAACCGGAGGTTGAAATACGTTCTGAAAATGTGTTTTTTTAATTTTCCGTTTTTCAAAGTATCACCTTT
The DNA here is from genome assembly GCA_030066785.1 of Desulfobacterales bacterium. Taxonomy (GTDB): domain Bacteria; phylum Desulfobacterota; class Desulfobacteria; order Desulfobacterales; family JASJAZ01; genus JASJAZ01. The sequence continues at coordinate 6,649 of JASJAZ010000230.1, read as the reverse complement.
TGGGGCGTTATTATTGAAACTGTTGTTATTCAATCCGTCGTAGCTGTTTCGCAAAGAACAGCCGTCAACATTTTACTTAATACAGCGTGAGGTGGGAATCATTTGCCAATTTGACCGCTGTGGGCCAGTGTTCCGATGAAATTAATTATTAAGTGGGCCCCTGTTGAAGCGGTCAACCCATTAATATCCCGCTCGGGCCGCATTTCAAACAAGCTTATGCCGGCTATCCTGCCTTTTAAGGCAATTGCCTGCACCAAATCAGTGACTTCATCAAATGTAAGCCCTCCCGGCGTTGGATAGAGCACACCCGGTGCAATTGCCATATCCAACGCATCGGCATCAATGGTGATCAAATAATGATCGGCGGCAGGAATTCTTTTTACACAGGCATCGATTCCTTCCCGGTGCACTTCACGCGCACGAATAAAAACGCTTCCAAATGATAGGGCATCGTCGATCTCCTGCCGTCCCGCACTGCCGATACCTCGCAAACCGATTTGTGCCATGGATTTCACCCAGGGCATCTCGGAAGTCCGCCGCATGACACTGCTGTAGCCGTCCTGCACGCCATGGCGCTCGTTGCGCCAATCAATGTGGGCATCTATATGTATTACACACAGGGAATCATCGCCTTCGTAAGCACGTGCAAACGGAATAAAACCACCTTCATCCGTTCCGATGGCAACCGGCAAGGCACCCTTTTCCAAAATGGTGCGAATGACGCCGGTAATTTGCTCTGGTTTTTGCAAATCGCCACTTGCCTGTTTGTCGATATCTCCACAGTCAACTATCCGAATTTGGCGGCCGGCCAGAAGGACATCCTTGAAATTAAAATCATAATGATCCAAATGATTGATGAATATTGATGATCGCAGGCGGATGGCATCCGGGGCCGTTCGCATATCAGCTTGGGTTTCAGGTGCGGATAAACTTTGCGGATAGGCGCTAACATAATGAAGTCCTATGATGGCGATATCGGCATCTAATTTACTGAGCTGCGTGCACACCGGCACACCTGCGAAACTATGCGTCGGAGCAGAAAGGTAATTCGATTTTGCTGTCATTCACATGTCTCCGCAATGGTCGGAAAGCGCCTGTCTGTTGACAATCTCATCAGTAGGGGAGCAGCATTTTCAGATAGCGGTGCTATGCCTGTAACGCGTTTTGCGGTTCCGCTTGCGGTCTAATCGCAATCGCAACGCCGGTAATAAGTGTCGTAGAAGCAGTCCCGGCCATAGTCATCACAATCATCATGGTCGTAGCGGTATGAGTTGGAGTAGCGAACGCTGTCACGGTGGCGCCGGTTACGGCGATCGCGTTTTTTGCGCTCTGCATAGCGCGCATCACGATCCTTGCGATCATGGCTGCGCTTATAGGCGTGCTTATGCCTGCTGGTGTGTCTGTGTCGGGCGGCGCGGTGGTGCCGGATGCTGCCGCCACCGCCGCGGAATCCACCTCCTCTGCTAAACCCGCCGCCTCTTCCCCCTCCGGGTCCGCCGCCACCGGGCCCACGCGCGTATACATAAAAGTCAATCGTGAAAACGAACAGCAAGGTCACGAGAACCGCCAAGATTTTTAGAAAGCGTGTCTTGAATTTTCCTGTGGTTTGGAGCTGCTTCATGGGTATTTTCCTCCAGATTTAACTATTGCTGGTTTGCATTTTGCTCGCCTTCCGCCGCCGTTACTGCTCTGGCGGGACAAACTCAACCTGTTTGGCATTGGGCGGAACACTGAAGGAAAATAAATCCCCGGGAAACCGCGGCGCAAAATCCCATTCCGATAGAAAGGTTACATACTGAGGGACACTTGCGGCTTTTTTGTAGGTGATGACGATTTTGCGCGGTACGCGCATCCAGCCGGCATCGATCCATACCTGCCAGTCGATGTCGTTCTGCTGGAACGCCAGATGATAGCACATGGTCCCCCTAACCTGAGACAGGCCGATGTAAGTACCCGTAGTGATGTTTTCGATCAGGATGCGGTACGGGTCCTGGTAGGTTAGATCGACCAGAGGCGGTATGACGCCGTATTTTGTGGCCAGAAAATCATTAGCGGCATCGATCGTGGCCGGAGCTTCCACGGAAGCGTAGGTGTTTTCTCTGAGGTTAAAATGGGTAATATGTTTGCCATCGTAGTAGTAACTTTCATAAGCGGAATCACCGCGACTATCAACCCGCAGGCGGTCGGGACGCTGCAGAGCCACGTTGGTGATGGCATTGTATTGCAGTTTCTGGCCATTATCGAGCACTTGTTCGAAATAGGCTTCTGATGTGAAGGTAAATCGCTTGGCCGACTTAAGGTAATCCCCCATCTGCTTTAAAAGCTCGTCAGCCCGCGGGGCTACGGCCGATGAATCGGCAGCCAAAGCCACAATGCCGGGTGTGGTGATAAGCAAGCTTAACAATAAAACGATGAATAATGGTTTGAATTTCACGGAATCTCCTTTCTATCTGCTAAACATAAAATGGATTCGTAATGCTTAGTTCGACGGTCACTGCGGGCCCCGGATCGGGAGTCTGTTATGGAAACAGCGAACGGGAAGGCCATCGACGGCTAACAGGTAGATACCCGGGTCCAGAGGGCCCGGCACTGGTTTCTCCCTATACAGGTGTGGTTGTTTGACTATATCTAAGTGCCTAAAGTGATCTAAAATGAACTAAAGTGCCTAATGTTTAAGGAATTCTATCTTTTTTATAAACGACAGAGCGAAGCGACACATCAACATTAGATCACTTTAAACTTTAGTTCGCTTTGAACTTTATTTCACTTGACACTTGGTATTATTTTCAAGGCAGAGCCCGCTACCGCTGACCTGGCCCGAAGGACCAGATTATCAATGTGAGGATAAACGAGCATAACATGGAAAAAATCCGCCCCGTTATTTTTCACCACCAGGGGAAATCCCTAATGATTTCCTCGGGGGCACATCCTGCCTGATTATATTCAACATTAAAAAGCTTGATCTTTTTAGTAGGATAGGAACTTCCTTTTTGTCAAGGAAAGCATGGATTTGAATATATTATTTGAGCATCCAATCAGCCTGTATTTTTCATTGGCATTGCTGTTGATTGCCGTCGCATCGATGAGGTTAACCATTCAGCGGTTTATTACGGCTTATCGGCATGCAGGCAAATATTGCTGTGCAACATGGTTTGTAAGAGGGATCCGGTGTTTGCTGGTATCCTTAAGCGCATGCGCACGGTCGGCCGGCTTTTACTGGAACCAGCGCTGGCTTTTAATAATCGGCTAGGTTATTATCTGTCAGGAGCTATATGAGGGACTTATTATTAGCTCTGCGCTGCGCAGCGGCGCTAAAATTGAGCAAGGCGAAAAAATTTTCCTGATTTTATAATATTTCTTGAAATTTAATCTCACTGTTCGCAAACCTCACCAAGCAATTGATCCAACTCCAGAGGATCGCTGCGCACGTAATTGCGCTTAAGCGTTAGAGCTCCCTGTTGGCAAAAGTGCGAGCACACCCCGCACCCCATGCAGGCGTTCGAATCAATCTGTAAATGTGTGTCTTCGAGATTTATTGCCGCGAAGGGGCATTTTTGGACACAGGTCCCGCAGGCCTCGCACTTATCACTATCCACAGCGCACTCATATCCTGAGGAGGCCAGCATGGGCATACCGTTGCGATAGGCCTGCATCGCACCGCAGCAACAAGCGCAGCAGTTACATATGGCAAAAAACCTTTTTAATTCTGCTTCCTTGAAAAACGCGTGATGCACATGTCCTCGTTCTGCTTCGGCCAGCAGGATATCAATTGCTTCCGATCTATCAATTAATCTGCTCCGCTCGGCATAATGTTCGGCAAGGATATTGATAAAAGGGTCTCCCATAACTAAGCATACATCCAGTGGCAGACATGGATTCGGGTGAACAACCCGGCACGGACACTCCAGCGCCAGAATCCGATTGGGCGATTCAACGATTAAATCACGCGCCGTTGAGTATGGTATCACTTTCTCAAGATTTTTCAGACTGATGCCCTGATTCAAGGACACCAGTTGCCTAGCGGCCTCCAGCCGCATGACCTTACCATGGTAGGTATCGGAAAAAGAATCAGGCCTCGATAACATCCGGCGTCGTCTGCTGCGCGGGTGTATGCCGTTTTCATCGATCCACGGTCTATCGGCTGGGAAACGCATTAAGGCGTTGGATAATAAGTTCATTGCAAAGTTCATGATACGGACTAATCTATTGCGACCGGTTCCAATTGAAATCCAAAAATAAGGCCAACGTGCGTAAAAGTATCCGTGCACCGTATCAATTATACCGAAATTTGGTGTCTTTTTAGCCGCACGGATGAATGCCGTGGTCGATTTTTTAATCCGAAATTTTCGAATTATACCTTTCATACCTAAAACCTAATGGGTGTTATCCAAATCAGGCCTATCCACGATGTCGTTATCAAGTTTGATATTGTTTTGTCGACTCTAAATAATAAGCGCCAAGGTCTATGAGAATTTAAATGGCTTTAATGAAATGGTTTCTGGCCACTTTGTCGCGCCGCGCTCTGGGTCTTTGCATACAGATGATCTATAAATGCATTAAATAATTCGCCGCATTTATTTTCTAAAATACTTCGAGGGAATTCCATTTGCATAGCAATTGATCGGGATGTCGTTAAACATAGCGGCAAAACATTTATTACAGGAAATGCAGGACGCTTCCTCAGTTTTCCCGTCTTTGAAATTTTTGACAAGGTAAGGTTCTCTTATTAAGGCCCGGCTCATCGAAATAAAGTCTGTATAGTTTTTCTCGATAAGTTCTTCAAAAAGGGAAAGCCGTTTTAAGCCTCCTACAAGCATCAAGGCAGCTTCGCCCATTGCAGGTTTAATCAACTTTGCCGCTTGAAGATGATAAGCCTCTTTGAACTTGCATAAAGGAACCATTTTTTTGAATTGAAGTTTCGCCAAAAATCTCATCCATCTTGGCAAACCATGCGTCAATTCCTTCATCGGGATTTCGCCCCTGACAAGGTGAAGGGAGTAATCTGTACCACCACTCAGCTCCACGCCATCGATCTGTAAATCCACAAGCCACTCTACATATTTTTTGGCCAGCTCAGGTGTAATCCCTTTTTTGGGAGTATAATCGTTAACATTTAATTTTACTAAAAGTGGTATTTCATCCGGGAGACCTTGCTTAATTTCCAACACAATCTCCTTTAAAAATTGAAACCTGCGCTGGTCTGATCCCCCCCATTTGTCTTCACGATCATTGAAAAATGGCGATAAAAACTCGTTGATTAGAAAACCATGGGCGGCATGTAATTGAATAGCATCGACGCCCGCTTCGACCGCTCTGTTGGCAGCCTCAGCAAAAGCCGCTATAACGTCGTGTATCTCTGCATCATCCATCTGTTTGGGTTTATTCAGGCTCACAGGATCTCTGCCTTTGCTTGACGGCGCTAAGGGAGAGGCGCCAATAAGCTTTTTTGGCGATTGCCTGCCGCCATGCGCCAATTGAAAAGCGATTTTGCTGCCGTTTTCATGAACGGCAGCTACAAGTTTCCTGAGTCCGGAAATCATTTTATCGCTGTGTATCCCAGTCTGATATTTGACTGCGCGGCCTCTGGGATGAATAAACATAAGCCCGGGGATAACCAGACCAACACCACCTTTGGCAAGGTTGACATACCGCTTTATCATCTGATCTGTGACCTCGCCCGATTGTTTTGACATCGCCTCCTGAGTGGCCGAATGGACAAAACGATTCTTTACTTCTAATTTGCCAATCTTATGTGGTGTAAATACAACCGGCATAAAGCACTCTGATGGTTGAATTGGAATCAAATTTTCTCAGATCGTAATGACAAATGTGTCCATAAAGCTGCGCCTGCATCAATAGCACCAAACAAGATTAAGATTGCCGGTGCAAACCCGAGTAATACGAAAACTACAAAGAAAAAAAGAACCGAGGTTCGGGCATAGACTGTCCATTGCAAAAAGCTTTTTATTTCATTTTTTGAAGCACTGAAATAATAAAATCCCAAGATGAAAACCAACATCCCCACTACCCTGATCCACACTTCATTGGTTTTAGGCAGCCCGAATAAAGTTAATAAAACATTGGGTATCACCAATAGAATCATGCCAAGAACAAATAAATATATCGAAAACACGAAAAGACTCCGTGCACTTTTGCTCATGGCATCTATCCTTTTTGCGTTTTTGGTTTTTAGAGCAATGCGCTTCAAGTTCAATCTCCAAATCTGACTGAGACGAATCGGAAGATCCAATGTCAAAGCAACAACATCAACTTGTTAATGAAATTTGGCACCGGTACATCTTAATATTTAACGTATTTGAGCAAGCTCGGCCTTTGCCTGCTTGAGAAATACATGCGCACCGGTTTGATCAAATATGGCAATGGCCTCTTGCAGGTGCTCACTGGCCTTTTGGTAGCGCTTTTTGATCTTGTAAAAAATCCCAAGATCAAGGTGTGCCTGAGCTTTAATACCAATTGCGCCAATAGTTTTACCAAATGCAATCGTCTTCATCAGGTATTGTTCAGCACGTTTTGCGGCGAAGGGTGCATGCATTAGAGTAAACCTCGGATTCTTTATCAGGTAAAAAAAGGGAACCGGCTTCTCTCTCTTTACGACTTCCAGATAGACTCTGGCGACGATGTAATAATA